>JAEDJR010000012.1 GCA_016296235.1 Oscillospiraceae bacterium
TCAGCTCCCGGGAGAAGTTGTCCGCCCGCAGGGACGGCAGGGACAGGTTGATCTTGTTGGCCTCACAGTAGTCCATAAGCCGGTCGGCCAGGGGTTCCAGCTGTTTATAGTCCGAAGTGGACAGGCTGGAGAGGTTGATTTCGTGGTTGCCTGAGTATTCCAGCGCCTCCACCGCCTGACGGTAGAGGGTATCGGCATGTTTGGGCCGGACAGGCCGGTAGCAGAAGCCCGCCTGGCAGAAGCGGCAGCCCCGGATGCAGCCCCGGAACACCTCCAGATTGGTTCGGTCGTGGACGATTTCCGTGGAGGGCACCATGGTCTTTGCCGGATAATAGGCCCGGTCCAGATCCTTGATGATCCGCTTGGTCACCTTTTCCGGCGCGCCGTCCAGAGGGACGATCTCCGCCAGGGTGCCGTCCTCTCCATAGCGGTGCTCATACAGCGACGGCACATAGACGCCTTCAATGTGCGCTACGGCCCGCAGGAACCGCTCCTTCGTCCAGTCCTCCGCCTTGGCCCGCTCATACAGGCGCAGAATCTCCGGGGTCATCTCCTCCCCCTCGCCGATGGAGAAGAAATCGATAAAATCCGCCAGGGGCTCGGGATTCACCGCGCAGACGCCGCCGGCAAACACCAGGCCGTGCAGACCGCTGCGCTCCCGGGCATAGAGGGGAATCCCGGCCAGGTCCAGCATATTCAGAATGTTGGTGTAGCTCATCTCATAGCCGATGGTAAAGGCCACCAGGTCAAAGTCCCGGACGGGATCCTGGCTCTCCAGGGCATACAGCGGCAGCTGCGCCTGACGCATCTGCGCCTCCATATCGCCCCAGGGGGCAAAGACCCGCTCGCACCAGACGCCGTCCATCTCATTCATCACGCCATAGAGAATCCGCATTCCCATGTTGGACATGCCGATTTCATAGGTATCCGGGAAACAGAAGGCCACCCGCAGGCGGACGTCCTCCTTGTTTTTCATCACTTGTCCATATTCCCCACCCACATACCGGGCCGGTTTTTGCACCAGAGGCAGAATCCTCCGCAGTTGCTCGTTCATAGCCGCTCCTTTATGCTTTGGTTTTTCTGTCTTATTCTATCCTCTGACACGCGGAAAAGCAATAGCCGTTATGGTTTTTCCCGCTCCCCTGCCCGCCACAGGAGCACCAGCGCCGCGAAAATCGGCCACAAGCCCGCCTGCAGCTCCACTGTCATCCAGCAGGCCAGAACCATCAGCGTGCAGCAAACGCCGGCCGTTACCACGTGCAGAATTCGCTCTGCTTTCTCCTGGCTGCAGTGCAGCAGCAGCGCAGCCCGCAGAATTCGTCCGCCGTCCAGGGGATAGAGCGGCACCAGGTTCACCGCCGCCAGCAGCAGACTGACCACCGCCAGCTGCGGCAGCAGCCGAAGCATGGCCGCTCCCAGCAGGCAGTTGGCCATGGGGCCGGCTGCCGCACAGAGAATCTCCTGCCGGTACCCTGTCAGACTGGTTTGAATGTTCGCTCCGGATATCTCCAGGGAGATTCGCTCCACAGAGGCATGGCACAGCCGCAGCGCCAGCAGATGCCCAAGCTCATGAAACATAACGCCGGCCAGAAACCATCCGCAGAGCCGCAGGTTCAGCCAGGCCAGCAGGCAGACCATGGCGCAGAAGCCGGGGGATACTCTAATCCGCATGGGGGAACAGCACTTCTATGGAAGCCTCCACCGTCTCCCCCACCGGCAGTCCCGCCTCCAATCCGTCCGCCAGCGTGTGAAAGGCCTCCTGCAGGGGATTGTCCTCCCAGCCCGTCAGCATGGCGCGAAAGCGCTGCTCCACAGACGGGCAGCATCGTCCCACAACACCCAGCAGCAGGCACAGTGCAGTCAGCAAATACACAGTCGAAATAAATGTTGCCAGGCCCGAACCTTTTTTCTTTTCTTCCATTGTCTCTCACACCCCTTTCTCAGGAATCTTATGCGCCGCTTCGCCCATCCATGAGCTTTCGTGCCGTATAATCCCTGCCATCACGGGCAGGCTATTGCGGAGGTGAGTTTCATGACATGGAAAGGCAAGCTCGATCCGCAAACCGAGCAAAAGGCCAGGAAGGCGGAAAAGCCCATCCCGGCTGTTTATCCCGTTCTTGACAACGATCTGGCCCGGGATAACATCGAAAACGACATTCCGGCTGCGGATCTGGAGGATCTCTGAATATGCGGAAATCAAATCACAGCGGTGAGCTGCCATTGGGGCTTGGTTTGGCTCTGGCGCAAAATCCCGAGGCCATGAAGCGGTTTTCCAGTCTTTCCGAACCTGCACGGTCGGAATTGCTTCGAAAGGCCCATGGGGTTTCTTCCAAAAACGAAATGCAGGCTCTGGTGCAGGCCCTCACTGCCCCGGATGTGACCTAAGAATCTTTCTCTTTCCTTCCCCGGATTCTTTTGATAGAATAGAGAAAAAAGAATTCGGGGGTGCCATATGAATATTCTCATCTGCAACGTGGGCAGCACATCACTGAAATATCAGCTGTTCGACATGACCCACGGCGAGCAGGTTCTGGCCGCAGGCGGCGCGGAACGGGTCGGCGGAGCCAAGAGCCTGTTCTGCCATCGGAACAGCCGCACCGGCGACAGCGTGCAGCTGGAAGCCGTTTTCCCCACCCACCGGGAGGCCATCTGCGCCATGCTGGAGCATCTTCTGGCAGGCTGCATTGAAACCCTGGAGGAAATCGCCTGCGTGGGCTTTAAGGTTGTCCACGCCAAAGGCGTCACAGGCGTTCAATATTTGACGGAGGACGTCCTGCAGGCCATGGCCGATTTCAACGCCGTGGCCCCTGCCCACAATCCCCCCTACCTGGCCGCCATCCGGCAGTTCCAATCCCTGATGCCGGCGACGCCCATGATCGGCTCCTTCGAGACGGCGTTTCACGCCCAGATGCCCCCGGAGGCCTATCTCTATCCCATCCCCATTGCGCTTTCGGAGCAGCACGCCATCCGCCGCTACGGGTTTCACGGGGCATCCCTGGAGTATCTGTCCACCTGGACGGCCAAGGCCATGGGCCGGGAGGATCTGAAGCTGGTCTGCTGCCACCTGGGCGGCAGCGGCAGTCTGTGCGCCGTGAAAAACGGCGTCAGCATCGACACCACCATGGGCATGGGCCTGCAGTGCGGCGTCCTGCAGAACAACCGCATCGGAGATATGGATCCCTATATCATCTTCTATCTGGTGGAGGAATGCGGCATGAGCCTGCAGGAGGTCAAGACCATGCTGCAGACCAAAAGCGGCCTGTACGGAATGTCCGGCGGCGTGTCCAATGACCTGCGGGACATTGAGCAGGCCGCGCAGGCAGGAGATGTGCATTGTCAAAACGCCGTTAAGGCCTACGCCTACGGAATCAAAAAATACATTGGCGCCTATACGGCGGCCATGGGCGGTCTGGACGCCGTGGTCTTCGGCGGCGGCATCGGCCGCAACAGCGCCACGGTCCGGCGCATGTCCCTGGAGGGCTTGGAGTGCCTGGGCGTGCAGCTGGATCCGGACAAAAACGACCATGCCAAGGGCGGCATGGATCTGTCCCGGGACGGCAGCCCGGTGCGGATTTACGTCGTGGACACCAACGAGGAAATTATTGTGGCCCGCAAGGCAAAAGCCCTGCTGGAGAAAGGATGAACCCATATGAAAGTTTTACTGTTCAACGGCAGCCCCCACAAGCACGGCTGTACATACACCGCCTTGGCCCAGGTGGCCGGGGAGCTGGAAAAAGCCGGCATTGAGACGCAGATTCTGCAGATCGGTTCCGGGGTCTTCCGCGGCTGCACCGCCTGCTATGGCTGCAGAAAGCTCGGCCGGTGCGCTTTTGGGGAAGAAGACGGTCTCAACGAAATCCTGGCCCAGTGCCGGGAAGCTGACGGATTTGTGTTCGGCAGCCCCGTGTATTATGCTTCCGCCAACGGTACGCTCATCAGCTTTATGGATCGGCTGTTCTGCGCCGGCAGTCAGGCCCTGGCCCACAAGCCCGCTGCCGCCATCGCCTCCGCCCGCCGGGCCGGCACCAGTGCCACCCTGGACGAAATCCAGAAGTATTTCACCATCAACCAGATGCCTGTTGTCTCCTCCACCTACTGGAACATGGTCCACGGCGGCAACGGTCTGGCCGAAGAAGCTGCCCAGGACCTGGAGGGTATGCAGACCATGCGCAATCTGGGCAAAAACATGGCCTGGCTGCTGCAATGCATTGCGGCCGGCAAGGCCGCCGGCATCACGCCGCCGGAGCCCGACCGCGGCGCACGAACCAATTTTATTCGCTGATTCAATACATAACCACCTCCCGGCCGGGGCATACTGGCCGGGAGGTGGTTTCATGCATGCAATCTGGCTCGACACGGCGCAGCTTCCTTCTTTTCCCCCACTGCTGGATTCCCGAAAGGCGGACGTCCTGATTATCGGCGGCGGCATGGCCGGGCTTCTTTGCGCCCACCGGCTGGCCAGCCAGGGCGTGGACGCCGTGGTAGCGGAGGCCGATACCATCTGCGGCGGCGTCACGCGGTTTACCACGGCAAAAATCACATCCCAGCACGGCCTGATCTACAGCAAGCTGCTGCAGACCTACGGCAAGGAGACGGCGAAGCTCTATCTGGAGGCCCAGGAGGCCGCACTGGGTCAGTATCGTGCGCTCTGCCAAACGGCAGATTGCGATTTTGAGGAAACCAATACCTACGTCTACGCCCTGGACAACCGGAAAGCCATTGACCGGGAGCTTCGGGCCCTGGAGGAAATCGGCGCGCCGGCCTCCTTTGCCGCCAATCTGCCCCTGCCCTTCTCCGTGGCAGGCGCCGTGAGATTCCCCCATCAGGCCCAGTTTCATCCCCTGAAGCTTGCTGCCGCCCTGGCGCCCCGGCTGCAGATCTACGAGCACACCCGGGTTCTGGAGCTGGCGCCGGGCCGGGCCGTGACCGACCATGGCACGATTCAGGCGGAGCACATCATCGTCGCCACCCACTTTCCTTTTCTGAACAAGCACGGCGGTTATTTTCTCAAGCTGTACCAGCACCGCTCCTATGTACTGGCCCTGCAGAACGCGCCTACGGTCAACGGGTGCTATGTGGACGAATCCAAAACCGGCCTGTCCTTTCGGAACTACGGATCGCTGCTTCTGTTGGGAGGCGGCGGTCACCGGACCGGCAGGCACACCAATGGCTGGCAGCCCCTTTCCGCCTTTGCCCGCCGGTTCTATCCCCAGGCGCGGGAGGTCGGGCGTTGGGCGACCCAGGACTGCATGACCCTGGACGGAATACCCTATATCGGATCCTATTCCAAACGAACGCCCAACCTCTATGTGGCCACCGGCTTCAACAAGTGGGGCATGAGCTCCGCCATGGTGTCCGCCATGGTGCTGACCGACCGGATTCTCGGGCGGGACAACCCATACGCTTCCGTGTTTTCCCCGTCCAGAAGCAGTCTGCATCCGCAGCTGGCTCTCAATGCGGCCGAGGCCGTCTGCGGCCTCCTGACCCCCACCGCGCCACGCTGTCCCCACATGGGCTGCGCCCTGAAATACAACAGGCAGGAGCACTCCTGGGACTGCTCCTGCCATGGGTCGCGTTTTTCGGAAGAGGGCCGTCTGCTGGACAATCCGGCCACGGGTGACAAGGACCTGCCGCGCCGTCAGAACCGGTAGAGAAGCCACCGCTCCGGGAATAATCATGGGGTGAAATCTTTCTCCCGCTGCCGGAAAAACGCCCGGTAGGCCTGCACATTCTCCAGCTCCGTCCACCGGCAGACCGCAGGCGGTACGGCGTCCAGATTGTAGATTTTCGCGCCGGGAATCGCCAGCAAAAAGGGAGAATGGGTGGATATCACAAACTGACAGCCAAAAAAGCGGGCAGAATCCGAAAGAAAGGCCTGCAGCTCCAGCTGCCGGGCGGCTGAGAGGCTGTTTTCCGGCTCGTCCAGCAGATACAGGGCGTTTTCCCCGATTGCCTCGGTGAAGAAGCGCAGGGCGCTTTCCCCGTTGGACTGCTCCGGCACGCTCTCCATGAGATGGGTTCTGGCATAATCCGAGCCTGTACGCCTGGTTGCGTCCACATGTTTCGCAAGTTCCTCATAGTCCTCCAGAGAGCGCAGCCGGAATTGGGAATACCGCAGATCCCGGTATTCGGCCAGCAGCTGTTCCCGCTGGTTGTCCAGGTTTTCGTTCAGGCACCGAATGTTCAGAAGATAGTCAAATACATCGTCGCTGGTGATGATTCTGCCGTTTTCCACGCCGTCTCCCGTAACCCGGCAGCGGCACAGGGCCGTATAATCCTCAAAAAACGGACTGCGGTTATAAACCGCCGTTCGCCGCAGACCCAGGGTTTCCGCCATGACGTTGAGCAGGGTACTCTTTCCGCTGCCGTTTCCTCCGGCCAGAATGGTGATGGGCGCGAACTCCAATTCCGGCATCCGGCGGTAGCGGAAGACGTGAAACGGGTACCGGGTGGGATAGCAGGTGCGGCGGATTCCCGAGAGAAAAGCGTCCTCCTGATCCTGATCGGGCAGTCGAAAGCGTTCCAGATAGATCATGGCCATATCTCCATAAGATTTGAAATCATTCAAAACAACGCCGTCATTGCGAGCAGCATCATAATGAACGAAAACGGACCGTAGGGCGGCTATCAGCCGCCCGATGACACGTGTCTTCAGATCGCGGGCGGCTGATAGCCGCCCCTACGCGCTTTTTTTGCAGGCAGCTGCATTCCTTTTCCAACTGCCAAACGGCGCGCCGGGTCGTCGTGCCCTACAGGGTTCTGCTGCTTCGCTGCAATGACAGCGCGAATCAGAGCCCTGTCGTAGCAATATGCGTGTTTATACCATTATAATGCACGCTGAACAAAGCCGCAACCCCATGTCTCAGCAGAGGCATGGGGCTGCATTCATGTCATAATTGTCCACAGTAAATCTCAATGGCCCGCTGGGCGAAGGCGCCTGTGCCGTCACCGCCGGTACGGTCGATGTTTTCGGTCATTTCACCGCCGCCTCCGTACATCTGAGACAATCCCAGCAGAATCTCCGGGGTGCAGGTATAATAGTGCTTCGTGAGATAGTCCTGCAGCTTCCGGACCAGAGCCTGTGCTTCCCCGCAATCCGGCGTCTGATGGCGGATTGCACCGAACTCCCGAAAAATATCCATCAGCTGAGCGCCGACCATGGTCTCCATTTCCTTACTCCGTCCCTTCGCTTTTTCCTCGTATTCCCGGTATGCTCCGGTATTCCCCCAGGCCTCTCTGGCCCGGGCAGTGTAGTCGTCCAGTTTGCTTGTGTCAAATGCGGAAAAATCCATCCTGTTCACTCCTGTTCTTTGAATGGAGCAGGCAAGATCCAACAGCTGCTCCAGGTGCTCCTTCTGCAGCTGCAAAAGCTGAATCTGCTGCCGCAGAGCCAGATCCCGGTCAAAGCCGGGACTGTCCAGAATCTCCCGGATTTGCTCCAGCGGAAACCGAAGCTCCCGATACAGCAAAATCAGCTGCAGGCGCTCCAGCGCCCGGTTGTCATACAGCCGGTATCCCGCTTCCGTGAGCTTCGACGGCTTCAGCAGGCCGATGGCGTCATAGTGGTGCAGCGTCCGGACACTGACACCGCTGAGACGGCTGACCTCCTTTACTGTTTTCATGTTCTCGCCTCCTCCTGTTGCTCAGAATAAACTATGACGTAAGGTGAGAGTCAAGGTTTTTTTGATAAATTCCGCACAATTGATTTTTTACCGGTAATACGCTATACTTGCTGCAGATTGGATGCTGCGAGGTGTGTTATGAAGCAACGTTTGCGGACGGGCTTTTCTCGGAACATGCTGCCGGTCATCGCGTCCCTGGCCTGGCCCACCATGCTGGAACAGGCGATGCAGACGGCAGTACAATATATTGACACGGCCATGGTCGGCTCCCTGGGTACCCAGGCCACCGCGGCCGTTGGCGCCACCAGCACCGTGGGCTGGCTGGTCGGAAGCTCCATCTCTGCCCTCGGTATCGGATTTCTGGCCTATATCTCCCAGGCCTGCGGCGCAGGCGACCGGGAACGTGCTGCCAAAGCCTCCGGGCAGGCCGCGCTGACCGCCTTGATTACCGGAATCCTGTTCACCGTTCTGACCGTATCCCTCAGCGGCCTGGTGCCGGTCTGGATGCAGGTGGATCCCGCCATCCGGGGTCTGGCCTCCCGCTATTTTCTGATTCTCTATCTTCCCATGCTGCCCAGAACGGCCGGGATTCTCTTCGGCACCGTGCTCCGTGCGGCCGGAGACACCAAAACACCCATGCGCATGGGCATTCTGGTCAACGTCATCAACGTGGTGCTGAACTTCCTGCTGATCTATCCCGCCAGATCCTTTGGAGCCGTCCCCATTCCCGGCGCAGGTCTCGGCGTGACCGGTGCGGCCATTGCCAGCGCCGTGGCCTTCACAGTCGGCGGTCTGTGCATGACCATCGCCGTGCTGCGCCATCCCCTTGTCTCTCCCCGGGGCTTCCGGCCGGACTGGCAGGTTCTGCAGCCCTGCCTGCGGGTGGCCTTACCCAATATGCTGCAGCGGTTCGGCACGTCCCTGGGCTATGTGGTTTTCGCTTCCATGATAAACTCCCTGGGCGAGATTTCCACCGCCGCCCACACCATTGCCAACACGGTGGAATCGGCATTCTATATTCCCGGCTACGGTATGCAGGCCGCTGCCGCCACCCTGGCCGGCAACGCCGTCGGCGCCCGGGACCGGGACGGCATGAACGCGCTGATTCGCACCATCATACCGCTGGAAGTATCCATGATGATCCTATCCGGCGGCCTGCTCTTCGCCTTTGCCCCGGCCATGATGGGATTGTTTACCCAGGATCCGGCGGTCATTGCTCTGGGCGCTGTGGTGCTGCGGATGGTGGCCCTGTCTGAGCCCTTCTATGGCGCGTCCATTGTCACCGAGGGCATGCTCCAGGGCATGGGCAAAACCGTCGCGCCCTTTGTCTATAATATTGCGGGCATGTGGGGTGTGCGGATTGCAGGCACCTTTCTCTGTACCCGGTTTTTCGGTCTGGGGCTGGTGTCCGCCTGGGCCTGTATGATTACCCACAATCTGCTGCTCTTCGCCCTATTCCGGTTCCACGGGCTGCCCCGGGCTTACAGCCAGACCGCCCAGTCGCCGTAGGAATGAGTGCCGCTGCCAGCTTTTATCATACCATTCCCGGCCCGGTTTTACAAGGCTGCGGAGACTGCTTGAGCATTGACACCGGGCGGTTTCTTCTGTATAATAGCTTCGCGAAAGATTGTGAAGGTGTGGTTTTTCTATGAGTATGATCGAATTTGACGAGTATAAAGTAAAGCTTACGGGTCTGCGTCCCAAGCTGGACGGACTTTCCGATTCCCTGAACCTGGGCGCCTGCCGGGAGGAGCTGGAGCGGCTCCACGCCCAGATTGAATCCGACGGTTTCTGGGACAACCAGGAGGTTTCCCAGAAGGTTATGAAGCGCGCCCGCCAGTTGGAGGCCAAGATGGAACGCTATGAGAAAATGGTGAGCCAGTGGGATGACCTGACCACCATCTGCGAAATGGCCATTGAGGAGAACGACGAATCCATGCTGGAGGAGCTGCGGAGCGGCTACGCCGAGCTGGAGGAAAAAATGGAAGAGGCCCGGCTGGAGACGCTGCTCACCGGGGAATACGATTCCAACAACGCCCTGGTGTCCTTCCAGGCAGGCGCCGGCGGTACCGAGGCCCAGGACTGGTGCCAGATGCTCTACCGCATGTACACCCGCTGGGCGGAGCGTCACGGCTTCACCTATAAGATTCTCGACTACCTGGACGGCGACGAGGCCGGCCTCAAATCCGCCAGCATCATGATCGAAGGCCCCAACGCCTACGGCTTCATGAAGAGCGAATCCGGCGTCCACCGCCTGGTACGCATTTCTCCCTTTGACGCCGCCGGCCGGCGGCACACCTCCTTCTCCGCCGTGGAGGTCATTCCGGAAATCACCGACGATGTGGAGGTGGAGATCCGGCCCGAGGACATCGAAATGCAGGTCTACCGCTCCTCCGGCGCCGGCGGCCAGCACATCAACAAGACCTCCTCCGCCGTCCGTCTGATCCACAAGCCCACGGGCATCGTGGTCTCCTGCCAGACCCAGCGGGATCAGTTCCAGAACAAGGAGACCTGTATGCGCATGCTGCGCTCCAAGCTCATGGAAATCAAGGAGCGGGAGCATTTTGAGAAGATCTCCGACATCAAGGGCGTCCAGCAGAAAATCGAATGGGGCAGCCAGATCCGCAGCTATGTGTTCATGCCCTACACCCTGGCCAAGGACACCCGCACCGGCTATGAAATGACCAATATCAACGCGGTCATGGATGGCGATCTGGACGGCTTTATCAACGCTTACCTGACCTGCGCCGCCACCGGACAGTGGGCCACGAAATAAAAAATACTTTCTGGAAATTTTAGTTGCATTGCCGCAATTTCTGTGGTATCATGTATTTTGCTATGTGAAATCGTGCCCTTCGGGGACTGTATCTCGGCACGCCGTTTGCCGGAATAACGGCCGTCAATAGACGCTTTGGAGGAAAAATGAACGTTCTGCATATCATTCTCACCATCATCCAGGTGATCTGTGCCGTTGGTCTGGTCGTGATCGTCATGCTGCAGACCGGCAAAGACGGTCTGTCCAGCGCCATCACCGGCTCTTCCGAGGGCTTTATGGCCCGGAACAAGGGCACCAGCAAGGAAGCACAGCTGGCCAAGCTGACCAAGATCATTGCCGCCGTGTTCCTGGTTCTGACCTTTGTGCTGAACCTGTTCTAAATTCAAAACGAACGCCGTGAGCATTTTGCTCACGGCGTTTTTGTTTCAATCGTCACCCCGGTGTAGTAGTGCTGGAGAATCTCCCGATAGCTGCTGCCGGCCTTGGCCATGGCGTTGGCGCCGTACTGGCTCATGCCCACCCGGTGACCGTAGCCGCTGACCTGAAACACAATCTCTCCCTCTGCCACCGATACGGAGAATTTCGCCGAACGCAGACCGAACAGGGTTCTCAGGCGGGTTCCGGAGAACGGTTGTCCGCCGATTTCCAGGGTTTCCACGCCCCCGCCCTCCGTATAGGTCAGCTCTCCGAACCAGCCGGCGGCCGGGCCGGACAGGTCTGCCTGCGGGTTTTCTTCCAGAATCACAGAGCGGAACTGCGCCAGGGATACGGCCGCTTCGCTTTCAAACGGCGGGGCATCCTCCTCTCCCCGGCTGGGAACAGACCGGAGATAAGGAACCTCACTGCCCCAAACCGCCACGGCATCCTCCGTGGCCCCGCCGGAGCAGGAAAAGTACACCGCGTCGATCAGCTGTCCCTGGTAGGTCAGAACCTCACCGGCGGTCTGAGACACCGCCTCAGACGCCTTTCTCCAATACCGGAGCCATCCGTCTCCCAGCTTTTGCTCCATGGCCTCCCGGCTGCTCCAGGCCTGGCAGCAGCAGCCGTCGGCGCACAGGTCGCAGTCCGTATGCTTGCCTCCCTCCATCTGCCGCAGGGCAAAGGTTCTGGCCGCCACGGCCTGGGCTTTCAGGGCCTCCGTCTCAAAGGAGGCCGGCATTTCGGACAGCACGACCCCTGTCAGATATTCTTCCATGGGTACTTCCAGAATCTCCCCGCCGCTTTTTACCCGAACCGCCCGTTCCTGCCGGGTTTCGGTTTGCTGCGCCGCCGGTTCGATCACCAGGGCCACCGTCTCCGGCTCCGGTTCCGGAATGGGCGTAATCAGCAGCGCCGGCATCACTACCGCCAGCAGCGCGGCCAGCAGCCCCGTCCATATGGCCTGTCTCATTGGCATTCCCTCCTTTCTCCCAGCCTATGTGCCGCCGTTCCTTCCTATGCCGTCTGAAATTGTAAACAAACTGCAACCAAGTTGACACTTTTTGTCCTCCGCGGTATAATAAAGGCTGTATCTTGAATCGGATTGGAGAAGCCCCATGAAGAAAGTATTGAAAATTGTCCTTCCGCTGGTGCTGGTTTTGGCACTGCTGGCCGGAGCCTTCTGGTTTTTCTGCTTCCAGCGTCCCGACCTCACCACCGGCTTTCTCATCAGTCAAGCTGAACATATGGTGGAAAAGGGCCGTTACGGCCGCGCCATCACCTATTATTCCTGGTCCTGGTCCCTGGAGCCGCAGCGGGACGACATTCCCATTGCTCTGGCGGAGACCTATATGGCCGATGGGAACTACACCAAGGCCGAGTACACCCTGGTCAAGGCCATTTCCGGTAACCCGAGCCTGACAGAGCTCTATGTGGCCCTTTGCAAAACCTATGTCGCCCAGGACAAGCTCCTGGACGCCGTCCAGATGCTGGATCGAACCACAGATTCCGGCGTCAAGGCGGAGTTGGACGCCATGCGCCCTGCTGCGCCGGTGCTGTCCCCTGAGAGCGGCTACTATACGGAATACATCGATGTGGCGGCAAACGCTGACGCCGAGAAGATCTTCCTCACCACCGACGGCGAATACCCCTCCACCGACGGCGACCTGTATGCGGGCCCCGTATCTCTGGGCGCAGGCGAGACCACCGTGCTGGCCGTTGCCGTGGATGACCAGGGTCTGGTCAGCCCCGTGGTGCTGGGCGGCTATACCATCGGCGGCGTGGTGGAGGCCGTCACCCTGTCCGATCCCGTCATCGACCAGACCGTGCGGGAGCAGCTGGGCCTTCTGGACGGCCAGGAGCTGATGTCCGACGTGCTGTGGAGCATCACCAACCTGACCCTGCCCAATACGGTGGAGGATCTGAGCGATCTGGCGCGGTTTACCGGCCTGCAGTCCCTCACCATTCAGAATCTCTCCGGCATGGACTTCTCCGTGCTGAAGCAGCTGCCCGCCCTGCAGGCGCTGGATCTGTCCGGCTGCACCATTTCCTCCAACGGGCTGGAGGCCATCGGCTCTCTGACGGAGCTGCGGCGGCTGGTGCTGGAGGGCTGTGCCCTGACGGATATCTCCAGCTTTGCCCAGCTGACCAAGCTGACTGAGCTGCAGCTGGCCAACAACTCCCTCAGCGACATCGGCGTCATTTCCCTGATGCTGGAGCTGGAAACCGTGGGTCTGGCCAACAATCCCCTGTCCTCCATTGCCGCCCTGAGCACCTGCGGCAATCTGAAGCACCTGGATATTACCGGCTGCTCCATCAGCTCCATCGGCAGTCTGTCCGGGAAAGAAAAGCTGGAAACCCTGCTGGCCTCCAACAATCAGATCAAGAGCCTGGATGACCTGGAACAGTGCAGCGCTCTGACCACCCTGGAGGTCAACAGCAACCGCATTTCGGGCATCTCCGTTCTGGCAAAGCTCCACAAGCTGGCCCGCTTTGAGGCCGATCAGAATCAGATCACGGAGATTCCCGATTTCGACGAGCGTCACTGCCAGTTGGTCTATTTCGGCATTGACTATAATGAGGTGGAGGACGTCTCCGGTCTGGCCGGCATTGACACGCTGAATTACCTGAACATTGACTACAACAAGGTCAAGGATCTGACATGCCTGGCAGAAAACCTCAACCTGGTGCAGATCAACGCCTGGGACAACGCCATCAGCGAAGAGAGCGTGGAGGCCCTGAAGGAATACTCCATCATCCTCAACTATAACCCCAACTACGAGGATCCCGACGCGGAGGAAGAGAACAAAGACGAAGCATAACAGACGCCCCCAAGCCGATGTTCCCGGCTTGGGGGCGTAATCTTTTAATTCGTCAATTCCAGGGCAAGGCGCAGGGCCTCCCGGATGGCTTGGTTCCGGACATCTTCCCGGTCGCCGGGGAATATGTTCTCCCGGACCAGGGTGGTCTTGCCGTCACCGGCCGCCACATAGACCAGACCTACAGGCTTGCCGCTGCCGTCGGAATCCGGGCCGGCCAGGCCGGTGACACTGATTCCCACGTCCGCACCGATGGCAGAACGCACACCCAGTGCCATGGCTTCCGCCGTCTCCGGCGATACGGCGCCCACCGTGTCCAGAGTCTGCTGCGGCACATGGAGCAGACCGGCCTTGACGCCGTTGGTATAGGAAATCACGCCGCCCAGGTAGACGGCGGAACTGCCGGGGATGGCCGTCAGGACATGGCCGATGCCGCCGCCGGTACAGCTCTCCGCCGTGGCCAGGGTTCTTCCCTGCTCCTTCAGCCGCCGCAGCAATTGGACGGCCAGCTCCTCAGTCTTCATAATACTTCACCGCGATTTTTTCCGTATTGGCCAGGGCCTCCTCCACCAGGGCCTCCACATCCAGCGCGGCTTCCGCCTCCTCCACCTGCTTCAGGGTGGGCTTGGTTTTGGGGTGCCGGGGGGTAAAGACCGTGCAGCAGTCCTCATAGGGCAGGATGGAGGTCTCCAGGGTGCCGATCTTCCGGGCAATGGTGACGATTTCCTCCTTGTCCATGCCGATGAGCGGATGGAAAATAGGCATATCCACCACTGCGCCGGTGACGGCCATGGCCTCCATGGTCTGGGAAGCCACCTGGCCCAGATTCTCGCCGGTCACAAGCGCGCGGCAGCCATGGTCTGCGGCAATGCGCTGGGCAATGCGCATCATGAAGCGGCGCATAATCAGCGTGAAATACTCCTCCGGGCAGTTGTCCCGGATGGCCTCCTGGATTTTGGTGAAGCCCACCACGTCCACGGTCATACGGCCGCAGTATTTGGTCATAAGCCGGGCCAGCTCCAGAACCTTTTCCTTGGCCCGCTCGGAGGTGTAAGGGTAGGAGAAGAAGTGGACACACTCCAGCTCCACGCCCCGCTTGCCGATCATATAGCCGGCCACGGGAGAGTCGATGCCGCCGGACAGCAGCACCGCCGCCCGGCCGCCCATGCCTGTGGGCAGGCCGCCGGCGCCGGGCTGGGCTGGGCCGTGGACATAGGCCGCGTAGTCCCGCACCTCCACATGAACCGTATAATCCGGGTTGTGGACATCCACCGCCACATGGGGATAGGCCTCGGCCAGACGGCCGCCGATCTCCTGGGACAGCTGGATGGAGTTCAGGGGGAACTGCTTGTCCGCCCGCTTGCTCTCCACCTTGAAGCTGCGGCGCAGGGTCAGCTCATCGCCCAGATACTCCACCACACCGTCAAAAATGGCGTCCAGGGTCTTTTCGCAGGCATGGCAGCGGCACATGGAGGCGATGCCGAACACGGTGCCGCAGGCCTCCCAGGCCTCGTCCAGGTCGCAGTCCTCGTTTTTGGGCTCCACATAGATGGTGGACTGCTTGAGATAGACGTCAAACTCGCCGAACCGGCGGACCCGCTTGCGGATATTGCCCTTCAGGCAGGCTTCAAAGGCACGGCGGTTCTGTCCCTTCAGGACGATTTCGCCCAGCTTCAGCAGAAAAATTTCTTTCATGGTTTCATCCTCATTTTCAAATAGTTTATCCTTCCACGCCCAGCCGGAAGGTGCGGTATTGGACGGCCTCGGCCACATGCATGGGCTGAATGTCCGGGCTGCCCTCCAGATCGGCGATGGTTCGGGCCACCCGGAGAACCCGGTCGTAGCTGCGGGCCGTGAGATTCATGGTTTGGAACGCAGAGCGCATCAGCTCGTTGCCCTCCGGCGTCAGGACGCAGTGGCTGCGCATCTGGGCCGGGGACATGACGGCGTTGTGTCCGGTATCCGTGCCGGCATACCGGCTTTGCTGGATCTGCCGCGCAGCCATGACCCGCTTGCGGATCTCCGCCGACGGCTCGGCGGGACTGCGGCCGCTGAGCTCCTGGAAGGACAGGGCCGGCACCTCCACAATCAGGTCGATGCGGTCCAGCAGCGGGCCGCTGATGCGGCTGAGATACTGGGCCACGGATCGCTCGGAGCATTTGCAGCGGCCGGAGGGGTCGCCATACCAGCCGCATTTGCAGGGATTCATGGCACACACCAGCATGAATTGGCTGGGATAGATCTCCGTCCCGGCCACCCGGGAAATGGACACCCGTCCGTCCTCCAGGGGTTGGCGCAGAACCTCCAGAGTGTCCCGGCGGAACTCCGGCAATTCATCCAGGAACAAAACGCCGTGGTGGGCCAGAGAGACCTCACCGGGCCGTGGATTGGGCCCGCCGCCCACCAGGCCGGGCGCCGATATGGTATGGTGGGGACTGCGGAAGGGGCTGACCTGAATCAGCGGCTGTTCCGGAGACAACAGGCCCAGAATGGAGTGGATTTTGGTCACCTCCAGGGCCTCCTCCCGGTTCAGGGGCGGCAGGATGGAGGGCAGACGCTTGGCCAGCATGCTTTTGCCGGAGCCCGGCGGGCCCACCAGCAGCACGTTGTGGCCGCCGGCCGCCGCAATCTCCAAAGCCCGTTTGGCAAAATCCTGGCCCTTGACGTCAGCAAAATCCGGCAGGTGCTCCTCCACGGTCCGGGGTTTCCAGGGCGGGGTGGGCTTCAAGGATTTGGCGCCGGTCAGGTGGTCAATGAGGCTTTTCACATCCGGTACGCCGTAGATGGTCAGGCCCTCGGCAAGGGACGCCTCCAGAGCATTTTCCAGCGGCACATACAGCTCCTGCACGCCGCTTTCCCGGGCAGCCAGGGCCATGGGCAGCACGCCCCGGACGCCGCGGACCTTGCCCTCCAGGCTCAGTTCTCCCAGAAACGCGCAGGGTCGTCTGGGCAGGCGCACGCTGCCGCTGGCGGCCAGGATCCCCAGCAGAATGGGAAGGTCATAGAGGGTTCCGGTCTTTTTGGTTCCGGCGGGAGCCAGATTCAGGGTGATCCGGCTGACAGGAAATTTGAAGCCGCAGTTCTTGATGGCGGCACGCACCCGTTCCCGGGATTCCTTCACCGCAGCGTCCGGCAGACCCACCACGTCAAAGCCCGGCAGACCGTTGGTGATATAGCATTCCACGCAGACCTCATAGCCCTCGATGCCCCTCAGGCCCAGAGAACTGACCCGGCTCAGCATGGGCGTCCCTCCCCTCTTTTTTGTCTATCATACTATATTTTGTGGCAAAAGGCAATTCTCACAGTTTTGTTTGCATAGATTTTACGCAGGTTTTCGATCGGAGGATTTGACCCGGATGCGGATGTGTGGTATTATGATACTATTATAATTCTGCTTTGGCGGAAAATATAGGAGGTAAGAATATGAAACGGTTTCTGTCGCTTCTTCTGACCCTGTGCCTGGTGTTCTCCCTGATGCCGGCTGCACTGGCGGATGGAGGAGCAAAATCGGACGACATCGTGATTCTCTATACCAATGATGTCCATACTTACATTGATAATCAGGTCTTAAGTGATCCCACTGACAAAAAATCAGAAAAGGTTAACGGATTAAGTTATGCCTCTGTAGCTTCTCTCAAGAAAGGACTTCAAGAAGACTACAATACAGTCCTGCTGATGGATGCTGGCGACCATATTCAAGGTACCGCCTACGGCTCCATGGACAAGGGTGAGACCATCATCGAGCTGATGAACGCCGCCGGCTATGACGCAGCCGCCCTGGGCAACCATGAGTTCGACTATGGCATGGAACGCTGCCTGGAATTGGTGGATAAAGCGGAGTACCCCTATCTTTCCTGCAACTTCTATCACGAAGAAAGTGGTGTTAAAGGCGAGTCCGTCCTGGACGCATACAAGCTGTTTGATGCCAACGGCAAAAAAGTCGCTATCATTGGCATCACCACCCCCGAATCCTTTACCAAGTCCACGCCCGCTTATTTCCAGGATGAAAACGGCAATTACATCTATGGCATTGCCGGCGGTACGGATGGCAGCGAGCTCTATGACGCTGTGCAGTCCGCCATTGACGCCGCTTCCAAAGAAGCCGACTATGTGATCGCCCTGGGTCACCTGGGCAACGACCCTGCCTCCAAGCCCTGGACTTCCGAGGAAGTCATCGCCAATACTACAGGCCTGGATGCTTTCATCGACGGCCACTCCCACAGCACCGTGTTGGGCAAGGAAGTCACGGATAAAGGCGGCAACACCGTTGTCCTGACCCAGACCGGCCAGTATCTTGGTGCGATTGGTAAACTGGTCATTGACGTTGATGCTGAAGAAAACTCTATTTCTACCAGCTTGATCGATTTTTATAAGTTCAGAGACGACGAATACGTTGATGACGCGGCAGTGTCTGAAATTCAAAATGAATGGATTAAAGAGATTACGAACCAGTTAGGCGTTGTCATCGGTTGCGCCGACGTGACCTTTGACAACTATGATGCGGACGGCAAGCGTCTGGTGCGCAGCCAGGAAACCAACACCGGTGACTTCGCTGCCGACGCCCTGTATTACCTGTTCGACAACATGGATCTGGATGTGGACGTTGCCATCATGAACGGCGGCGGCGTGCGCAACAAGGCTGTCACCGGCGACCTCTCCTACCTCTCCTGCAAGTCGATCCACACCTTCGGCAATGTGGCCTGCCTGCAGACCATCACCGGCCAGCAGCTGCTGGATGCTCTGGAATGGGGCGCACGGGATGCCGGCAAAACCGATTCGGACGGCAACCCCCGTGAATGCGGCGGCTTCCTGCAGGTGTCCGGCCTGACCTATGAGATTCACACCTACATTAATTCGACTGTGCAGAAGGACGACAAGGGCGTCTGGGTCGGCGGCCCCACTGACGAATACCGGGTCAAGAACGTCCAGATTCTGAACAAGGAAACCGGCATGTACGAGCCGCTGGATCTCACCGCCAAGTACAATCTGGCCGGCTACAACTACACCCTCCGCGATCTGGGCGACGGCTTCGCCATGTTTGACGGCGCTGTCAACGTTCTGGACTACGTCATGGAGGACTACATGGTTCTGGCCAACTACGTCAAGTCCTTCCCCGTGGATGAGACCACCGGCCTGCCCACCATCACCGCCGGCAACAGCCCCTACGGCGAAGTCACCGGTGAGGGCCGCATCAAGCTGATCGCCGAAAAACCTACCGCCACCATTTTCTACACCAACGACGTTCATACCTATATTGACGGCGATCTGCAGTACTCCACCGTCGCCTCCCTGGTGGATGAATATGAAACCATGTACGGCGATGACGCCGTCCTGCTGGTGGACGCCGGCGACCATGCCCAGGGCACTGCCTACGGCTCCATGGACAAGGGCAAGACCATCATTGAGCTGATGAACGCCGCCGGCTATGACGCCGCCACTCTGGGCAACCATGAGTTCGACTATGGTATGGACGGCCGTATCAACATTACCGACAACTGGGCCGCATTCCCCTATCTGTCCTGCAACTTCTACCACGAAGCCAACGGCGTGAAGGGTGAACCTGTCCTGAATGCCTACAAGCTGTTTGAAGCCAATGGCAAAAAAGTCGCCATCATCGGCATTACCACCCCCGAATCCTTTACCAAGTCCACGCCCGCTTATTTCCAGGATGAAAACGGCAATTATATCTACGGCATTGCCGGCGGTGCCGACGGCAGCGAGCTCTATGCCGCTGTGCAGGCCGCCATTGACGCCGCTTCCAAGGAAGCCGACTATGTGATCGCCCTGGGTCACCTGGGCATCGATACCTCCTCCCAGCCCTGGACCTCCGAAGATGTCATTGCCAACACCACCGGCCTGGATGCTTTCATCGACGGCCACTCCCACAGCACCGTGGAAGGCAAGGAAGTCACGGATAAGGACGGCAACACCGTTGTCCTGACCCAGACCGGCAGCTATCTCGGCGCCATCGGCAAGCTGACCATTGCCGCTGACGGTACGATCTCCACCGAGCTGATTACCAACTATGGCGGACGCAATGCCGATGTCGCCGCCAAGGAAAGCGCCTGGATCGCCAGTGTGGATGAGCAGCTGGGTGAAGTCATCGGTTATGCCGATGTGACCTTTGACAACTATGACGTTGACGGAAAGCGTCTGGTCCGCAAGCAGGAAACCAACACCGGCGATTTCGCCGCCGATGCGCTGTACTACCTGTTCGACAACATGGATCTGGATGTGGACGTTGCCATCATGAACGGCGGCGGCGTGCGCAACAAGGCTGTCACCGGCGAGATGTCCTACAAGACCTGCAAGGCCATCCACACCTTCGGCAACGTGGCCTGCCTGCAGACCATCACCGGCCAGCAGCTGCTGGATGCTCTGGAATGGGGCGCACGGGATGTGGGCAACGCCGAATGCGGCGGCTTCCTGCAGGTTTCCGGCCTGACCTATGAGATTCACACCTACATCGACTCCACCGTGCAGAAGGACGCAAAGGGCGTCTGGGCCGGCGGCCCCACCGGCGAGTACCGGGTCAAGAACGTTCAGATTCTGAACAAGGAAACCGGTAAGTATGAGCCGCTGGATCTCACCGCCAAGTACAATCTGGCCGGTTACAACTACACCCTCCGCGATCTGGGCGACGGCTTCGCCATGTTTGACGGCGCTGTCAACGTTCTGGACTACGTCATGGAGGACTACATGGTTCTGGCCAACTACGTCAAGTCCTTCCCCGTGAATGAGACTACCGGCCTGCCTACCATCACCGCCGACAACAGCCCCTACGGCGAAGTCACCGGTGAGGGCCGCATCCAGATTGTTGCCGAAGAGCCCGAGGTGCCCTTCCCCACTCAGCCCTATCAGCCCGCACAGCCCGCCGCGCCCACTGTCACCTATACCGACATCAAGGGCCACTGGGCCGCAGACGCCATCGAATATGTGACCGAAGCCGGTCTTATGAACGGCGTGGGCAACGGCAAGTTCGCGCCCGACGCCGCTCTGAGCCGCGGCATGCTGGCCACCATCCTCTACCGGATGGCCGGGGAACCTGCCGTCTCCGGCAAGGCCTCCGCTGCCTTCACCGACTGCGAAAACGGCACCTGGTACTCCAACGCTGTGGTCTGGGCTGCCAAGAACGGCATCATCAAGGGTTACACCGACGGCACCTTCCTGCCCAACCAGTCCGTGACCCGTCAGGAAATGGCTGTCATCATCTACCGCTACGCCGTGCAGATCGAGGGCGCCAAGCCTGTCTCTGATCCGCTGACCTACACCGACGCCGCCAGCGTCGCTGACTGGGCCGTGGAAGGCGTTGCCTACTGCACCGCCCATAAGATCCTGCAGGGTTCCAACAACTGTTTCCGTCCCACCGCCACTGCCACCCGTGCAGAGGTGGCCCAGGTGTTCACCAACCTGAGCAAGCGCTGAGTTACTCCGCCGCCTGGATGTCCATAAGACCTCCAGGCGGCTTTTCTGCGCAGGCGTCTGCGGAAGTTTTCTTCTGGATTTTTCCTGTTTTTCATTTACAGAACGAGAATAATATGATAGAATTAGTCTGAAAATCTGTGGGCATATCCTACCGGATTCTCCCACAAATATAGGAGGTCAACATCTTGTCCAGAAAATTCATTACGATGGACGGCAACAACGCTGCTGCGCATGTATCCTATGCGTTCACCGAGGTTGCCGGTATCTACCCCATCACGCCCTCCAGCCCCATGGCCGACTATGTCGATCAGTGGTCCGCGCAGGGTCGTAAGAACATCTTTGGCACGACTGTTAAGGTCTGCGAAATGCAGTCCGAGGCTGGCGCTTCCGGTACCGTTCACGGCTCTCTGGCCGCCGGCGCCCTGACTACCACCTACACCGCCTCTCAGGGCCTGCTGCTGATGATCCCCAATATGTATAAGATCGCCGGCGAGCTGCTGC
>JAEDJR010000154.1 GCA_016296235.1 Oscillospiraceae bacterium
ATCCACTCCGTGTGCTGGAAGGGCAGCATCCCCGGCCTCAGCCGGACTCAGGAGCTGCTGCGGCGCATGGGCAATCCGGAAAAGGGCTTGAAGTTCATTCATATTGCCGGCACCAACGGCAAAGGCTCCACGGCCTCCATGTCCGCCAACATTCTGCGGCAGGCCGGTTATACGGTGGGTCTGTATACGTCTCCCTATATTTTCAAATTCCACGAGCGGATGCAGGTCAACGGTGAGAGCATCTCCGATCAGGAGCTGGCGGAAATCACCGAGTATGTCAAGCCTCTGGCCGAAACCATGGAGGATCACCCCACGGAGTTTGAACTGGTCACCTGCATCGCCTTCGAGTATTTCAAGCGCCACCGCTGCGATATCGTGAGCCTGGAGGTGGGTCTGGGCGGCGAGATGGACTCCACCAACGTCATCGAGCCGCCGGTGGTGGCCGTCCTGACCAACATCGGCCTGGATCACACGGAGCTGCTGGGCGACACCCTGGAGAAAATCGCCGAAACCAAGTCCAAGATCATCAAGACCGGCTGCCAGGCCGTGACCTACCGGGAACCTGCGTCGGTGGAGGCGGTCTTTGAGGCCCGCTGCCGGGAGGTGGGCGCCCGGTGGACGCCGGCGGACTTTGATTCCCTGCGGCCGGTCAGCGCGACCCTGGAGGGCCAGGTCTTTGACTGGGGCCCCTATCAGGCCCTGGAGCTGCCCCTGCTGGGCCAGCATCAGCTGAGGAACGCCGCCGTGGTGCTGACGGTCATGGAGGTGCTGAAAAAGCTGGGCTGGCAGATTTCCGAGGAGAACATCCGCCAGGGTCTGGCCACGGTTTCCTGGCCCGGCCGGTTTGAGCTGGTGGCCAGAAACCCGCTGTTCATCGTGGACGGCGGCCACAATCCCCAGTGCATCGAGGCTCTGGTGAACAACGTCCGGGACTACCTGGGCGGCCGGAGGCTGACGATCCTCACCGGCGTCCTGGCCGACAAGGATTACAGCGATATGTATCGTGATATGGCTGTGTTTGCTTCAGAGTTTGTCACCGTCACGCCGCCCAACCCCAGAGCGTTGGACGCGGCGGAGCTGAAGGCCTATCTGGAGCAGTTCGGAAAGCCCGTCACGGCCTGTGCCACGGTGGCCGACGGCGTCCGTCTTGCCAAGGAAAAGGCCGGCCCCGACGGCGTGGTCCTGGCCTATGGCTCTTTGTACATGGTAGGCGACATCGAAGAAGCCGCCCGGGCATAAGCAGAAGAACCGGCTCCCGCTGAAGCGGGAGCCGGTTCTTTATCGTGCCCGCAGCTGCCAGAAGGCGACGGCGCTGGCGGCGGCCACGTTGAGGGAGTCCACCTGATGGGACATGGGGATACGGACGGTATAGTCGCAGCCGGCAATGGTGGCCGGGGCCAGACCGTCGCCCTCGGTGCCCAGGATGATGGCCAGCTTGTCCTCGGCCAGGAGCCGGGGATCCTCGATGGTGACGGAGTCGTCGCTCAGGGCCATGGCGGCGGTTCGGAAGCCCAGCTCCTGCAGCCGTGTCAGGCCAGGCTGGGGCCATTGGCCGGCGTCGCTGCCCAGACGGGTCCAGGGCACCTGGAACACGGTGCCCATGCTGACCCGGACAGCCCGGCGGTTTAGGGGATCGCAGCAGGTGGGGGTCAGCAGCACGGCGTCCATGCCCAAAGCGGCGGCGGAGCGGAAAATGGCGCCCACATTGGTGGTGTCCACTATGCCCTCCAGCACGGCCACCCGGCGGGCGTTGGTGCAAAGCTCCTCCACCGCGGGCAGTTGGGGCCGGCGCATGGCGCACAGCACGCCCCGGGTCAGGGCGTAGCCGGTCAGCTCCGCCAGCAGACTGCCGTCGCCGGTGTAGACGGGGATATCTCCGCAGCGGCCGAGAATCTCCCGGGCATCTCCGTCGATGTGCCGCCGCTCCATGAGCAGGGAAACCGGCTCGCACCCGGCGTCCAGGGCCCGGGCGATGACCTTGGGGCTCTCGGCAATGAAAATGCCCTTTTCCGGCTCCAGCCGGCTGCGCAGCTGGGCTTCGGTCAGACGGACAAACACGTCCAGCTCCGGCCGGGCAAGGTCAGTCAATTCCATGATCTGGGGCATAAGATCGCTCCTCAAAACGAGATAAGGAAAAATCCCGAATGCCTGCGCATCCGGGATTTTTTGGCGGAGTAGGAGGGATTCGAACCCTCGGTACGCTTTTGACGTACACACGATTTCCAGTCGTGCTCGTTATGACCTCTTCGATACTACTCCATGAGGCCGCTGACTCAAACAGCTCGATTATCATACACGATTGAACGAATTTTGTCAAGACAAAAAATGAAAAAAGTTGGAGGCAATGCCATGGTTTTTTGACTGGGAACACTTGCGTTTCTATGGGAGAATATGTTATGATTTATCATATTGCGTATGATGGAGGCAGCCCGGCTGCGTCCGTGAAATAATCCCCATTCGGAGGTCATATGAACAAGAGAGAAAACAAAGCAGAGATTTTGGCGGGACTGCAGGAGGTCTGCAGCCGAACCTTTGGCTGCAGCCTGGAAGAGGCCACGGAGAAGCAGGCCTACAAGACGGTCTGCGCCTATGTCCGGGAGGAGCTGGCGGAGGAGCGCCGCGCGTTCCAGAAGGAGATCCGGGAAAAGGAACGCAAGCAGGTCTATTATATGTCCATGGAGTTCCTGGTGGGAACCTCCCTGCGAAACAACCTGTATAACATGGGTATGCTGGATACGGTTTCGTCGGTGCTGGAAGGCCTGGGCTTCAGCATGGAGCGCCTTTGCGCCCTGGAGCCCGACGCGGGTCTGGGCAACGGCGGTCTGGGCCGCCTGGCTTCCTGCTATATGGACAGCCTCACCGGCTGCGAATACCCGGCCACGGGCTTTTCCATCCGCTATGAGTTCGGCATTTTCCGCCAGAAGATCGTGGACGGCTGGCAGATGGAGTTCCCCGACGACTGGCTCAATATGGGCGACGTGTGGCTCAAGACCCGGGAAGATGACGCCGTGGAGGTGCGCCTGGGCGGCGAAACCCGGGAGTGGAACGACAACGGCAATTTCCGGGTGGCCCATGTGAACTACCGCTCTGTTGTGGCGGTTCCCCATGACCTGTTTATCTCCGGCTACGGCACCGACAAGGTCAACAAGCTGACCCTGTGGAGCGCGGAGCAGCCCCGTGGCTTCGACATGGCGGCCTTCTCCCGGGGCGACTACGTCCGTGCTCTGGAGCATGACACCATGGCCCAGACCATTTCCAAGGTTCTGTACCCCGCCGACGACCATATCAGCGGCAAGCGCCTGCGGCTGCAGCAGCAGTATCTGCTGGTGTCCGCCTCCCTGCAGAGCATCCTGAAGGACCACTTCAAGCAGTACCGCACCTACCGGAACCTGCCGGACAAGGTGGCCATTCATATCAACGACACCCATCCGGCTCTGTGCGTACCGGAGCTTATGCGCCTGCTCGTCGACGAGAACGGCTATGGCTGGGACGAGGCCTGGGATATCACCTGCCGCACTCTGTCCTACACCAACCACACCGTCATGTCCGAGGCGTTGGAGCGCTGGAGCGAGGATCTGTTCCGGGAGCAGCTGCCCCGGATCTACACCATCACCGCCGAGATCAACCGCCGCCTGCTGATTCAGCTGCAGAAGTTCTATCCCAACGACTGGGGCAAGCTGAATTATATGGCGGTCATCGCCGACGGCCAGGTGTGCATGGCCAATCTGTGTCTGGCCTGCTGCCATAAGATCAACGGCGTCAGCCAGCTGCACACCCAGATTCTGGAAAACGGCATTTTCCGGGACTACTATGTGCTGGACAAGGACCGCTTTACCAACGTCACCAACGGCATTGCTTACCGCCGCTGGCTGTGCCAGGCCAACCCCGGCCTGACCAGCTTCCTGCGGGAGCTCATCGGCGACGGATTCCTCCGGGACGCCAACGAGCTGGAAAAGCTCCTGGCCTACCGGGATGACACGGCAGTGCTGGAAACCCTGCAGAAGATCAAGCGGGAGAACAAGGTCCGCCTGGCCAACCTCATTGCCAAGACCAACGGCGTCCACGTCAGCCCCGATTCCATCTTCGACATCCAGATCAAGCGCCTGCACGAGTACAAGCGCCAGCTGCTCAACGTGCTGCACATTCTGCACCTGTATAACCAGATCAAGGATCATCCCAACCAGGACTTCCAGCCCCGGACCTTTGTGTTCGGCGCCAAGGCGTCCGCCGGCTATATCCGGGCCAAGCAGATCATCAGCCTGATCGTGGCCGTGTCCAACCTGGTCAACTCCGATCCCCAGGTGCGCAGCAAGCTGAAGGTGGTGTTCCTGGAGGACTACAAGGTCTCCCTGGCGGAGATCATCATTCCCGCCGCCGATATTTCCGAGCAGATCTCCGTCGCCGGCAAGGAGGCCTCCGGCACGGGCAACATGAAGC
>JAEDJR010000013.1 GCA_016296235.1 Oscillospiraceae bacterium
CTTCTCCTGAGCAGCCTTGCGCAGCTCGCTGGTGACGGCACGAATGGAGCCGACCACTCTGCGGCGGGCACGGTTGACCTCAGTAATCTTCATCTGAACCGTCTGCTTCACCAGAGCGGACAGGTCGCCGCCCTTGGGAACACCGGTCTGAGAAGCGGGGATAAACACGCGGACACCCTTGACACTGGCAACGATGCCGCCCTTGTTCTCTTCCGTAATCACGCCTTCAACAACGGCCTTGCTCTCAGCAGCGGCCTCAATCTCTTCCCAAGCCTTGCCGGCCTCCAGACGCTTCTTGGACAAACGGGCAGTGCCCTCGGAATCGTTGACATGGACAACCATGACTTCGATCTCATCGCCGACTTTCAGAACTTCTTCCGGCTTCACGGAAGGATCGGAGCTGAAATCATCAACAGGGATATAACCTGCGTGCTTGGTACCCAGGTCCACCTGAATCTCGGTGGCGCCAATGGCAGTAACAATGCCTGTGACCTTATCTCCGTTGTTCAAAGTTTTGATAGACTGCTCGAGAAGCTCGGCAAAGTTCTCCTCCTGGGCAGTTTCAACCTTGATTTCTTCGCTCATTTTGTTGTTGACCTCCTTTATTATCCACGCCGGAGTCGATGCCCCCGCCGTGATACCAACAGTTTCGGCATGAGAAAAATGCGATAGGTCGAGCTCGCCTGCATCTTCGATCAGCGCTACACAATTGCAGGAATGCCTACAGATCATGGCAAGCCGTTTTGTGTTGGAGCTGTTCGAATCACCGACTACGACCATCGCATCGCAAATCTTGGATAGCTCGCCCGCTTCTTTCTGCCGCTTTTCTGTCGCTTCGCATATTGTATCAAATATTTCTGAATTTGTACACACTTTTTTTATAATTTCTTTGCAGCTTTCCCACAATTTCTGCGTACTGGTGGTTTGGCAGACCAATGTTACCGGAATTTTTGTGCGTTCTTCCGATTCCTGCAGCCATTGCTCCAGTTTTTCCGGCGTTTCAAAGATCAGCGGATGGCTGCACCAGCCGGCAATGGCCTCCACCTCCGGGTGCGACGGCGTTCCGATAATCACAGGCTGGCGGCCCTGGGCCTCCGCGGCCGACACCAGCTTGTGAATCCGCTTGACAAAGGGACAGGTGGCGTCCAAAATGCGCACCCCCTGCCGCTCCAGCCGTTCATAGACATCCCTGGATACGCCGTGGGAGCGGATCACCACACAGCTTCCCGCAAGCGCCTCCTCCGGCACCCGCAGTTCCCGGACGCCCTCCTGCTCAAAATGGCACACGACATGGCGGTTATGGATAATCGGCCCCAGGGTCGCCACCGGGCCGCCTCCGGCCACAGCCTCTTCCACCAGGGAAACCGCCCGGTCCACACCGAAGCAGAAGCCCGCCGTTTTTGCCTGGATGATTTTCATTGCGCTTCCCCCATGGCATAGATTTTCTCCATCAGCCGGACCGTTTCCGCTTTCAGCTCCTCATCCGAGGGCTTGTCTCCCGCGAAGGAAAGCCGGTACGGCTCGCCGATGATGCAGGTCATGGGGCTGAAGGGATGCCGCCGTTCGGTCAGATAAACCGGCAGGATGGGCGTATCCGTTTTCGCCGCCATCATCAGTGCCCCCCGCTTGGGCGAGACATCCGTGCCCGCTTTCCGGCGCGTTCCCTCAGGGAACACCAGAAGCTGCTGCTCCTCCCGCAGGCACCGCAGGCCGGTCTTGATGGCCTGAATATCCGCCGCGCCGCGGTCAACGCCGAAAACGCCGATTTTCTGCAGGAACCAGCCCAGAACCGGCACCTTCAACAGCTCTTTTTTTGCCATAATTCTTGGCATATGTCCCAGTTTCAGTGCAAAAATCACCCAGATCGGGTCTGCCATCCCGGCGTGGTTGGCGCAGATCATCATTCTGCCCGCCGGGTTCACATGTTCCCGCCCTTTGACGTGAAAAACCGGATGCCAGAAAAACATGGCAACCCGCACAATGGCATACAAAACCTTATAACAGACGCCGCTCAGCATCGGTTCAGCCTCTTTTCTATGATTTCTTTCATGGCCGCAACGCTCTGCTCGATGGTAAGCTCGGAGGTATCCAGGCGCACAGCATCCTTGGCGCACTTCAGCGGCGCGATTTCCCGGTTCATATCCCGCTCGTCCCGCTGGCGGATGTCCCGCAGGACTGTTTCAAAGTCTGACTTCTGGCCCTTTGCCCGGAATTCTGCCAACCGGCGGCGGGCACGAACCTCGGCCGAAGCGGTCAGATAGATTTTCACATCCGCTTTGGGCAGAACCACCGTTCCGATGTCGCGGCCGTCCATGACCACGTTGTGCTTTCTCGCCAGATCCCGCTGCACATCCAGCAGGAAGTCCCGAACCACGGCCAGCGTGGACAGCTTGGAGGCATACTCGCTCATTTCAGGGCTGCGGATTTCATCGGTCACATCCCGGCCGTTGAGAATCATATGCTGCAGGCCGTCCTCCGGGTATTGCAGCTCCACATTGACCTCGTCAATGAGACGGGTGACGCCGTCCACGTCTCTGGGGCCAATGCCGCACATCTGGATGTAATAACCCACCGTGCGGTAGATGGCGCCGGTGTCCACATAGACATAACCCAGGTCTTTGGCCACGGCACGGGCCATGGTGCTCTTCCCGGCCCCGGCAGGGCCGTCGATTGCAATGGAAATCGGATGCATATTCATTCCTCACCTTCAAAATCATGCCGCCCACCGGCAGCCAGACCTGCTGCCACTGCGGTGGACCAGGCAATCTGCAAATTAAACCCGCCCGTATAGGCGTCCACGTCCAGTACCTCTCCGGCGAAATACAGGCCGGGCACCAGCTTGGATTCCATGGTCTTTGGCTGCACCTCTTTAACATGGATGCCGCCCGCCGTGATAATCGCCTCCGCTACCGGCCGCAGTCCGCTGATTGCTATGGAAAATCCCTTGGTCTGATCCAGAAGCGCCCTGCGCTGCTGCCGGCTGACGGCGTTGGCCTGGGTTCCGGGCGCAATGCCCGCCCGTTCCACCATAATGGGAATCATGGTCCGGGGATACAGATCCTGCAGCGCGTGCTCGATGGTACGGTTCTGATACTGTTCAAAATCCCGCAAAATCCGCTGATCCAGCTTCTGTTCCTCCAGGGCGGGCTTCAGGTCGATGACGATCCGGTAGGTCTCCTCCGGCTTCATATGGGCGCTGGCGCTGAGAATGGTGGGGCCGGACAGGCCGAAATGGGTGAAGAGCAGCTCCCCAAAGTCCTCATAGACCGTTTTCCCCTTCTGATTGACCAGCTTCACCGCCACATTCCGCAGAGACAGTCCCTGCATTCTGGCGCACCAGTCTCCGGCCTCTTCCATGGGAACCAGAGAGCCTCTCGGTTCCCGCACCGTATGGCCCACGGCCTTTGCCAGGGCATAGCCGTCTCCGGTGGAACCAGTCAGCGGATAGGAGCAGCCGCCGGTACACAGGATCACGCACCGGCCGTACCGAGTGCCCCGGTCTGTGCGGACGCCGGCAATCTGCCCGTCCCGCAGCAGCAGCTCCTCCACCCGTTCCCGGCAGACCTCCACCTTTTCTTCCCGCAGGAAGCTCTGCAGCGCCGCAATGACGCTGGCCGAGCGGTCCGATTCCGGGAACACCCGCTGCCCCCGTTCCACCTTCAGAGGGCAGCCATGGGCTTCAAAGAACGCCATGGCGTCCGCCGGGGTGAAGCCGGACAGCGCGCTGTAAAGAAAGCGGCTGTTTCGCGGGATATTCTTCAGCACCTCTTCCCAGGCGCACTGGTTGGTCACGTTGCAGCGACCCTTGCCTGTGATGGCCAGTTTCTTTCCCAAGCGGTCGTTGGGTTCAAAAAGCGTCACTTTTGCGCCGGCTTTTGCCGCCATTCCTGCGGCCATCATGCCGGCAGCGCCGCCGCCCACGACCAGAACCTTATGCTTCCACACGTTCGTAAACCTCATATTCCTGCCAGATTTTCTCCAGATTCTCAAAAATTCTGGACATTTCCGGCTCTTTCCGGCGGCAGATGGATACAATCAGGGCGTTGACCAGACTCATGGGCGCCACCAGAGAATCCACCACCGATACCATGTCGCTCTTGGCCACCAGGGTATGATCCGCGTTTTTTGCCGCAGGGGCGTCGTCGGAGTCCGTAATCACAATCACCTTTGCGCCGCTGTTGCGGGCAAATTCCATCATTTTCACGGTTCGGGCGGAATACCGGGGCAGGCTGATGCCAATCACCACGTCTCCCTTGGAAACATGGAGCATCTGCTCAATCATTTCGCTGGTTGCGGAGGAGTTAATCAGTTTCACATTATCAAAAATATTGCGGAAGTAGAAGCTCATAAACAGCGCAATGGCTGCGGAAGAGCGGACGCCCACAATATAGATATTCTTTGCGTGCACAATGGCATCCACGGCCCGTTCCAGGGCGGCGCGGTTCAGCGCTTCATTGGTCATCCGGATGCTCTCCAGATCCGACTGCAGAACCATGGACACCACGTCATGATTGCCAAACCGGTCGTTGGCCACTTCAATTCTCTGCACGGAGGTCAGCTTATTGCGCACCATCTCCTGCAGAGCCTTCTGCATGCTGGGGTATCCGTCAAAGCCCAGATCCACCGCAAAGCGCACCACTGTCGATTCGGATACGCTGACCATTTTCCCCAGCTTGCTGGCCGTCATAAAGGCCGCCTTGTCATAGGAGGCCTCAATATAATTGGCAATTCGCTTCTGCCCCTTGGAGAAGGAATTCATTTGATTATGTATCGTTGTCAGAATGTCTGCCGCCATGGTCATCACCTCTGTTCCTTCACTATACAGACTTCCGGCCGGTTTTGCAAGAAAAATTGCATCAATCGCCTGCTTCCAGTTTCCGGAGTTCTTCTCTGGTCAGCAGCCGCCATGTTCCCACGGGAAGATCACCCAGGGAGAGGCATCCCTCCTGGACCCGCTTGAGCCTTGTGACCGTGACGCCTGCGTACTGACACAGACGGCGGATCTGCCGGTTGCGCCCCTCCCGCAGCACCACCTCCAGCAGCGCGGTCCCGTTCTGTTCATGCAAAAGACGAATCTCCGCCGGAATGGTTTTCCTGCCATCAATTTCGATCGACGCGGTCAGCCTCCGTTCCACACCGGGATAATAGCCGTTGATCCACACATGATAGACCTTCCGCACGGATCCGCCGGGATGCATGAGCCGGTTGGCCAGGTCGCCGTCGTTGGTCATCAGCAGCAAACCTTCGGAATTTAGATCCAGCCGCCCAACGGGGTACACCCGCTGCCCGCAGTCCCGCACCAGCTCCGCAACGCTGCGCCGGCCCTTTTCATCCCGCAGGGTTGTCACATAGCCCCGGGGCTTGTTGAGCATCAGGCAGATCTTCGGCGGCTCTCCGGTCAGCCGAACGCCATCCACCTCGATGACGTCCTCCGCCTCATCGGCTGTATCCCCCAGAGACGCCGTATTCCCATTGACCCGGATTCTGCCCTCGGCCAGCAGCCGCTCGGCTTCCCGGCGGGACGCCACGCCGTGCCTGGAAAGAATTTTCTGTAGTCTCTCCTCCATGTTCAGGGTTCCTCCATCACCGTTTCGCGCCAGTACAGCGGCGCTTTCGCCGTTTTGACACCGTCAATCCAGACCGTCAGCCATCCCGCCTGCTCTCCGGCCAGCACCGGAGCATAGACAAAGGCAGGCAGCTCACAGCGCAGCTCTGTCCGTTCATGCTCCGCAGCAGGCACGCAAATGGGCCGATCCGTCACCGCTTCCACCTGTCCTTCCGCGCCTCCGATGACCGGCACGCTGGCCACAGTTTCTCCCTGCTCCGCCAGAAGCCGGTCCTCATAGGCGGAAAATCCATAGTCCAGCATGCGGCAGTGATCCTCCCAGTCACGGGGATCGTTGATGGTGACGGCAATCAGGCGTCTGCCGCCGCGTTCCGCACAGCTGACCAGAATTCGGCCCGCCGATTTGGTATAGCCGGTCTTCACCCCCACCGCGCCCTCGTAACGCCAGAGGAGCTTATTGTGGTTGGTGAACTGCCGCGTTCCGAAAACGGCGGTTTTGCTGGAAACAACCCGGTGAAACGTCGGATTGTCCATTGCGGCGGCCGTCAGCACCGCCAGATCATAGGCGGTCGAGTAGTTGTCCTCGGAATCCAGGCCGTGGGGGTTTGCGTAGTGGGTCGAGGTCAAGCCCAATTCCGCAGCCCTGGCGTTCATGGTCTCCACAAATTCCGGTACGCTGCCTGCGCAGTATATGGCCAGGGCCGTCGCCGCATCGTTGCCGGAATGGAGCATCATCCCGTACAGCAGCGCCTCCACGGACAGCCGCTCTCCCTCCTTGAGGTACAGGGAAGAGCCCTCCACACCGACGGCCTCCCTGGGAACTGCAACCTGGGCCTGCAGATCGCACTGCTCCGCCGTCAGGAGTCCCGTCATAATCTTGGTCGTGCTGGCAATCAACGCCTGTTCCCGGGCGCGATGCTCCCACAGCACCCGGCCGGTGGCGCCGTCCATGACAATGGCGCTGTGTGCCGAAGTTGCCGGTTCCGCCCGGACCGGCACAGGCAAAAGGACAGCGGCAGCCAAAATTGCTGCCGCTGTCCGGCAAATCTGTCTTTTCATGCTTCATCACCGCTGCTAGTATGCCCCGCGCAGCGGCAAATCCACGGTTAAGTTTTTTCCGTTGTTTCCTGTTCTTTCTTTTTGGCCAGTGAGGAAATCTGGTCAATCAGCTCCGGCAGCATTTCAATCAGCCGTTCCAACGAGTTGGAAGCCGGTTCCGCCACCGGCATCAGGCGAACCGAATCACCTTTTACAACCAGAAATGCCACGGGCGTAATCGTGACGGCTGCACCGGAGCCGCCGCCGAAGGCATTGTCCTTGGCAGCCGGATAGCCCTTGGGCGCAAAATCCGAGCCGCCGCCGGCATATCCCACCTTCACCTTGGAAACCGGGATAATGAGGACGCCTTCCGGCGTTTGAATGGGGTCACCGATGATCGTGTTGACATCCACCATGTCCTTGAGCTTTGTCAGAGACGAGCCCATCATGTCGGGAAGAGGATGATTCATGAATTCTGCACCGCCTTTTTATTATTTTTTGCCGCCAGGAGCAGCTTTAATCCCAGCCCCAGCAGTGCAAATGCCAGGGCAAAAATTTCATAAATCCGAATGGTAATCGCCGCTTCCGCCGAAATATCCAGGTTTTCCCGGTCAAAGCAGCAGCGGACATCAATCTGACGCTTCCGAATGCCGAAGGTGTTCTCCACCACCGGCAGGACGCAGCCGACAACGGCGCAGATTCTGCCGTAGGTCATGGCGCAGGCCTCCGCGTCCTTTCCGCCAACCAGAATCTGCAGCTTCAGCACGTCCAGAGTCGGCGAAGTCAGCACGCGTCCCACCAGCTCCAGCAGCTCCCGCCAGTAGGTCTGCGCAGCCTGAAGCCACGGCTTCAGATCGGGCTTGCCCTCCTTTTGGGCCTTTGGGGCCTTCTCCGCCTTCGGCTTCTGCGTTTTCTCTTTGGGCGCCTGACGCTTCTTTTGTCGTTTCGGCTTTTTCGCCTCGCCGCCCAGAATTGTAAATCTGAACTTGGAAACCAGCAAATCCAGCCGCAGCTTCTTTTCCAGGTAAGACACATGGACGCCTACCTTGGCCGCTGCCAGAAGGGCCAGACAGGCCAGAACCAGCAGCCAAACCATCCACGGCCTCATGCTTCCGCCTCCGGAGCAGGCTCCTGGGGCGGCTGCGGTCTGGCCTGAAAGTTCATCAGCTCAATCTCCGGCAGCTCCTCCAGCGATTGCAGGCCAAAGGTTCGGAGAAAGTCCGGCGTGGTTCTGTACAGGATCGGTCTGCCCGGCACATTGAGCCGGCCGCATTCTTCGATGAGCTTTTTCGTCAGCAGCGCGCTGACGGAATAGGCGCTGTCCACGCCCCGCAGCTGCTCCACATAGGCCTTGGTGGCCGGCTGATAGTAAGCGATGATGGTCAGCGTCTCCAGCTGCGAGGCCGAGAGCTTGGGAGGCTTCCGCGTCTCCAGGGCTTTGGTCACATAGGGCGCCATTTCCCCGGAGGAGCACATCTGATAGGCATTTTCCAGCCTCAGAATCCGAATCCCGCTGCGGTCAAAGGACAGTGCGTCCATCAGTGCCTGGGTCTCCCGGTGCACCGTGTCCTCCTCCGCCTCCAGGGCAAAGGCCATTCTCTTGGCGTCCACCGGCTCTCCTGCGGCAAACAGGATCGCCATGATGGCTCTCTGGATCTCATTCTGCTCCAAGGGTCAGCCCCCCTTCCTCCGTGGCATCTGTCTCGTCCGGCATTTTCACAAAGCGAACCCGGACATCTCCGCTTTCATCATCCTCCAGGGTGACGGACTTCAGCCGGCACAGCTCCAGCACCGCCAGAAACGTGGCGACAATCTCCGAACGGGACCGGTTGCCGCGAAACAGCTTCAAAAAGCGGGAAATCCCGTGGGACAGCAGCTTCCGCAGAACCTCTGCGGCCTTCTTCGTCACAGGATACGGCTCCCGTCCCACAATGCCGGTAAAGTTGGAGGTGGGCGGCGGCATGGCCCGTTCGCTGCGCTCCGCCATGGCAGCCATGGCTTTGACCAGATCCTCCGGTGCATGCTGATAGCGGTAGGTCTGATCCCGCTCAAAAGGCTCCTGACCCTTGGTGAACAGGTTCAGGCCGATTTCATTTCTGTCCGCCAGAAAGGATACGCCCGTTTTGATCTGGGTAAAGGCGTCCTTTCGCTGCCGTTCCTCCAGAGAGCGAATCAGAAGCTCCATCTCGCTCATGGCCTCCTCCTGCTCGGCGGCGGACAGCAGCATTTTGGTCTTAATCAGCATCAGATAGGAGGCCATGGCGATAAATTCGCTGGCTATCTCCATATCCAGCCGCTTCATTTCATCCAGATAGGCCAGATACTGCTCCAGAATGGAGGAAATCCGGATATCCTGAATTTCAATTTTATTCTTGCTCAGAAGCTGCAGAATCACGTCCAGCGGGCCGTCAAAATCCTCCAGCGTCTCCGATTTGACATGAACCACCTGTTCCAGGTGGTAGCGCGGTTCTTCCATAGATTCCTCACAACAGACGTGAAGCCAGCAGCAGAAACAGCGGCTCGGCCACATAGCTGGCCGCGTTCAGCAGCTTCTCACGCAGAAAATAGAGCGGCGTATCCAGTACGCCCAGAAACAGCAGCGCCATCAGCAGCAGCATTCCGAACCGCTCGAAGCGCATCAGCTTCTCATAATACCGGGCCGGCAGCAGGGCGAACAAAACCTTGGAGCCGTCCAGGGGCGGAATGGGAAACAGATTGAACACCGCCAGGCCGGCGCTGAGGATGGCCACATACTCCAAAAAGTCAATCACATAGGACCAGGCGCCGCCATAGCGATACAGCAGCACAATCGCCACGACCCGCAGCACAACGGCCGCCAGCGTCAGCAGCACATTGGAAACCGGGCCCGCCAGCGCGGTGAGCGCCATACCTGCTTTGGGATTGCGGAACCGCCGCATATCCACCGGCACGGGCTTCGCCCAGCCAAACCGCACCAGAGCCATCATCACAAGGCCCATCAGATCCACATGGCGGAGGGGATTGAGGGAGAGTCTTCCCATCCGCTTGGCCGTATCGTCTCCCATCCAGTAGGCGGCCAGGCCATGGCAGGTCTCATGCACCGTAATGCACAGCAGTGACGCCGCCACGATCACAATCATATCCAAAAGGCTGCCAAACTGCAGCTGCTGCAGCCATTGCTTCAAAGCATCCAAACGTCATACTTCCTCAATTTATCTTTTTCCAGTATAGCATGCCCGCAGAAGAAAAGCAAGAAAACCTAACCTTCAAAGAAAAACACATCGGGAACTGCGCCTGCGCCAAATGTTTTTACCGCCATGCGGTACATGGCTCTGGCGTGAATCCGGTCATGCCAGATAAACCGGCGCAGCACCTTGCGCAGGGTCCAGCACTCCCCATAGCTGCCGTCAAACACCGGATTCTGCAGGTAGTCCTTCCGGGCCTCCAGGGCTTCGAAGCCTCTGGCCCTGCATTCGAGGATGGTACCGTCATTGTCCACATCCACGCCGATCTCGCCAAAATAATAGGCGTTGACATTTTTGGTATGCTGATACATTTCTTCCGCTGTACGGGGAACCTGACCGTAAAAGGTCTTTCTGACAGGAAGGACGCTTGTGTTCTGATCCGGCACCGATTGGTACAGTTTCAAAAAGTCGCCGGCGGATTTCAGGGCCAGGGCTTTCACCCGCTCGTAGTCTTCAACCGATAAGGGCTCCCGCTCGGCTGCAAACAGCACATCGGAATCCGCGTCACGGATCTCCAACCCGCAGGGCGCATCCTGGATGATTTCCACGGTGATCCTGTCCGGGACAGGCCCGCCCATCCAGTTCAGATAGGTCCGGATTTCCCGGTCCATCTTGTCAAGCGCAGCTTCCCGGCTCTCTCCCCGGGCATAGGCGCCCGGCAGATTGACGGCATAAAGGAGCGTGTCGCTGCCGTTATGCTCCCACACGCATGGTACAATCATGATCTTTTCTCCTTTCAGAAAGGAAAACGCAGCGGCGAAATGCCTGCTCGCCGCTGCGTCCTGTTGCTACGCCTGGGAAAGAGATGCTTCAATCCGTGCCAGAAGCGCGTCCCTGCCTTCTCCCTTTTCCGCGGAAAACGGAATCACAGGCGTTTCTTCCTCCAGGCAGAGCGTCTCCCGGATCGCCGCCAGGTTGGGAAGAATTTCGCTCTTTTTCAGCTTGTCCATTTTATTGGCCACCACCACATAGGGCCGGCCGGAATTCCGGAAGGCTTCCGCCATGATGACGTCGTTGGCCGTGGGCTTATGGCGGGCGTCCACAATCAGAATGCCCAGGGTAATGAGATCCGGCGCTGCGAAATACTGCTCAATGAGCCTGGCCCAACGGTCCTTTTCGGCCTTCGGCACCTTCGCATAGCCATAGCCCGGCAAGTCCACCAGATACATGGCCTGATCCACCCGGAAGAAATTGATATGGGTGGTCTTCCCCGGCGCTTCTCCCACCCGGGCAAAGTTCTTTCTTTGCAGCAAGCGGTTGATGACAGAGGATTTTCCCACGTTGGAACGGCCGGCAAAGGCAATCTGCGGCAGTCCGTCCTTGGGACAGGCGGCAAGACTGGCCGCTGACAATACAAATTCGGCATTGTGTAAATTCATCATGCACCTACTGTCTGATACCGGGCTTTCTGTTTTTCTTCGGCTCCTGAGGCACCATCAGATTCGCTTCCTTGGGAAGCGCCTTCTGCGGCTCTTCTCCCACGGTCACCGGAGCGTTCAGCGCCGCCTGCAGGACGGCATCCACATGGGAAACCGTGATGAAATTCAACGCTTTCCGGACGGTCTGGTCGATTTCCTCCAGATCCTTGGCGTTGGCCTCGGGAATAATCACCGTCTGAATCCCATGGCGCAGCGCTGCCATGGTCTTTTCCTTCAGGCCCCCGATGGGCAGCACCCGGCCCCGGATGGAAATCTCTCCGGTCATGGCCAGATCCCGGCGCACGCTGATTCCGGTCAGAGCCGAAACCATGGCCGTGCAGATGGTGATGCCTGCCGAAGGGCCGTCCTTGGGAATGGCGCCCTCCGGGAAATGGACATGAATGTCCTTGGTTTTATAGAAATCAGCCGGAATGTTCAGCTGCTCCGCCCGGGAGCGGATATAGCTCATGGCGGCGTGGACGGATTCCTTCATCACATCGCCCAGATTGCCGGTAAGCTCCAGCTTGCCGGCGCCATCCACCACATTGACCTCCACCTCCAGGGTCTCGCCGCCCACGGAGGTCCAGGCCAGTCCGGTCACCAGGCCCACGGAATCCGCCGCCGGCTTTTCGTCCGGCAGGAATTTCCGCACGCCGAGGAATTCCTCCAGATTGGCGCCGGTAACCGTCACCCGCTTAGGCGGCTCTTCCGCCACGAACCGCATATCGCATTTGCGGCACAGCGCGGCCAGCTGCCGTTCCAGATTCCGAACGCCGGACTCCCGGGTATAGCAGGCGATGATCTCCCGGATGGCTTCATCCGTCACGCGAACCTGGGATTTTCGCAGGCCGTGCTTTTCCAGCTGCTTGGGCAGCAGGTGGTTCTTCGCAATCTGCAGCTTCTCCTCATCCGTATAGGAGGTCAGCTCGATGACCTCCATCCGGTCCAGCAGCGGCGCCGGAATGGTCGAGGTGGTATTGGCCGTGGTGATGAACATACACTCGTGGAGATCGAAGGGCACTTCCAGATAGTGATCCCGGAAGGTGGAATTCTGCTCCGCGTCCAGCACCTCCAGCAGGGCCGAGGAGGGATCGCCCCGGTAATCGCTGCCCAGCTTGTCGATTTCATCGAAGAGCAGCAGGGCATTCCTGGTTCCGGCCTGGATCACGGCATTGATGACACGACCCGGCATGGCGCCCACATAGGTCTTGCGGTGACCACGGATATCGGCTTCGTCATGGACGCCGCCCAGGGAGACACGGGCCATTTTCCGGTTCAGCGCCCGGGCGATGGAGGTGGCGATGGAGGTCTTGCCCACGCCAGGAGGGCCCACCAGGCAGATAATCTGCCCCGGCATATCCGGCGCCATCTTCCGGACGGCAAAGATCTCCAGAATGCGCTCCTTCACCTTCTCCAGACCGAAGTGATCCTCGTTGAGAATCCTTTCCGCTGTCCTGATATCCACCCGTTCCCTGGTTCTGGTGTTCCAGGGAAGCTCCAGACAGGTATCCAGGTAATTCCGGATGACAGCCGCCTCCTGGGAATTGGAGGGCTGCTTGCTCAGGCGCTTGACCTCCTTGAGCAGCTTTTCCTCCACATTTTCCGGAAGCTTCAGGGCCAGAATCTCGGTCTGGTAGCGGTCCAGCTCCTCTTCCTCATCATCCTCGCCCAGCTCCGACTGGATGACCCGCATCTGCTCCCGCAGATAGTAGTCCCGCTGGCCTTTGTTGACATTTTCCTGCACCTTTTCCTGGATTTCCGCCTCCAGATGCATGATGTCCAGCTCCCGGCCCAGGAGAATACAGGCCAGCTCCAGCCGTTTGACCGGATGCAGCTGCTCCAGAACACGCTGCTTATCCGTATAGTTGATGGAGGTATTCTGGGTGATATAATCCGCGGCAAAGCCTGGCTCACTGCTGGCCAGCAGCTGCATCAGTCCGTCCTGGGCGTTTCGGCCGGACAGCTCCATAAATTGGTCGTAAAGATTATAGGCCTCGCGCATCAGCGCTTCCACCCTGGGCGTCGTCTTGCCGCAGGGCATCTCCGGCACCGATTCCACACGGCCATAGAGATAGGGATCCGTCTGGATACACTCTGTCAGGCAGGCCCGGTATTTGCCCTCCACCAGAATCCGGATGGTATCGCCGGGCAGCTTCAGAATCTGTTTGACCACAGACACCGTGCCGATGCTGTACAGGCTGCTCTGATCGGGATCATCGGTTTGAATATCCTTTTGGGTGACCAGGAAAATCTCCTGGTTGTTCCGCATGGCCTCTTCCACGGCGCGGATGGATTTTTTTCTCCCCACGTCAAAATGGATGGTCATGCCGGGAAACACATTCAGTCCCCGCAGCGCCAGAACCGGCAGCCGCTGGGACAGCATAATCTCATTCATATGCACACTCCTTTCCGGAGAATGGTTACATAGTCGGAAAGAGGGGGCAACGCCCCCTCTTGAACCGTTTTACAGTGTTACGCCTGCATTTCTGATCGGCTGGCGGGGCTTGGAGCTGTCGCGCACAACAACCGGCTTTTCACCCTTGCGGACGCAGTTCTCCGTGACCAGCACGCTCTGTATCGTGAGATCCGACGGAATCTCAAACATGATCCCGGTCATGATCTCCTCCATAATGGCGCGCAGGCCTCTTGCACCGATCTGACGGTCAATGGCTTTTTCGGCAATGGCCTCCAAAGCGCCCTCCTCAAAGCTGAGGGATACCTGATCGTACTCCAGCAGCTTGTGGTACTGCTTGCAGAGCGCGTTCTTTGGCTCGGTCAGAATCCGCACCAGGCTCTCCTTGTTGAGGCTTTCCAGAGTGGTGATCACCGGCAGACGGCCGACCAGCTCCGGAATGATGCCGAATTTCAGCAGATCGTGGGGCTGCACCATGCGGAACAGCTGGCCCACATCGCGCCGGTCCTTGCTTTGCAGCTCGGAATCAAAGCCGATTGCCGAGCGGTCCGTGCGGCGTTCGATGATCTTATCCAGACCGTCAAAGGCGCCGCCGCAGATAAAGAGGATATTGCTGGTATCCACCTGGATGAATTCCTGCTGCGGATGCTTGCGTCCGCCCTGGGGCGGGACGTTGGCAACCGTGCCCTCCAGCAGCTTCAGCAGCGCCTGCTGGACGCCTTCGCCGCTGACATCGCGGGTGATGGAGGTGTTCTCGCTCTTCCGGGCGATTTTGTCCATCTCATCGATGTAGATAATGCCGCGTTCCGCCAGCTCCACATCGAAATCCGCCGCCTGCAGCAGGCGAAGCAGGATGTTCTCCACGTCTTCGCCCACATAGCCGGCCTCCGTCAGGGTTGTGGCGTCGGCAATGGCAAAGGGAACATTGAGGATCTTGGCCAGGGTCTGGGCGAACAGGGTCTTGCCGGTACCCGTGGGGCCGATGAGCAGAATGTTGCTCTTCTGCAGCTCCACATCGGTACTGTTTTCAAAGTAGATTCGCTTATAGTGGTTATAGACCGCCACTGCCAGGGCGATTTTGGCGTCATCCTGGCCAATGATATAGCGATCCATATAGGTTTTGATTTCCTGCGGCGTCGGCAGTGTATCCGGCAGCTCAAAGGACGGCGTATGCACAGGGTTCATCTCATCGTGCAGAATGCCGGAGCACAGTTCCACGCATTCATTGCAGATATACACATTGGGGCCTGCAATGATCCGGTTGACCTGCTCCTGACGCTTCCCGCAGAACGAGCAGCGAATGGAGTCTCTTGCCACGGGTTTTCTTCCTTTCGTGCGCCTGCGCTTATCGCTTGTAAATCACCTTGTCGATGAGACCGTAGCTGCAGGCCTCCTCCGCGGACATGAAGTTGTCGCGTTCCGTATCGCGGCAGATCGTTTCCAGCGGTTTTCCGGTGTTTTCGGCGAGAATGCGGTTCAGACGGTCTTTGATTTTCAGCATCCGCTCCACCTGGATCTGCATATCCGTGGCCTGTCCCTGGGTACCGCCGGACGGCTGGTGGATCATAATCTCAGCATTGGGCAGCGCAATGCGCTTTCCCTTTGCGCCGGCGGACAGCAGAAATGCACCCATGGATGCGGCCATGCCGACACAAATGGTGGATACGTCGCACTTGACGTACTGCATCGTGTCATAGATGGCCATACCCGCGGTCACGGAGCCGCCGGGGGAATTGATGTAGAACTGAATATCCTTATCCGGATCCTGGCCCTCCAGATACAGCATCTGGGCCACGATCAGACTGGCAGTGGTGTCGTTGACTTCTTCAGACAACAGAATGATTCGATCGTTGAGCAGACGGGAAAAAATGTCATAGCTCCGCTCGCCGCGGCTGTTCTGCTCCACGACATAGGGTATAAAGCTCATTGGGAATCTCCTTTCTCCGGTTGGCGTCTGAGACATTCTAACCGGACCGGTGCAGGTTTATTCCAGATTTAGCCTTCGGCTTCCTCTTTCTTGGAAACATCCACCGCGACAGCGTTGTCCACGATCAGACGGACAGCCTTCTTGGCAGCCAGGTCGGCCTTCATGTTCTCCACATTCAGGGCCTCCTTGACCTTCTCCAGCTCCATCTGGTACTGCTCGGCGACCTTCTTCATCTCTTCTTCCACTTCTTCGTCAGAGACGGTGATGCCCTCGGCATCCACAATGGCGCTCAGCAGGATGTTGGAGCGGACAGTGGTCTCAGCCATGGGACGCATGGAGCTGCGCATGGCGCCCAGGTCTCCGCCCATCATCTTGGCGTAGTCCTCCATGGTCATGCCGCTCATCTGCAGCTGATAGGCAAACTGATCCATATGCTTGTCCACCTGCTCGTCGATCATGCAGGCAGGAATGTCGCAGGTCATGTTCTGGGCGGCCAGCTCCACGGCGGCGTTCTCAAACTGACGGTCGGCAGTCTCCTGGCGCTCCTTCAGCTTCTTCTCGCGGATGTCGGCCCGCAGGGCGTCCATGGTGTCAAACTCGGACACGTCCTTGGCGAATTCGTCGTCCTTCTCGGGCAGGGTGGTCTCCTTGACCTCGTGGATCTTGCACTTGAAGACCACAGGCTTGCCGGCCAGCTCGGGGGTGTAGTTCTCGGGGAAGGTCACGTCCACGTCCTTCTCGTCGCCGGCGGACAGGCCCACCAGAGCCTCTTCAAAACCGGGAACGAACTGATGGGAGCCCAGCTTCAGGCTGTAGTTCTCGCCCTTGCCGCCTTCAAACGCCACGCCGTTGTCGAAGCCCTCAAAGTCCAGAACCACGGTGTCGCCTTCCTGGGCGGGACGCTCCACGGTCTCGATGCGGCTGTTGCGCTCGGCCATGCGGTCCACTTCGGCTTCCACGTCCTCGTCGGTGACGGCCACGGCAGCCTTGGGCACCTCAATGCCCTTGTAGTCACCCAGGGTCACTTCGGGATACAGGGCGGTCTCGATGGTCAGGACAATGGCGCCGTCCTCGGTCTCGTCCATGGCGGACACGGAAGGGCCGCCCACGGCCTTCAGCTGCTGCTCGGTCACAGCCTTGGTATAGATTTCAGGGAAAATCTCGTTGACGGCGTCTTCATAGAAGACCTTGGCGCCGTACATGCCCTCCACGACCTTCCGGGGAGCCTTGCCCTTCCGGAAGCCGGGGACGGCGATATCCCGCTTGCACTTGTTGTAAGCCTTGTTCAAAGCAGCTTCAAATTCCTGCTTTTCAATTTCCACGACAATTTTGGCGGTGTTCTTTTCCTGCTCGGTGCTTTTCACATTCATGTTGATGTTCCTCCTATGTGGTGGGCCAAAGGCCATAAATCACCATATTATCAATCCGTACTATATTATCAGAAGAATTCAGATTTTTCCACTGTTTTTTCCTGAAAATTTGTAAATTTTTTTAGTCTGCCAGCTTCACGGGCCGGAAGTTGACATAATCTGCCGCCACCAGCCGGAATTCCGTGCCGCCGCTGAGGCCCTCCAGGGCCAGCTTGTGGCTGTCTCCATGGAGGTGTCCGTAGCAGCAAAGACGCACGCTGTAGCGCTGCAGCAGCTCCAGAATCTCCGGGCAGGTATATCCCCGGTACCGGGGCGGATAGTGCAGGAAGCAAAGCTTCTCGTGCTCCCCCGCCGCCTTCAAAGACGCTTCCAGCCGGATCAGCTCCCGGCGGAACACCTTTTCGTTGTGACTTCCCTGCTGGTCCTCTTCAAAGAACCAGCCTCTGGTTCCGCAAAGGGCCAGATCGCCGTAGAAAAAGCAGGTATTATGGAGCAGATGGCAGTCGTCAAAGCCATTCTCCGCGCAGAAGCGGGAAAACTTGGCCGCCGTGTTCCACCAATAATCATGGTTTCCCTTGACCAGAAGCTTTCTCCCGGGGAAGCTGTGCAGAAAGGCAAAATCGGCCCGGGCCTGTTCCAGATCCAGCGCCCAGCAGAAATCCCCCGGAATCACCAGGGTGTCTCCCTCCCGGAGGACGGACAGTCCCTCCCGGAGCTTTTCCTGATATCCCTCCCAACGGCCTCCAAACACGTCCATGGGCTTATGGACGCCAAAGGCCAGATGGAGATCGCCCAATGCGTACAGGGCCATCAGCGGAGCATCCGGCTGACCACGTCGGTCATGGCATCCTTTTCCGTCACACCGGTGAAGCGGACCTCTTTTCCGGCCAGGGCGGCCAGAGGTCCGGGTGCAGGTTTCCCGGCAACCTGGGTCAGCTGGTTCAGAATCCCGGTTCCCGGCTGCTGCTCCGCAACGCCCAGGGCCGTCAGAACGCTGTCGCAGAACTTGAAGGGACTGGCGGTGGAGACCACCAGGGCAGGCGTATCGTCCGCAGTGGCGGCCCGATAATCCTGCAGCACCGTATAGGCCACCGCCGTGTGGGTATCCATCAGATAGCCTCTGTCGCGGAACACCTTTCCGATGGTATTGAGGGTTCGTGCATCGTCGCAGAAGCCGGAGACAAAGTTCTCCCGGATGGCTTCCAGGACATCGTCCGAAACCTGATATCTGCCGGTCTGCGCCAGCTCCTGCATATACCCGCGCACCTCCTGATCCGAGCCGGTCAGATCATAGAGAAGCCGCTCCAGATTGGAGGAGATCAGGATATCCATGGAGGGAGACGCCGTCTGGTAGAAGGGACGGTTCCGGTCATAGACGCCGGTGCGGATAAAGTCCGTCAGGACATTGTTGGCGTTGGAGGCGCAGATCAGCTTCTTCACCGGCAGGCCCATCTTCTTGGCGTAGTAGCAGGCCAGGATATTGCCGAAATTGCCGGTGGGAACGCAGACGTTGATGGGATCGCCCATGCGGATGCTGCCCTTGGACAGCAGATCGCAGTAGGCGGAAATGTAATAGACAATCTGCGGCAGGACGCGGCCCCAGTTGATGGAGTTGGCAGAGGACAGGACATAGCCCTTCTGTGCCAGAACCTCCCGGTAGGCCCCGTCGGAGAAAATACGCTTCACGCCGGTCTGGGCGTCGTCGAAATTGCCCACCACGGCGCAGACGCCCACGTTGCCGCCCTCCTGGGTGACCATCTGCAGCTTCTGAATGTCGGAAACGCCGTCCTTGGGATAGAACACCAGAATTTTGGTATGATCCACATCCCGGAAGCCCTCCAGGGCCGCCTTGCCGGTATCGCCGGAGGTGGCCACCAGGATGCAGACCGTTTTCTCCTCGCCGTTCTTTCTCATGGAGGCCGTCAGCAAATAGGGCAGCATCTGCAGGGCCATGTCCTTGAAGGCGCAGGTGGGGCCATGCCACATCTCCAGAATGTGGGTCTTGCAGTGCAGCTCCTCCACCGGAGCCACGGCAGCGCAGTCAAATTTCTCCGGGCCATAGGCCTTTTGGGCATACTCCAGCAGCTCTGCTTCCGAAAACTCCTCCAGGAACAGCTTCATAATGGCCGCGGCGCGCTCGGGATATGTCATGGGCGCCAGCTGCTCCAAATCCGGAAGCCGGGGCAAAGATTCGGGCAGGAACAGTCCGCCGTCCCGGCTCAGGCCCTGTTCAATGGCCTGGGCAGCCGTATATTGCAGCGATGCGTCCCGAGTACTTACATAATGCATAGTGTCACAACCTTTTTCTTGTATCGCGTTTTGCGTTATTGGAAGGCGTCCTCCCAGTGGACAATGACCGGATTCTGCGTCTGCAGGCCCTCCGGCGCATAGATTTCGATCACATCAAACCGGGGCTGCAGTCCGGTGGGGTTGCTCTGCAGCCACAGCTCTGCCGAGGCCCGCAGACGGTTCTGCTTCTGCAGGCCCACAAATTCCCTGGCCGTGCCATAGCGGTCCGTTTTTCGGAGCTTGACCTCCACAAACGCCAGGATCCGTCGATTCCGGGCAATCAGGTCGATCTCTCCGAACCGGGTTCGGTAGTTGCAGGCCAGGATTTCATAATGCTTTTTTCGCAAATAGGCGGCCGCCTGGCTTTCCCCCCAGGGGCCGAGAAGATTAGGCTTCGCCATAGAACTTTTTCAAAAAGGTCATCCGGTGCAGGGAGCTGGGGCCGTATTCCCGCAGGGCCTCATAGTGCCGCTTGGTGCCGTAGCCCTTATGTACCGCGAAGCCGTATTGGGGATAGACCTGGTCCATCTGCTCCATAAACCGGTCCCGGGTCACCTTTGCCAGGATGGAGGCGGCAGCAATATTGGCGCTGAGGCTGTCGCCCTTGACCACGGTTTTTACCGGCAGCGGCAGCCCGGGGGACCGGTTTCCGTCCACCAGAACCAGATCCGGATGGACATCCATCCGGGCAACCGCCTGCTCCATGGCCCGGAAGGTGGCCTGGAGAATGTTGATTTCGTCAATCTCCGTTTCGCTTACCATCGCAATGCCATAGGAGACCGCTTCCGACACAATCACGTCAAACAGCTCCCGCCGTTTTTTGTCCGTCAGCTTCTTGGAATCGTTCAGGCCGGGTATCTGCAGCTCCGGCGGCAAAATCACCGCCGCCGCGCAGACCGGACCCGCCAGAGGCCCGCGGCCGGCCTCGTCCACACCGCAGATCAGCTGGCAGCCGGATTCGAAGCACGTCCGCTCTATGCTCCAGAGGTCTGTTTGGTTCTCTTTCATGATGGTTCCTCCTTCAGCATATCCGGTGTTTCCAGGGTGAAGCGTCCCAGCTTGCAGCTGCGGTATTCCTCCAGCAGCACCCGGGCCATGCGTTCCAGATCCACATCGCCGCCGGAAATCAGGAAGCCGCGCTTGCGGCCGGCTGCCTCCAGCAGCTCCCAGCCCTGGGCGTCCTCCGGCATTTCAATCTTATAGCGGGCACGGACAGCTTCCGGATAACGGATCCAGAGCATCCGCATGAGGCTGCAGGCCAGGCTCTCCAGATCCACCACGTCATCCTTCACGGCGCCCGTATAGGCCAGCCGCAGGCCGACCTCCGGATCGTCAAACCTGGGCCACAGAATACCGGGGGTGTCCAGGAGCAAAAGACCCTGATCCACCGTCACCCACTGCTTTCCCCGCGTCACGCCGGGGCGGTTCTCCGCCTTGGCGCCCTTGCGTCCGGCAATCTGGTTGATAAAGGTGGATTTTCCCACGTTGGGAATGCCCACGATCATGATTTTCAGCGGCCGGCCGGCCTGTCCCTTTTCCGCATAGCGCCGCAGCTTCTCTGCCAGCAGCGTCCGGATCGCGGGCACAAATCCGTTGATGCCTTTTTTGGTTTTGCAGTCCGTTGCCAGCACCGCCATACCGCGGCTGCGGAAATAGTCGGACCACACCCGCACCATGGCGGGATCCGCCAGGTCAATCCGGTTGAGAATCACCATTCTGGGCTTGCTGCCGCAGATCGCGTCGATATCCGGGTTGCGGCTGGAGATGGGAATCCGGGCATCCAGAATCTCACAGACCGCATCCACCAGCTTCAGGTTTTCCTCCATCATCCGGCGGGTTTTGGTCATATGGCCTGGATACCACTGAATATTCAGCTGTTTTTCTTCGCTCATCATGATACCCGTCCAATTCTTTTCAGTTCCCGAGAGCTGACGGGATTTTCATAATCATCCGTCTGACGCCCCGGAAAGACGATCGCCCAGACCTTTCCCAGGACACAGCGTTCGTCCACCATGCCGACCGGTGCAAAGCGGCTGTCAACGGAATTGTTCCGGTTGTCCCCCAAAACAAAGATATGGCCCTCCGGCACCGTTGCAGGCAGCTCCAGCCTGTAGGAGCCCTCCCAGCAGTGGTTGGTCAGCGTATTGGTATACGAGTCGTCCTGCAGAACCCCGTCCACATAGACCTCGCCCTTATCGTAATCGATATCTACGGTCTGTCCCTCCGTGGCAATCACCCGCTTGA
>JAEDJR010000155.1 GCA_016296235.1 Oscillospiraceae bacterium
TACAACCCCCAGTCAGCTTCGCTGACAGCCCCCTGTAGAGGGGGCACGAGGGGGCTCTGATCAAAGCCGAAAGTACTGGATATTATATCACAAAAATCCCGTCCTGTGTGCTATAATATGAAAAAACCTTCGGAGGTACGTCATGCGGTACGATGTGATCCTGATGGACATCGACAACACCCTGCTGGACTTTGACGCCGGCACCCGGGACTCCCTGCGCGCCCTGTTGGCCCGGTTCGGCCTGGAGCTGACCGCGGAACGGGAGGCCCGCTTTCACGTTCTCAATAACGTCCTGTGGCAGCAGTACGAGCGGGGAGAAATCGAAAAGAACGTGATTTTCGAAACACGATTTGCCCAATTCCTGGGGGAGATGGACGTGTTCATGGACCCTCTGGAGGCCAACGAGGCCTATGCCGAAGGTCTGCGGCACAGCGCGGTGCTCATGCCCCATTGCCGGGAGCTGCTGGATGCCCTGCGGGGCCGCTGCCGTCTGTTCGCCGTGACCAACGGCGTGGTCACCACCCAGCTGCCCCGGCTGGAGCAGTCCGGCCTCAACGCCTGTTTTGAACAGGTCTTTATCTCCGAGGCCATGGGCTGCAAGAAGCCGGAGCCGGAATTCTTCGATAAATGCTTCGCCGCCATGGGCCCCGTGGACAAGTCCCGCTGTCTGCTGCTGGGAGACAGCCTGACCTCCGACATGCAGGGCGGCCGCAACGCCGGCATCGCCACCTGTCTTCTGGGCAAGCCCACGGACGACCCCCGCTGTGACTACGTCATCCAGGATCTGCTGGAGCTGCTTCCCCTGCTGGACTGAAAAAACAGACTGCCCCGGCTCTTCATAAGGCCAGAGCAGTCTGTTTTTACTGCCGTTTGGATTTTTTCAACAGGATGATTCCGACAGCCAGCACTGCAGCGCAGATCGCCGCACCGACAGCCATCTGCACCCAGCTGGGAGACGTCACAAAGATGGCAGTGGGCCCATCGGCGCCGCCGATGATGCCGACAGCGCCGGATTTCCCGCTGGATTTCGCCACTGTCGCCGCAATCAGGACCAAAGGCAGCAGCTCCACCACCGCATACACCGATGCGGCCACAATCATGCAGATGGACGCTATTTTCATCAACGTCCGGCTGCGGGCATTGCGCTGAGCCATCATTGCGTTGAGATTCTCCAGCTTCTCGGAGAGCTGCTGCAATTCGGATTTTTCCTGTTCCGGCTGCAGGTCCTCCCCCAGCAGGGTTCCCACGGGCACATCAAAGACCTCCGCCAGCCGGACCAGCATCTCTGAATCCGGCACCGACAGCCCCTTCTCCCACTTGGACACAGTCTGCCGGACGACTGACAGCCTGGCTGCCAGCTCCTCCTGAGACAGACCCCGTTCCGTGCGCAGAGTTTTCAGGTTGTGACACAGCATTGCATGAACCTCCTTGAATTTCTGCCCCCATCATAGCAAAAGAACCCCCGTTGCGCAAGCAACGGGGGTTAACAATCGACTGTTTCCGATCTCAGACGTGCCAGATTTCCTCGGCATACTGGCGGATGGTGCGGTCGGAGGAGAACTTACCGGCGGAGGCCACGTTCATCAGGCACTTGCGGCCGAAGGCCTGGCGATCCAGGTAGTCCCGGTTGGCCTGGAGGCGGGCGGCCTGGTAGGAGGCAAAGTCCTTGAGGGTGTAGTAGTGGTCAGCCTTGTGCCAGCTGGCGCCATGGAGCAGGGCGTGGTGCAGCTCCTTGAGCTCGTCGTCCGTGGCGACGGTTCCGTCCACCAGCGTATCCACAGCCCGGCGGATGTTGGCGTCGGAATTGTAGATGGTCATGGGATCGTAGGTGTCCCGGATGGCCTCCAGCTCCTCCACCGTAGCGCCGAAGATATAGTTGTTCTCTCTGCCGGCCTGCTCCACAATCTCCACGTTGGCGCCGTCCAGGGTGCCCAGGGTCACGGCGCCGTTGAGCATGAACTTCATGTTGCCCGTGCCGGAGGCCTCGGTGCCGGCGGGAGAGATCTGCTCGGAGATATCGGCGGCGGGGATGATGTGCTCGGCATAGGAGCAGTTGTAGTTCTGGACAAAGACCACCTTCATCCGGTCGGCCACGTCGGGATCGCTGTTGACCCGCTTAGCCACCTGATTGATGTAGCGGATGATGGCCTTGGCCCGCTGATAGCCGGGGGCGGACTTGGCGCCGAAGATAAACACCGTGGGGGTGAAATCGGTCAGGCTGCCGTCCTTGAGGCGCAGGTAGATGTCCATGATGGACAGGGCGTTCATGAGCTGCCGCTTGTACTCGTGGAGCCGCTTGACCTGGACATCAAAGACGAAGTCCGGATTCAGCTCCACGCCCTCGTGCTTGGCGATGACCTGGCACAGCTGCTCCTTCTTGGTGTGCTTGACCTGGTTGAACTGCTCGACAATCTCGCTGTCCACCAGGGGCTTGAGCACCTGCAGCCAATCCAGACGGGTCAGGAAGCCGGGGCTGACATACTGCTCCAGGAGCTTCGTCAGCTCGGGATTGCACAGGCCCAGCCACCGCCGGGGGGTGATGCCGTTGGTCTTGTTCTGGAACCGCTTGGGATAGACCGCGTACCAGTCCTTGAACAGGTCGCGCTTGAGAATTTCGGAGTGAATCTCCGCCACGCCGTTGACCGCCGTGGACACATAGACCGACAGATTGGCCATGTGGGCCTGATGATCCTTGATGATGAACAGCTCCGGATGGTCGGCCTTGCACCGGGCGTCGATCATCTTGATGATCTCGACGATTTCCGGCACCACGGAGGCCAGCAGATCCAGATTCCACTTTTCCAGGGCCTCGCCCATGACCGTGTGGTTGGTGTAGGAGAAGGTGTTTTTCGCCACCAGGAAGGCCTGCTCAAAGTCCATGCCGTCGGCCATGAGCAGGCGGATCAGCTCGGGGATGGCCATGGCGGGATGGGTGTCATTGAGCTGCACCGCCGCGAACCGGCTCAGGCCGCTGAGGTCGCTGCCGTGGATGGAGCGGTAGACCCGCAGGATATCCTGCAGGGAGGCGCTGCACAGGACATACTGCTGCTTGATGCGCAGCTGCTTGCCCTCGTAGGTGGAATCGTTGGGGTACAGCACCCGGGTGATGTCCTCGGCCTTGTTTTTCTCCGCCAGAGCCTTGGCATAGTTCTGGGCGTTGAAGGCGTCGAAGTCCAGTTCGCGTTCCGGCTCGCACTGCCACAGGCGCAGGGTACCGATGTTGTCGGTGTTGTAGCCGATGATGGGCATATCGTAGGGCACGGCGATGACGGTCTGGTCGGCGAATTTCACCTTGACGGCGTGCTTATCCCGGCGATAGCTCCAGGGATCGCCGTAGCGGGTCCAGTCGTCGGCCTCCTCCTTCTGGGAGCCGCGTTCATCGAAGCTCTGCTTGAACAGGCCGAAGCGGTAGCGCAGGCCGTAGCCGGACAGGGGGATGCCGCAGGTCACGGCGCTGTCCAGGAAGCAGGCTGCGAGACGGCCCAGGCCGCCGTTGCCCAGAGCGGCGTCCTCAATGTCCTCCAGCTCTGCCAGATCCACACCCTTTTGGGCCAGGGCCGCTTTGACCTGATCCAGGATGCCCAGGTTGAACAGGTTGGAATAGACCAGACGGCCCATGAGATACTCGGCGGAGAAATAATAGGCCTTCCGGCTGTTCTCCCGCCGCTTTTTGCTGGCGGTCCAGTTCTCGTTGATGGCCATCATCACCGCCGTGCCCAGGCAGTCATGGAGCCGCTGGGGCGTGGTGGAGGTGAGGGTCTCGTCGTGACGGAGCTTCAGCAGCGCCTCCGTGTTGGCAATGATGGTGTTGACATTGTAGCTCATAGATTTACTCCTAACAAGAAAATTCAAGAGAAGCCAGCCACCGGTCCCTGCATTCATTGGGCCGCAGCCGACAAAAAGAGTCTAAAGTTTTCCTGATTCGCAATTATACTGGGATATTGTTCAAATTGCAAGCAAAAAAATTTATCATTTTGCACAAAGATTCATTTTTCCCCAGTTTTCGTAAACACACGCATTATTATGATGGGGTTCCGTCCCGCGCTGTCATTGCGAGGTGCGAAGCGACTTTGATACCGGTATTTGATATTTGTTAGCATCCAAAATTTGGGATTTATCCCCCGTGCCCCCTCTACAGGGGGCTGCCGGAGCGCAGCGGAGGCTGGGGGTTGCTGCAGGTTTGCAATTGTATCGTTTTTCGTAAAAATTGCTTGTCGATACAACCCCCAGTCAGCTTCGCTGACAGCCCCCTGTGTAGGGGGCACGGGGGGCTGCGATGCATCATATCAAATCATCCGCGAAGCGGATACCTCCATTGTCAATTGTCAATTGTCAATTCAAAGGCAAATCCCAATTTGCGGCTCGTGCAAAGGGGAATCCGCGCCACTCTGCGGACTGG
>JAEDJR010000156.1 GCA_016296235.1 Oscillospiraceae bacterium
GGAAGATGCCGACGCCGTCCTTGCCCTCGGATTCGCCGTAGAGCTGCTTCCACCATTCGGCCATGAAGCGGAAGGCGGGCTCGTAGGCGGCCAGAACCTCCACCTTCTTGCCCTGGGCATACAGGGCCTGACGTTGGGCGGCGTAACGGGCGGCGGTGGACTGGGTGACCTTGGTCAGGCACTCTTCCCGCTCAGCCTGGGCGCCGGCCATGAGGGCCTCGATGTCGATGCCGGCAGCGGCGATGGGCAAAAGACCCACGGCGGTCAGCACGCTGTAGCGGCCGCCCACATTGTCGGGTACCACGAAGGTCTCATAGCCCTCGTTGGTGGCCATGGTCTTCAGAGCGCCCCGGGCCTTGTCGGTGGTGGCGTAGATGCGGGCGCGGGCGCCCTCCTTGCCGTACTTGTCCTCCAGCAGCTTCTTGAACAGGCGGAAGGCGATGGCCGGCTCGGTGGTGGTGCCGGATTTGGAGATGACGTTGACGGAGAAGTCCCGGTCGCCGATCATGGCGATGGTCTCGGCCACAGCGTCGGCCGCCAGGCCGTTGCCGATGAAGTAGACATCGGGCGTGGACTTGGCCAGCGCGTTGTAGTTGGGGCTCTTCAGCAGCTCAATGACTGCGCGGGCGCCCAGATAGGAGCCGCCGATGCCGATGACCACCAGAGCCTGGGAGTCGCTCTGAATCTTTTTGGCGGCAGCCTGGATGCGGGCAAACTCCTCCTTGTCGTAGTTGACGGGCAGATCCACCCAGCCGATGAAATCGTTTCCGGCGCCGGTGCCCTGCACCAGGGTGTCGATAGCGGCGGCGCAGCGGGCCTCGTCGCTCCCGGCATAGAAGCCGGCAGCGCCGGAATAATCAAAGTTCAGCATGATAATTTCCTCCTAGATATGTAAGATCAGATTGCGTTGCGTCCCAGCATGGCGGCGCCGATCATGCCGGCATCGTTACCCATGGCGGCGGGGACGATTTTGGCGAAGTCGCTGTAGAAGCACTTTTTGGCCACATTGGCCCGCAGGGGGGCGAACAGGAACTCACCTGCGCCGCAGACGCCGCCGCCGATGGCGATGACCTCCGGATCCAGCAGATGGATCATGGCGATGCAGGCGGAGCCCAGGTGGTCCACAAAGCGGTCAAAGACGGCCATGGCGGTTTCGTCGCCGGCCTTGGCGCTGTCGATGACGAATTTGGCGTCGATCCGGCCGGGGTCGCCGCCGGAACCGGTGGCCAGCAGGCTCTCGGGGTGGGCCTCCATGGCGCGGACGCCGTCCCGGGCCAGGGCTGTGGCGGAGCAATAGGCCTCAATGCAGCCCAGGTTGCCGCAGGAGCAGGCCTCACCGCCGGCCACCAGGGGCATATGGCCCAGCTCCACGCCCTGGCGCTTGCCGCCGGAGAACATTTTGCCCCCCAGGATCAGACCGCCGCCGACGCCGGTGCCCAACGTCAGCAGGACAGCGGTTTGACAGCCGGCAAAAGCGCCGCGCCCCAGCTCTGCCAGTCCGGCGCCGTCGGCGTCGTTGGCCAGGTACACGGGCGTTCCGGAAAACTGGGCCTGCAGCTGCGCCTTGAAGGGGACGTTGTGGAAGCCCAGGTTATAGGCGTTGAGAATGATGGCGCCGGTGGGATCAATACTGCCGGGGACGATCACGCCGACACTGGACAGCTCCGTCTCCGGCACGCCCTGGGCCGCCAGCAGCCCCCGGACCTCCGATGCGATCCGTTTTGCCACGGCTTCCCCGTCTTCGTGGGGGAAGGGGACGGAGGTGCGGCGGACAATCTCCAGCCGGTCGTCCACCAGGCCGATTTTGATGTTGGTACCACCGATGTCAACACCGATTTGGTACATGCAATCACTTCCTTCAGTTCGATGCCCCTATTATCCTTCAAAATCCCACCTGCGTCAAGGAAAATGTGCGCAGGCGGTTGGCTTTTTCGGGAAACTGTGGTAAGATAATCAGCGAAATCTGAGTCAGGAGGCGTCTTATGCCTGTTTTGGAACACCTGCAGCCGGAAAATGTGCTGCACTTTTTTGAAGAACTCTGCGCCATTCCCCACGGCTCCGGCAACACCAAGGCCATCAGCGACTACTGCGTCGCGTTTGCCCGGGAGCGGGGCCTGGAGGTGCACCAGGACTCCCTCAACAACGTCATCATCATCAAGGAGGCCACGGAGGGCTATGAGAATGCGCCTGCGGTGATTCTCCAGGGCCATCTGGACATGGTCTGCGAAAAGGCGCCGGACTGCAGCCTGGATATGGCCCGGGAGGGCCTGCGGCTGCGCACCGACGGCCAGTGGATCTGGGCTGAGGGGACGACCCTGGGCGGCGACGACGGCATTGCCGTGGCCATGGCCCTGGCAGCCCTGGATGCCGGCGACCTGCCCCACCCGCGTCTGGAGGCCGTGTTCACCGTGGATGAGGAGGTGGGCATGGAGGGCGCCGTGGGCCTGGACGTCTCCTGCCTCCGGAGCCGCATCATGCTCAACGTGGATTCCGAGGTGGAGGGCGTGCTGACCGTGTCCTGCGCCGGCGGCATCCGGGCCACCTGCCATATTCCCGTGGAACGGGAGCAGGCGGAGGGTGTGAACTACCGCCTGGAAATCCACGGCCTCACCGGCGGACATTCCGGTGTGGAAATCAATAAGGGGCGGGCCAACGCCAATGTGCTCATGGGCCGCCTGCTGGACGCGCTGTCCCTGGAGATGCCCCTGCGTCTGGTGACCCTGACCGGCGGTCAGGCGGATAACGCCATTGCCCCGGCCTGCTGCGCGGAGGTTCTGACGGCGCCGGAGGATGCCGCCCGGCTGGAGGCTCTGGCAGAATCCTGGGGCCGGGTGTTTGCGAAAGAATATCAGACCGCGGATCCCGGGCTGCGGGTGGACTGTGCGCCTGCGGAGGCTGCGGCGGTGCTGCCCCTGACCCGGGAAGCCACCGCCCGGGTGGTGTCGGCCCTGATGCTGCTGCCCAACGGCGTGCAGACCATGAGCATGGACATCCCCGGCCTGGTGCAGACCTCCCTGAATCTGGGCGTCCTGCGGCTCAAGGAGCAGGAGATGGCGGGCACCTTTGCGGTGCGCAGCTCCGTGGCCACGGAGAAGGCCATGCTCTGCAGACAGATCGAGTGCCTGGCGGCCCTGCTGGGCGGCAGCGTGACCTATACCGGCGACTACCCCGGCTGGGAATACCTGCGGGCTTCCAAGCTGCGGGAGCTGGTGGCTGGCGTTTACCGGGAGCAGACCGGCAAGGAGCCGGTGATCGAGGCCATCCACGCCGGTCTGGAGTGCGGCGTGTTTGCCGGGAAGCTGCCCGGCCTGGACTGCGTCTCCGTCGGCCCGGATATGCAGGAGATCCATACGCCGAGAGAACGGCTGAACGTGGCCTCCACCCAGCGCACCTGGGCGCTGGTCTGCGAGGTTCTGCGGCGGGCAAAGGAGCTGTAAGATGACAAAATCGGAGTTTCGCGCCCTGACGGCCCAGGGGCCGGTTCTGCTGGACGGCGCCACCGGCTCCAACCTGATGAAGGCCGGCATGCCCCGGGGCGTCTGCGCAGAGCAGTGGATTCTGGAGCATCCCCAGGTCATTCTGGAGCTGCAGCGCAGCTATGTGGAGGCGGGCAGCCGGATTCTCTACGCCCCGACCTTTACAGGCAGCGAACCCTACCTGGCCCAGCACGGCCTGGAGGACCGGCTGGAGGAACTCAACAGCCGCCTGGTGGCCCTGAGCAAGGAGGCGGCGGACGGACGGGCCCTGGTGGCGGGCGATATGACCACCATGGGCCGGCCTGACGTGCCCTATGAGCGGATGCTGGAATATTACACCCGCCAGGCCGGAGCCTTGAAGGACGCCGGGGCGGATCTGCTGGTGGCGGAGACGCTCATGGGCCACGAAGAGGCCATGGCCGCCCTGGAGGCCTGCAGCCTGGTCTGCGATCTGCCGGTGCTGTGCTCCTTCTCCGTGACGGCGGACGGGATGCTCTACTTCGGCGGCAGCGTCTATGAGGCTGCCGCGCAGCTGGCGGAATTCGGCGCCGCCGCCGTGGGCATCAACTGCTCCAGCGGCCCGGATCAGATGGAAACCGTGGTGCGCGGCCTGGCCCGGGAGCTGACGGTTCCGGTCATTGCCAAGCCCAACGCCGGCATGCCGGTGATTGACGATGCGGGCAACGCGGTCTATTCCATGGGCCCGGAGGAATTTGCCTCCCACATGGAAGCGCTCCGAACCGCCGGCGCAGTTCTGCTGGGCGGCTGCTGCGGCACCGGCCCGGCCTATATCCAGGCAGTCCAAGAGAGATTGTTTCAACGATAAAAAAGGCCTGTTGCAAAGGCAATCTTGTACAAACATAGGCTGCACCGAATGCCTCCCCTACAATAGGGGAG
>JAEDJR010000157.1 GCA_016296235.1 Oscillospiraceae bacterium
TCTCCGCTGTGACCTTTTCCGCCACCATGGGCGTCGGCGTTCTGTTCTCCGGCGCTGCGGTTCTCATTTATCAGGGCGCTCTGACGCTGCTGGCCGGCCTGGTTGAGCCGTTTTTGTCGGAGCCGGTGGTGCTGGAAATGTGCGCGGTGGGCGGTGTCATGCTGATCGGCACCGGCATGAACATTCTGGGTCTGACCAAGGAACGGATCCGGGTGGGAAATATGCTGCCGGCCATGGTGCTGCCTGTGCTGTGGTTCGCCGTTTCGGAACTATTTTGAATCAAAGGGCCTGCCGCGTATATTTTGCGTTTACTTTAATACAGGCTGCACCAATGCCTCCCCTACAATAGGGGAGGTGGCCTGAAAGGCCGGAGGGGTGTCAAGCTGCCAGTTTCTGCAGTAGTTGCAGTTGAAACCTGGCAGTTTGACACCCCTCAGTCAGCTTCGCTGACAGCTCCCCTATTGTAGGGGAGCCATGGTGCGGTCATCGTTGGTATATCTTTCGTATTACTTATTTCAGAATTCTCGCGGCGCTTTCTTCGGCGAACTGGCGGCTGTAGAGGTCATGGTAATAGCCGCCCTTCCGGAGCAGTTCCAGGTGCTTGCCCTGCTCCACAATTTTGCCGTCCTTGACCACCAGGATCAAATCAGCCTTGCGGATGGTGGACAGGCGGTGGGCGATGAGGAAGCTGGTACGGTCCTGGAGCAGATGGTCGATAGCCTGCTGAATCAGCTGCTCGGTCTGGGTATCGATGGAGGACGTGGCCTCATCCAGGACGAAGATCCTGGGATCGGCCAGAACGGCCCGGGCAAAGGAGATCAGCTGCTTTTCGCCGGTGGAGAGCTTGTCGCCGCCCTCACCCACGTCGCTGTCCCAGCCCTTTTCCAGCTTGGCCACCACGGTGTCGGCGGACACGGCTCTGGCCGCCGCCTCCACCTCTTCATCGGTGGCGTCCAGACGGCCGTAGCGGATATTCTCCCGGACGGAGCCGGAGAACAGGTGGGGATTCTGCAGCACATAGCCGATGTTGGAGTGGAGCCACAGCTGGCTGCGCTCCCGGTAGTCCCGGCCGTCGATGAGAATCTGACCCTCTGTCGGCTCGAAGAACCGGCAAGCCAGGTTCACCAGGGTGCTCTTGCCCGCGCCGGTCTCGCCCACAATCGCCACGGTGGTGCCGGCGGGAATGGTCAGGGAGAAGTGCTCCAGCACGTTCTCGCCGCCGTCGGGATAGCGGAAGGTCACATCCCGGAACTCGATGTCGCCCTTCAAAGGCTCCCAATTCTCCATCTTGGGGTGGAAGGCGTCGCCGTAGCGTTCCACCACCTCCGGGCTGTCCTTGACCTGGGGCGTCTGGTCCATGAGGCCGGTCACCCGCTCGATGGAGGCCTGGAGGGAGATAAATTCGGCAATGTTGGCCGCCGTCATCTGGATGGGCTCAAAAATGCCCACGGCGTAGGAGATAAAGGCCGACAGGGTGGCAATCTCCAGGGCCTGCTCCAGCACCAGATAGCCGCCCCGCAGCAGCACAATGGCCACGGCCACCGTGGACAGGAACAGCACCAGCGGGATATAGACCGCGTTGAGCCGGGCTGCCCGGATTCCGGAATCGTGCATGGAGCCGGTCAGCTCCCGGAAGGCGCCGGCGTTCTGCTCCTCGATGACCAGGGTCTTGGAGGTCTTGGCGCCGGTGATGCCCTCGTTGAAGGAGCCGGTGATCTTGGAGTTGAGCTTGCGGATTTTCCGGTTCCAGTGGAGAATCCGGTTCTGGAAATAGTAGGTCAGCACGGCGATGGCGGGGACAATGAGAATCACCACCAGGGCCAGCTTCCAGTTGAGCAGCAGCATGGCGGCAAAGCTGCCGATCACATAGAACAGCGCCCACAGGATATCCGTCAGGTTCCAGGCGATCATACCGGCAATACGGTTGGTGTCGCTCATAATGCGGGTCAGAATATAACCCACGGGCGTCACATTGTAAAAGGAAAATGAGAGCGTCTGCAGATGGGTGAACAGCTCCTGCCGCATATCCCGGCCCACGGACATCTCCACATGCATGGAGTTCCGGCCGAAGCCCACCACGCACAGGGCCTGGAGCAAAATAACAGCCAGGTAGGCCAGCCCATAGGGCCACAGGCCAGCCAACGTCCGGGCCTCGATGAATTCCTTCACGGCGTACTGCTGGAACAGGGGCAGCAGCACATCGGTGATGGCGCACAGGGCGTTGAAGCCCAGCATCCCGATAAACGCCAGTTTATAATGGGACAGCACCGGGCCAAGACGCTTCCATACGCCCCAATCAAAGGATTTGGTATAATCCTGCTCGTCAAAGGCGGCCATCAGGCCTCGCCTCCTTCCTGGATGAGCCGGCGGTCGTCGCTGCTCATCTGAATGTCATAGATTTCTTTGTACAAGCCGGGCCGGGCGATCAGCTGGGCGTGGGTGCCCAGATCCGCCACGCTTCCTTCGTCCAGAACCAGGATTTGGTCGGCCTGCATGAGGGTGGTGACCCGGTGGGAGATGAGAATCACCGTGGCGTCTCCCAGGTTTTCCCGCAGAGCGGCGCGGATTTTCGTGTCGGTCTCCGCGTCCACGGCGGACAGGGAGTCGTCAAAGATCATGATGGGGGCCTGCTGCAGCAGCATCCGGGCGATGGCCACCCGCTGCTTCTGGCCGCCGGACAGGGTCACGCCCCGCTCCCCCACCAGGGTATCGTAGCCGTCGGGGAACTCCGAGATGGCCTCATCCACACAGGCGATGGACGCCACACGGCGCAGCTCCTCCCGGCTCGCTTCCGGCCGGGTGGCGGCGATGTTCTCCGCGATGGTCTTGGAGAACAGGAAGGGCTCCTGGAGCACCAGGCCGATCTGCCGCCGCAGGCTGTCCCGCCGGAAGCTGCGCAGATCCCGGCCGCCGATGGTGATGGTTCCCTCCTGCAGCTCGTACAGCCGGTCCAGCAGGTGCACCAGGGTGCTCTTGCCGGAGCCGGTGCCGCCCAGAATGGCGAAGGTGGAGCCCTTGGGAATCGTGAAGGACGCATCCTTCAGAACCGGCTGCTGGCCGTAGCCGAAGGTCACATGGTCAAAGACGATGTCGCCCCGGGCAGAGGCGTCCTCCGCATCGGGCTCGTCGGTTTCCTCGGGCGCCTTGAGAATATAGCCCACCCGGTCCATGGAGACCCCGGCCTTGCTCATGTCCGACAGCACCCGGCCCAGGGAACGCACCGGCCAGGCCAGAGAGCTGTTGTAGGACACAAAGGCCAGGAAGGTGCCCAGGGACATTTCCCCACGAACGGTTTCCACAGTGCCTGCCAGGATGATGACCATGACCTGCAGGCAAGTCATGAAGGTCCCGGAGGCCCAGTAGACCGACAGGAGCTTGCCCAGGCGGATCCAGAGGTTGGAGAAGCGCTCGTTCTTTTTGTTGAACTTCTCAATTTCAAAGCGCTCCCGGCCGAAGGCCCGGACCACCCGGACGCCGGTGAGGTTCTCCTGGGCGCACGTGGTCAGCTCGCCCTCCGCCTCGTCGGCCACCTGGAAGCGGCTGGAGATGCTTTTATAGAACACCCCGGAGGACAATCCCACAATGGGGATAAACGCCAGGGACACCAGGGACAGCTTCACATCCATGGAGAACATGATCCCCAGGTACAGGGCAATGAGGAACACCGTCCGCACCACCTCCGTGAGCTGGTTGCACACGAAGCTGCGGATCACATCCACATCGGAGGTGCAGCGCTGAATCATATCGCCGGTGGAGTGGGCCGTGTGCCACTGGAAGCTCAGCCGCTGGATATGGCTGAACAGGTCGTCCCGGATGGCCTTGACGAAGCCCTCGGAGCCTTTGGACAGGTTGATGCGCTGGCCGTAGCTGCACACGCCCCGCAGGAGGGCCGTCACCAGAACCGCCAGAGCCGCCAGCCAAAGAGCCTGCACCGGCGCAGCCCGCAGGGCGTCCACCGTGAGGACGTTTTCCAGGAAGCGGGGCAGCTCCGCCGGTCCGCTGTCCAAAATCACGTCAACGGTCAGTTTGATAATCTGCGGCGTCAGAGCGTTGAACACCATGCTCAGACAGGCGCAAACCAGGGCTGCGGCAAAAAACCAGAAAACCGGCCTGAGATAGCGCCAGATCATCTGCATTTTCTCCTTCTTCCGCAACCGGAAGGGTTGTGTTTCCATGTTCTCTACCTCCTTTTATCTGCATGGGCGCAAAAAAGCGCCCCTTTTTCAAGGGGCGCTTCTGCGCATACAACATCGGAACAGGCCGTTACTCCCGTCCGCAGGCGCGCAGAATCCCCCCAAAGATGTTTCTCTCCCGGATTACCGCATATACAGTCATGGTCATCTTGCGCGCCTCCTT
>JAEDJR010000158.1 GCA_016296235.1 Oscillospiraceae bacterium
TGGTCCGCGAAGTCGGCGAGCTCATCGGTGAGGACGCCATGTGGGCAGGCTACGCCGGCCTGTACGGTACCGGTCTGAACATCCACCGCACTCCCTACTCCGGCCGTGTCTTTGAGTACTACTCCGAAGACGGCATGCTCACCGGTCTCATCGACACCGCTGAGACCCTTGGCATCCAGTCCAAGGGTGTATATGTGTACAACAAGCACTTCGTCCTCAACGACCAGGAGGAGAATCGTGCCGGTATTGGCACCTGGTGCAACGAGCAGGCTCTGCGTGAGATCTATCTGCGTGCCTTCGAGCTTCCCATCGTCAATGCCGATGCAAAGTGCGTCATGACCTCCTACAGCCGTCTGGGCGCACAGTGGAGCGGCGCTTACTACGAACTGCTCACCAGCTGGCTCCGGGGTGAGGCAGGCATGAGCGGCTTTGCCGTCAGCGATATGTATGACTACTCCTACATGGTGGGCGCCAACGAAATCGCGGCCGGCAACGACATCCCTGACGGTGAGCTGCTGAGCAACGGCTATTCCCTGAAGCCCTACGCCGAGGGTGGCGCCGCCGCCAACGCGGCCGTGGTTCAGGCCATGCGGGAATCCTCCAAGCGGGTACTCTACACCGTGCTGCATTCCCGGGGCATGGACGGCATCAGCTCCAATATGAAGGTCGTCTCCGTCACTCCCTGGTGGCAGGCAACGTTGAACTACGCTGAATACACCCTGATTGCCCTCACCGCACTGGCCGCCGTTCTGTTGGTTCTGGACATTGCCGGAATCGGCGGCAAAAAGAAGGCGGAAAAGAAAGCCGCAAAGAAAGACTGACCGTAATCGTCCCTAACTCCCGCCGTACGCGGTGCTTCTTGCGCCGCGTACGGCTTTTTTCTGTCTCGAACCTTGCGCTGTGAAAGAAAAAATGGTATAATTTGGCGTAAACAGGCTCCCATCCTTATCCGCAGATGTCCATGCGGCGCAGGCGGCTGCCTCACCTTTTGAAAAATACAGAACAGGAGATTATGCTATGCTGCTGATTTCAATCGTCGATCATTCCGAGCAGGACGTCGCCCACCTGCATTCACTTCTGGAGGACTATTTCCGCCGTACCGGCACGGCCTACGCAGAACGGGTTTACAAAAGCGGCATGGATTTCATCCGCAGCCCCGAAAACAGCGACATTGTCTTCATGGACATTCAGCTGGACAAGCTGGACGGCCTGGAAACAGCACGCATTATGCGCAAGCTGGGCAACGAGGCGCAGCTGATTTTCGTCACACGGATGGCTCAGCTGGCCATCAAGGGTTATGCCGTGGACGCGCTGGACTTTATTCTCAAGCCCGCGGAGCCGTCAGCCGTCAGCTTCGCGCTGGACAAGGCCATCCGGCGGCTGGAAGACCGCTCCTGCACCTTCCTTGCACTGAAGCTGCCCAACGGCACCGCCAGCGTGTCCACCAACGACATCACCTATGTGGAGGTATTCGACCACAATCTTGTGTACCATACCGTGAACGGGGACTACACCGTAAGGGGCCGGTTGTCCGATGTCTTTGAGAAGCTGGACCACGACAAGTTCATCGCCTGTAATCGCTCCTTCATCGTGAACCTTCGGTATATCACCGAAATCTGGAGCGACCATGTGATGCTCGGCAGCACCAAAATTACGGTTTCCAAATCCCACCGGAAGGAAATTCAAATCCGATTCTCCGCCTATTTGGACAAAAAAGCCGCTGCGCTTTAAGAATATTTGTGCATTCGCGACAAAAAGTCATCGTGAACGGTCAAAACACTGTTTGACGTTTTGGCGGCGGGTATTCGAGACATGCCACTTTATTTCAGGTTGCTACTGTGGTATGATATTGGCAGAATCTGGGATATCATCGCGCGGTATCTCTGAGACGAATATGCAACAAAAGGAGAATTTGTACATGAAGAAACTTGTTAGCTTCCTGCTGGCTCTGTCTATGGTCGCTTCCATGGCTGCCGTAGCCATGGCTGGTGATGTCAGTTACATCGACGCTCCCTACGACGCCAATGAAATTGACCCCCGCAACACCTATGTGGAACCCGTTTACTATGAAAATGAGAACGGCCCCACCATTGGTGTTACCTTTAACGGTGTCATCGTCAAGGATGGCAAATACTATAAGGACATGAACAACAACAAAGAGCTGGATGCTTTTGAGGATTGGAACCTCAGCGCTGGAGAGCGCGCTGTCGACCTCGTCAGCAAGATGGCTCTGATGGATCAGGCCGGCTTCGTCATGAATGCACTGATGGTCGCTCCCAACGCCAACACACTGGCTGAGGCTCTGGACGAGAACGGCAACGTCATCGTCTCCCAGATTATGACCATCGTTCCCGAGGGTGAGAAGACCCAGAATCTGACCATGTACAATCCTGAGGCCTCCTACTTCGCACGCAGCGACGATCAGGTTCTTACCGACGGCCGCGTCCGCTGCGGCATCTACCGCGGTGGTCTGAACAAGGATGCTTCTCTGGTCGCCCTGTACAACAACGTGGCTGACGAAATCATCGAGTGGCAGGCCGCCAAGGAAGGCATCGCTTTCATCCCCTACACCCAGGGCTCCAACCCCATCGCCATGGGCTTCCCCGATGAGCTGGGCCGCGCTGCCGCCGTCATCGGTGACTCCGATCTGGAAAACGGCGTCATCAATGCCGACATGATCCGCGACTTCGCCGAGGTTGACCGTCAGATGTGGCGCAGCCAGGGCATCTCCATGATGTACGGCCCCCAGATCGACCTGGTCACCGACCCCCGCTGGCCCCGTAACTCCGACACCTACGGCGAGCGCGAGACCGTCGTGGCTGCCATCATCACCGCTCTGGTCGACGGCTATCAGTACGGCACCGACGGCACCAACGCCAACTCCGTGGTGCTGACCGCCAAGCACTTCCCCGGTGACGGCTCCGCCGAAAACGGCTTCGAGTCCCACACCACCCAGGGCCAGTGGCGTCTGTACCCCACTGAAGGTTCTCTGCAGAACTATCAGCTGGTTCCTTTCCAGGCCGCTGTGGATGCCGGCGTCTCCGGTATCATGCCCTGCTACTCCCGCGACACCACCGACGCCCGCTCCGTCCCCCAGACCTACACCAACCCCACCACCGGAGCTTCCATGGAAGTGCAGGTTGAGGCCATCGGCTCTGCCTACAACAAGACCATCATCACCGACCTGCTGCGTGGTGTTATGGGCTTCAAGGGCTTCGTGAACTCCGACTCCGGCATCACCCAGCAGCAGTGCTACGGCGCTGAGGATCTGAGTCAGGTCGAGCGCTTCGCCAAGCTGATCTCCGCCGGCACCGATGCCATCGGCGGCGAACTGGCTCCCGAGGCCATTGTCGAGGCCGTTGAGACCGGTCTGCTGCCCAAGGAGGACCTGGACCGCGCTAACATCAACCGTGCCACTAACCTGTTTGCACAGGGTCTGTTCGACAACGGCTACCTGGATCCCGCCGCTGCCGATGAAATCCGCGCCACCAACATGGTTACTGCCAAGGACCAGGCTGTTGCCATGCACCAGAAGGCCGTTGTTCTGATGAAGAACTCCGACAATACCCTGCCTCTGGCTGCTAATGCCGGCACCAAGCTGTTCATCGCTTCCTTCACCAAGGACGGCATGGAGTCCGATACCGAGAATGCTACCGTGGCCGCCATGACCGCTCTGTTCGAGGCTCAGGGTTTCGAAATCGTGGACAGCTACAAGGATGCCGAAATTGCTTACCTGTATGTCCAGCCCTCTCCCACCAATGGAACCTCCGCCGGCTCTTCCGAGGGTGTTCTGGGTCTGGTTGAGGACTACGTTGTTCCCGAGCGTGACATGGCCGGTACCGCTTCCGCTGTCGCCGCTACCATCGGCGCCGGCAACGGCTCCACCAACAAGCGCATCGGCACCGACATCGAGGTCACCACTCTGGCCGACGTTAACAAGATTGCCAAGATTTCCGAGGCCGTCCATGCCAACGGCGGTAAGGTTGTTGCAAGCGTAGTCATCAAGAATCCCTGGATTCTGACCAATCTGGAGCCCTACTGCGATGCCATGGTGGGTCAGTACACCACCTCTGCCGCTTCCCTGGCTTACGCTCAGGAAGCTCAAGTGAATGCCATTGTGGGTGCCTTCAACCCCACCGGCAAGCTGTGCCTGACCATGCCCTCTGACGAGTCCGTCATCGCTCTGACCTATGATGTGGAGCTGTCCGACGGCACTCTGGCTGAAATCTGCGCCTCCCCCAACGACGTTCCCGGCTATGCAAAGGATCAGTACATCGACGCCGAGATCCTGGCCGGTGTCAACGGCGGCAGCTACGCTTACATGGATGCC
>JAEDJR010000159.1 GCA_016296235.1 Oscillospiraceae bacterium
GGGTGTCAAACTACCCAATATCATAGTAATTGCTTGTGAAGAATGGCAGCTTGACACCCCTCAGTCAGCTTCGCTGACAGCTCCCCTATTGTAGGGGAGCCATGAACTGCTGCCGCACCGAAATGCCTCCCCTATTGTTGGGGAGCCATGAGGTGTGTCATGGATTCGGCAGACACTATTATAGCATACCCTTTTTTAATTCTCAACCATATGTTCGCAAAAATATCCCTTGTAGTTTCGAAAAATTCTTGTATAATACGAAGTAAATCCAAAATATTCTGGAGGTGATTCGGGTGCGGAAGCTGGGCAAGCTGCTGTTTCAGCGGGTGGTTCTGGTGGCGCTGTTTATTCTGCTGCAGCTGGCAGTCATGCTGGTCACGGTGATGTGGCTGTCGGAGTACCGCCGGTGGGTCAACGTGCTGATGACCGCTCTGTCTGTGGCGACCATCATCTATATGCTGTCGGACAAGACCAACTCCTCCTATAAAATCGCCTGGATCATCCTGATCCTGGCCTTCCCGGTGGCGGGAATCTGCATCTATATGACCTTCGGCGGCCGGCGGCTCAGCCGCCCGGTCCGGCAGCGGATGCAGCTGGCCGACGATCTGGTCCGCGACAACCTGTGGCAGGAAAAAATCACCGTGGAGGCCTTGCAGAACGTCAGCGATCCGGCTGCCGTCAACGCCTCCTATCTGATGAAGGTCTCCGGCTATCCGGTCTACGACAACACGGAGACGGAATACTTCCCCCTGGGCGATCTGGCCTATCCCCGGATGCTGGAGGAGCTGCGCAAGGCCGAGCGCTACATCTTTTTGGAATACTTCATCATCGGCCAGGGTGTCATGTGGGACGGAATTCTGGAGATTCTCCGGGAAAAGGCTGCCCAGGGCGTGGACGTGCGGGTCATGTACGACGATTTCGGCTGCATCACCACCCTGCCGGCCTACTACGACCGGCAGCTGGAGCGCTGGGGCATCCGGGCCAAGGTGTTCAACCCCTTTGTGCCGGTGCTGTCGGGGCGGCTGAATAACCGCAGCCACCGCAAGCTGATGATTATCGACGGCAAGGTGGGCTTCACCGGCGGCATCAACCTGGCCGACGAGTACATCAACCGGCGGGAGCGCTTCGGCCACTGGAAGGACAGCGCCACCCTCCTGCGGGGGGAGGCCGTGTGGGCCATGACCGTCATGTTCCTGTCCATGTGGGACAGCCAGAGCGGAGACCGGGAGGATCTCTCTGCCCTGCGGCCCGAGTATCCCTACCGTCTGGCCGGCGGAGAGGGCTTCGTCCAGCCCTTCTGCGACAGCCCCCTGGATGAGGAGGATGTCTCCGAAAGCCTGCTGCTGAGCATGTTCCAGAAAGCCGTGCGCTCCATCTATATCATGACGCCCTACCTGATTCTGGACGACAAAATCACCGGCGCCCTGCTGACGGCGGCCAAATCGGGGCTGGACGTGCGGATCATCACCCCCCATATCCCCGACAAATGGTACGTCCACGCCGTGACCCGGGCCCACTACGAGATGCTCACCGAGGCCGGCGTCCGGGTCTATGAGTACACCCCCGGCTTTATTCATTCCAAGGTCTATCTGGTGGATGACCGCTACGCCGTAACCGGCACGGTGAACCTGGATTTCCGCAGCCTGTACCTGCACTTTGAAAACGGCGTGTACCTCTTCGAAGCCACCTGCATCGCCGCCATCGCCGAGGATTTCCAGAACACCTTCCCCATCTGCGAAGAGATCACCTGGCGCAAGTGCCGCAATACCAACCTCTGGCAGCGCCTGACCCGGGCCGCCCTGCGGATTTTTGCGCCGCTGATGTAAAATACATCGTAGGGGCGGCTATCAGCCGCCCCTACGGCGGATTGCGTTCTTGCGACGTTTTCTACAAGGATTCGCACTCAATTTTGTGAAATATGCCATCATTTTTGGAAGCACCTTTCCAAAACTTCTCTATAGCAGCCAATTGCAACGCCCTTCCGCCGGGTATATAATGGTTCCATTGCATCCCGGGAATTCCGGGGTAACCATAGGAAAGGAGGATCGAACCAAATGAAGAAGATCATCTGCAAGCGCGAGTACGATACCGAGACCGCCACGCTGGTCAAGAAGTACGTCGTCGGCAACTTTGGCGATCCCGCCGGCTACGAGGAAACGCTGTATCAGACTCCGGAAGGACTTTATTTCCTCTATGTCTGCGGCGGCCCCGCGTCTCCCTATGCGGAGGAGGACATCCAGCGCCTGGCCAAGACCAAGGTGGAAGCCTGGGTCAATGCCCACTGATGGAACTGGGACACAATTGAAAGGGCCTGCCGCCAAATGCGCAGGATGCGCAAACAATGACCGCACCACGGCTCCCCGATTGCAGGGGCGCCGTGGTGCGCGGCAGTTCATGGCTCCCCCAATCGGGGAGTCTTTTTTTGTGCGCAGCAGTTTATGGCGCCCCTATTGGAGGGGAGGCATTGGCCTTCCGCAAGCAGCTGCTCTGCAATTCCCAGTTTTCGGAGCAGGGCGGGTTCTTCCTTAACAGAATATGGAAGCGCTGCGGACGCTATATATTTGTGAACCTCGCCAAATATTTGCAATTTCTTTGCGCAACTTAAGCGTTTTATTCACAATTATTTCAAAAATATATCATTATGTACAATTCGACTTTACTTTTCAAAAAACTGTTGGTATAATATGACCACTTCCCCCCTTTCGGGCACGGAACCGGAAGAGAAACCGAGAGTCGAGAAAATTAAATTATGAGGTGACACGCATGAAGAAAAAACTGAGTTTGCCCATCCAAATCCTGATTGCCCTGATCCTCGGCATCGTGGTTGGCCTGATCTGCGCCGCTATTCCCGGCGGTCCGGACTTTACCGCCAACTACCTCAAGCCCTTCGGCACCATCTTCGTCAACCTGCTGAAGTTCATCGTCGTTCCCGTCGTTCTGCTGTCCATGATCCAGGGTATTATCTCCATGGAAGACATGAAGAAGGTCGGCTCCGTGGGCTGGAAGACCGTTGCGTTCTTCCTCTGCACCACCGCCATCGCCTGTGTCATCGGCCTGGTTCTGGGCAACGCGTTCAACGCCGCCGGCCTGTTCCCCAAGGGTCTGGAGCTGGCAGAAGGCCAGGTCTGGGAGAAGGCAACCTCCGCCAACTTCATGGACACCCTGGTCAACATCTTCCCCACCAACATGTGGTCCTCCTTCACCGCCGCCAACATGCTCCAGGTCATCGTGATCGCCCTGTTCCTGGGCGGCTCCATCCTGGCTGCCGGTGAGAAGGCCCGCCTGATCCGCGACTTTGTGGACTCCGCCTACGCCGTCATCGAGAAGCTCATGACCTTCATCATCAGCCTGTCTCCCATCGGCGTGTTCACCATGATGGCTTGGGTCGTCGCCACCCAGGGCGCTCAGATCATCGGCAACCTGGCTCTGGTTCTGCTGTGCGCCTACATTGCCTACGCCATCCATGCCATCTGCGTCTACTCCGTGGCCGCCAAGGCCTTCGGCAAGATCAGCCCCGTGAAGTTCTTCAAGGGCGCCTTCCCCGCCATGATGTTCGCGTTCACCTCCACCTCCTCCGCCGCCACCCTGCCCGTTTCCACCGAGTGTGCCAATGAGCTGGGCGCCGATAAGGACGTGGCCTCCTTCGTCCTGCCGCTGGGCTCCACCATCAATATGGACGGCACCGCCATCTATCAGTGCGTGGCCACCATCTTCCTGGCCTCCCTGTGCGGCATGAACCTGACCCTGGGTCAGATGGTCACCGTTGTCGTCACCGCCACCCTGGCCTCCATCGGTACCGCCGGTGTCTCCGGCGCCGGCATGATTATGCTGGCCATGGTTCTGACCGCCATGGGCATCCCCGTAGACATGATTATGATTATCTACGGTGTGGACCGTCTCTTCGACATGGGCCGTACCTGCCTGAACGTCACCGGCGACATCTCCTGCTCCCTGTGCGTAACCCAGTGGGAAGCCAAGAAGGCCCTCAAAAAAGCCGCGAAGTAATTCAAACCATCCATAGAATCAGGCTCCCCCGGTAATGGCGGGTGCTCGTAAAACAGTTTCAGTCCCGGCAGTCATCTGCCGGGACTGTTCTTATATATGTTGAAGACGTATGATATGCTGACACAGACCGATAAGCTGGGATTTGTCTTTGAATTGACAATTGATAATTGACAATTGACAATGGAGGTATCCGCTTCGCGGATGATTTGAAATGCTGCACCGAAAGCCTCCCCTGTGTAAGGGGAGGTGGCCCGAAGGGCCGGAGGGG
>JAEDJR010000160.1 GCA_016296235.1 Oscillospiraceae bacterium
TCCCAGAACCCGGGGTAGCTCTTGTTGACCGCCTCTGCGCCGGTCACGGTCACGTCGCCCTGACACAGGACGCTGGCCACGGCCGCTGCCATGGCGATGCGGTGGTCGTTGGCGCTGTCCACGGTGCCGCCGGTCAGGGGCTTGCCGCCCCGGATCAGCAGGCCGTCGGCGGTCTCCTCCGCGCCGGCGCCCAGGTTCTGCAGCATGGCGCAGACGGTCCGGATGCGGTCGGATTCCTTCAGCCGCAGCCGGCCGGCGTTGTAGATCCGGGTGACCCCCGGGGCCGCCGCCGCCACCACGCTGAGCACCGGCACCAGGTCTGGAATGGCCGCCGCGTCGATGTCCAGGGCCTGCAAAGTTCCCGGGGAAACGGTGAAATTCTCCCCGTTTTGTTCGGTTTTGGCCCCGAATTGCGCCAGAATATCCAGAACCGCCTTGTCCCCCTGGAGGCTGTCCGGCTTCAGGCCCGTGACGGTCACAGGCCCGGCCAGGGCTCCGGCGCAGAGCCAGAAGGCGGCGTTGGACCAGTCGCCCTCCACCAGGGCCTTGCCGGGACTGCGGTAGCCCCGGGCCGGGATGGCATAGACCTGATTTTCTACCGCCACGTCCACGCCGAACTGCCGCAATGCGTCCAGGGTCATGGCGATGTAGGGGGCGGATTCCACGTTGCCGGTGACGGTCAGGGTGCTGGGCGCGTCCAGCAGGGGCAGGGCGAAGAGCAGGCCGGAGATATACTGGCTGGACACGTTGCCGGGGAGGGTATAGTCCCCGGGGGTCAGCCGGCCGGACACCCGCAGCCGGTCCGGTGCGGGCCGGGAGAGCCGGGCGCCGTGGACGGTCAGCTGTTCGTCCAGGGGGGCCAGGGGCCGCTGGGGCAGCCGGCCCTCCATGAGAAATTCCGCCTCCAGCCCCAGGGCCGCCGCCACGGGCAGCAAAAACCGCAGGGTGGAGCCGCTCTCACCGCAGGGCAGGACGCCGCCGGTCTTCATGGCGGCCAGACAGGCCCGGGTGGCCTCGATGTCCTTTGAGGTGCCGTGACAGACGACCTCCGTGGGAGAATCCGCCAGCGCCGCGCAGATCAGCAGCCGGTGGGCGGCGGATTTGGAGGGAATGGCGGGAATGGAACCCCGCAGAGGGGAAGGGGAAATATTCTGGTTCATGAAATCTCCTTCAAATGGACAGCATGCTTCCGGCTTTGCTTGTCATTGCGAGGCCCCGTAGGGGCCGTGGCAATCCGCGTCTCCTTGCAGGCACTTTGACCGGGAGGACGGATTGCCGCGTCGCTTCGCTCCTCGCAATGACAGGCTGGATCGGAAGGCTTATGCAAGAATCGGGCGCCCCGCTTCAATCCACCGGGGCAGCTCCTCCACGGGAATTTTATGCAGCACGCACCGGCCGATTTCCGCGGGCACCACCAGGGTGATGCTGCCGCCCTGGCGCTTTTTGTCTCCCAGGGCCGTGCGGAGAATGGCCTCCGGGGTCTGGTCCGTCTCCGTGGGCAGGCCGTAGCGGGTCAGGAGCGCGATGAGCTCGTCCCGGGTTTCGGGGCTGCAGAAGCCCTTGCTGGCCGCCGCCCGGGCGATCATGGCCATGCCGATGGCCACGGATTTGCCGTGGGACAGCCGGAAGTCGCTGCCGGCCTCCACGGCGTGGCCCAGGGTGTGGCCCAGGTTCAGAAACTGCCGCCGGCCCGTGTCGAACTCGTCGGCCTCCACCACGTCCCGCTTCATGGCCACGCAGCCGGCCACAATGGCCTCCGCCTGATCCCGGACGTGGGCCGCCGCCAGGCGGTCGAACAGATCCCGGCTGCCCAGGACGCCGTATTTGATGACCTCGGCGCAGCCGTCCCGGAAGATATCCTCCGGCAGGGTTTGCAGCAGGTCCGTGTCGCACAGGACGCCCACGGGCTGATAGAAGGTGCCGCAGAGATTTTTCCCCGCCGGCAGGTCGATGGCGGTCTTGCCGCCCACGGAGCTGTCCACCATGGCCAGCAGACTGGTGGGCACCTGCAGCACCCGGACGCCCCGCAGATAGCAGGCCGCCGCGAAGCCCGTCAGATCCCCCGTGACGCCGCCGCCCAGGGCCACCAGCAGGTCGGACCGGGTCAGGCGGCGTTCCGCCAGGAAATTCACCAATTGCAAAAAGCTTTCACCGCACTTGGCCTGCTCCCCGTGGGGGAACACCCAGGTGCAGACCGTGAAGCCCGCCGCCTCCAGGCTGGCCCTGGCTCTGGCCCCGTAGAGGCCGAACACCGTGTCGTCGGACACCAGGCAGGCCGTCCGGCCGGGGCACAGCTGCGCCGCCGTCTGGCCCAGGGTCTCCAGCAGGCCGCCGCCGATGACCACGTCGTAGCCCCGGGAGGCGGACACATGGACGGTTTTCACCGGCCGTCCACCTCCTCCTTGATCTCCTTGCCCTCCTGCAGCAGCTGCCGCAGGCCGTCAAAGTCGTTTTCCGCCATGGCGTCCCGGTAGGCCGTCAGGTTGTGCAGCAGCACGTCCATCTCCCGGAGCATGAAGTCCCGGTTTTCCAGCATCAGCTCCGCCCACATGTCGGCGTTGAGCCAGGCGACGCGGGTCAGATCCTTGTAGGATCCGGCGGAGAAGCCCCGGTGGGCCCGGGCCGTGGGGGACTTGATATAGGCGTTGGACACCACATGGCACATCTGGCTGGTGAAGGCGATCATGCGGTCGTGATCCTCCGCCGTGGTGACGGAGAGCTTGCCGAAGCCCGCCGGGGCCAGCAAGGCCTTGCACCGGTCCAGCAGTTCCATGTCGTAGCCCTCGGGGGGCACCAGCACCATGGGCGCGCCCTTGAAGAGGGTGGCCTTGGCGTATTTATAGCCGGAGTTGTGGGTGCCGGCCATGGGGTGGCCGCCCACGAAGGTGAAGCCGTGCTCCCGGGCCAGGGGGAAGCAGGCGGTGCAGACCACCCGCTTGGTGCCGCACAGGTCCATGACCACGGTGTGGGGGGCAAATTTGTCCGCATGATTGGCGATCCATTGGATGGACGCCTGGGGCGGCAGGCCCACGAGAATCAGGTCGCACACGGCCCAATTGCCCTCCAGAGGGCCGGAGACCGTGCCCTCCAGGACGGCGAAATCCAGAATGGTCTTGCTACGGTTGTCGGCCAGCACCTGCCAGCCCGCCGCCGCGTAGGCCTTGGCCATGGAGCCGCCGATGAGCCCCAGGCCCACAATTCCAACGGTCATCGCACAGCCTCCAATACCTTCTGCACCCGCTGGGCCACGTCGGCGAACTGCTCCGGCGTCAGGGACTGGGCGCCGTCGCACCAGGCGTGGGGCGGATCGTTGTGAACCTCGATCATCAGGCCGTCGGCACCGGCAGCGGCCGCCGCCAGGGCCATGGGCTTCACCAGCCGGGCCTGGCCTGTGGCGTGGCTGGGATCCACCACGATGGGCAGATGGCTCAGGTGCTTCAGGGTGGGCACGGCGGACAGATCCAGGGTGTTGCGGGTGTAGGTCTCATAGGTGCGGATGCCCCGCTCGCAGAGGATGACCCGCTCGTTGCCCTCGGACATGATGTATTCCGCGCTCATGAGCCACTCCTTCATGGTGCCGCAGAGGCCCCGCTTCAGGAGGATGGGCTTGTTGAGCTTGCCGACCTCTTTGAGCAGGTCGAAGTTCTGCATATTTCTGGCGCCGATCTGGATGATGTCCACATCGTCGAACAGCTCCAGCTGGTTGATGTTCATGACCTCGGTGATGATGGGCAGGCCGGTCTCCTTCTTGGCCTCGGAGAGCATCTCGATGCCCAGCTTGCCCAGGCCCTGGAAGTCGTAGGGGGAGGTGCGGGGCTTGAAGGCGCCGCCCCGCAGGACGTTGGCGCCGGCAGCCTTGACGGCCCGGGCGACTTCGAGAATCTGCTCATGGGTTTCCACGGAGCAGGGGCCGGCGATGAGGCAGAAGTTGCCCCCGCCGATTTTGACCCCGGAATCGCCCACCTCGATGACGGTGTCCTGGGGTTGGAAGTCCCGGCTGCACCGCTTGAAGGGGTCGGAGACCCGCTTGACGCTCTGGACGATATCCAGGGAGGACAGCAGCTCCATGTCCACCTTGCTGGTGTCGCCTACCAGGCCCAGGACGGTATAATAGTCTCCCTCGGAGATGTGGATTTTCAGTCCCTGGCCCTGGAGCCAACGGATGAGGTTGTCGATCTGCGCCTTTGGGGCGCCGGCTTTCAGAATGGCAATCATGGAAAGGCCTCCTTGTGATAAAATGCAGAATGCAGAATG
>JAEDJR010000161.1 GCA_016296235.1 Oscillospiraceae bacterium
GACACCCCTCCGCTTCGCTGGCGCTCAGCACCTCCCCTATTGTAGGGGAGGTATTGGGTGCAGCCTGTGTTTATGCAAAATTGCGATTTTGCGACAGGCCTTATTTTATATTTGATTATTTGGGGTTCTTGATGGCAGCCTGGGCAGCGGCCAGACGTGCGATGGGCACGCGGAAGGGGCTGCAGGAGACGTAGGTCAGGCCAACCTTGTGGCAGAACTCGATGGTGGAGGGATCGCCGCCATGCTCGCCGCAGATGCCCAGCTTGATGTTGGGACGGGTCTCGCGGCCCAGCTCGGCAGCCATCTTCACCAGACGGCCCACGCCGATCTGGTCCAGCTTGGCAAAGGGATCGGACTCGTAGATCTTGCGGTCGTAGTAGGAAGGCAGGAACTTGCCGGCGTCGTCACGGGAGAAGCCGAAGGTCATCTGCGTCAGGTCGTTGGTGCCGAAGGAGAAGAACTCGGCTTCCTTGGCGATGTCGTCAGCGGTCAGGGCGGCTCTGGGGATCTCGATCATGGTGCCGACCTTATAGTGCATGTCGCTGCCGGCCTCGGCGATCAGCTGCTGGGCAACCTCGTCGATGACGCTCTTGACATAGGCCAGCTCCTTGACCTCGCCGACCAGGGGAACCATGATTTCCGGCTCGATCTTCCAGGCGGGACGGCGGCTGCGGACAGCCAGGGCGGCCTTGATGATGGCGGCAGTCTGCATCTTGGCGATCTCGGGGTAGGTCACGTCCAGACGGCAGCCGCGGTGGCCCATCATGGGGTTGAACTCGTGCAGAGAAGCGATGACGTTGTTCAGGTGCTCCTCGGTGATCTTCATTTCCTTGGCCAGAGCCTTGATGTCCTCGGGATCGGTGGGCACGAACTCGTGCAGCGGGGGATCCAGCAGACGGATGGTCACCGGGCGGCCCTTCATGGCCTCATAGATGCCCTCGAAGTCGCTCTGCTGAATGGGCTCCAGCTTGGCCAGGGCCTTTTCGCGCTGCTCGACCGTCTCGGAGACGATCATCTCGCGGATGGCGGCAATGCGGTCAGCCTCGAAGAACATATGCTCGGTGCGGCACAGGCCGATGCCTTCGGCGCCGAAGTTCAGAGCCGTAGCGGCGTCCTTGGGGGTGTCGGCGTTGGTGCGGACCTGCAGGGAGCGGAACTTGTCAGCCCAGCCCATGATCCGGCCGAATTCGCCGGCGATGGAAGCCTCGGCGGTGGCGATGGCTTCGCCGTAGATGTTGCCGGTGGAGCCGTCGATGGAGAGCCAGTCGCCTTCCTTATACACGCGGCCGGCCAGCTCGAACTGCTTGTTTTCCTCGTCCATCTTGATGGCGCCGCAGCCGGAGACGCAGCAGGTGCCCATGCCGCGGGCGACAACGGCAGCGTGGGAGGTCATGCCGCCGCGGACGGTCAGAATGCCCTGGGCGTAGTTCATGCCCTCGATGTCCTCGGGAGAGGTTTCCAGACGGACCAGAACGACCTTCTTGCCGTCCTTGGCCCAGTTGGTGGCGTCCTCAGCGGAGAAGACGATCTGGCCGCAGGCAGCGCCGGGAGAGGCGGCCAGGCCCTGGCCCACGGGAGTGGCGGCCTTCAGAGCGGCGGGATCGAACTGGGGATGCAGCAGGCTGTCCAGGCTCTTGGGGTCGATCATGCAGACGGCCTCTTCCTCGGTAATCATGCCCTCGTCCACCAGGTCGCAGGCGATCTTCAGGGCGGCGGCAGCGGTACGCTTGCCGTTCCGGGTCTGCAGCATGAACAGCTTCTTATTTTCAATGGTGAACTCCATATCCTGCATATCACGGTAGTGATACTCCAGGGTGGCGCAGATCTTGGTGAACTGCTCGTAGACCTCGGGCATGACCTCGGCCAGCTGGTCGATGGTCTGGGGAGTACGAACGCCGGCCACCACGTCTTCGCCCTGGGCGTTCATCAGGAACTCACCGAAGAGCTTCTTCTCGCCGGTGGCGGGGTTCCGGGTGAAGGCAACGCCGGTACCGGAGGTATCGCCCATGTTGCCGAAGACCATTTCCTGCACGTTGACGGCAGTGCCCCAGGAGGAGGGGATGTCGTTCATGCGGCGGTAGTAGATGGCGCGGGGGTTGTCCCAGCTGCGGAAGACGGCCTTGATGGCGCCCATGAGCTGCTCCTTGGGATCCTGGGGGAAGTCCTCGCCCAGCTTGGCCTTGTACTCGCCCTTGAACTGCTCAGCCAGCTCCTTGAGATCCTTGGCGGTGAGCTCAGTGTCCAGGGTGACGCCGCGCTTGGCCTTCATCTCGTCGATGAGCTGCTCAAAATACTTCTTGCCCACTTCCATGACGACATCGGAGTACATCTGGATGAACCGGCGGTAGGAGTCGTAAGCGAAACGGGGGTTCTTGGTCTTCTTTGCGAAGGCCTCCACCACCTGGTCATTGAGGCCCAGGTTCAGGATGGTGTCCATCATGCCGGGCATGGAGGCCCGGGCGCCGGAGCGGACGGAGACCAGCAGGGGGTTGCTCATATCGCCGAACTTCTTGCCGGTGATCCATTCCAGCTTGTTGATGTACTGCATGATTTCGGCTTCGATTTCCTTGTTGATGCTCCGGCCGTCCTCATAATACTGGGTGCAGGCTTCGGTGGTGATGGTGAAGCCGCGAGGCACGGGCATGCCCAGATTGGTCATCTCGGCCAGGTTGGCGCCTTTGCCGCCCAAGAGCTCGCGCATTTTGCCGTTGCCCTCGGAGAACAAATAGACGTACTTTTTAGACATTTTGTTTACCCCTTTCCATTTTCAAAACGATCCTGTCTTGAATTGCATTCTTTAATTTTTTGACATCATTCCAATTCAATAATATACCACATTTCCAACTTATTGCAAACAGAAAAGTTTTGTTTTTTCAAAAAAATCGTTTTTCCATATATTTCCCGGAGTTTCCCGGAAATCACGCGGAAATCCTCCCAATTTTTTCCGGTTTCTCCCGCCGGATATTCCCGGCAGAAAATTTTTTCGCATTTTCCCTCCCTCTCCCCCTTTACAACCGGTGGGTTCTATGATACATTATGATTATAATAATAATTATTATTGAAATGGAGGGACACATGGAACGAGTCAGAAAACACAGCCGGAAACGTGACGCCATTCTCGACTGCATCCGACAGACCAAGTGCCACCCCAGCGCCGAATGGGTCTATCAGCAGCTGAAGCCCGAGTTTCCGGATCTGAGCCTGGGCACCGTCTATCGCAACATTGCCATGTTCAAGGAAGAGGGCGTTATTCAGTCCATCGGCGTGGTCAACGGTCTGGAGCGCTATGACTGTCATAACGCCCCGCATACCCACTTTGTCTGCACCTGCTGCGGCAGCGTGCAGGATCTGGAGGCAGCCATTCTCCCGCCTCAGGCCATGGAGGATGCGGAACGCGTCTCCGGCGGCACGGTTGCCGGGTATCAGCTGCAGTTCTTCGGGCGCTGCGCCAAATGCCGGGCCAACAAGCACGGCGAAAATATCTCTTAAAATAAGAATCATTCCTATTGACATTCTGCTGTCTCCATGCTATAATTCAATCATAAGAACAATTCTTATTTTGAACGCAAAATTTATAATACGGAGGAATATGAAATGAAGAAATTTGTCTGCCCCGTCTGCGGTTACGTCTACGAAGGCGAGTCCATCCCCGAAGGCTTCACCTGCCCCCAGTGCAAGGTTCCCGGCAGCAAGTTCGTCGAGCAGAAGGGCGAGATGAGCTGGGCCGCTGAGCACGTTGTCGGCGTGGCCAAGGACGTTCCCGAGGAAATCAAGGCCGGTCTGCGCGCCAACTTTGAGGGCGAGTGCACCGAGGTCGGCATGTACCTGGCTATGGCCCGTGTGGCCCATCGCGAGGGCTACCCCGAAATCGGCCTGTACTGGGAAAAGGCCGCTTACGAAGAGGCCGAGCACGCCGCCAAGTTCGCCGAGCTGCTGGGCGAAGTGGTCTCCACCTCCACCAAGGAGAACCTGAGAGTCCGCGTCGATGCCGAGAACGGCGCCACCGCCGGCAAGTTCGAGCTGGCCAAGAAGGCCAAGGAGCTGGGCCTGGATGCCATCCACGACACCGTCCATGAGATGGCCCGCGACGAAGCCCGCCACGGCAAGGCCTTCAAGGGTCTGTTGGAGCGGTACTTCAAGTAATCCGCCTGGATGTGCCGTCATGAAGTACGTCTGCAATATGTGCGGCTGGGTCTATGATGAGGACGAAGCCGGCGTGAAGTGGGAAGATCTGCC
>JAEDJR010000162.1 GCA_016296235.1 Oscillospiraceae bacterium
GTGCGCATCACCATTTCAAATCATCCGCGAAGCGGATCCCTCCATTGTCAATTGTCAATTGTCAATTGTCAATTATAAAGACACCCCCCAAAAAGAAACGGAGCGTATCCATATCGATACGCTCCGTTCACTGTTTTACAGACACCCACCGAACACGGCAGGCGCTTTTTGCTCAGTGATCGCTGGTGGGATCGTAATTCCGGCCAAACTGCAGGTTGGTGAACTTGATGGTGCTGTCCATGGAGGGCCGGGCGGGTTCTTCCGGCTCGGACACGTCCATCATCCGGGTGATGCTCTGCTCAATCTCGTTGGCGATGTCCTCGGGGGTCTGGGAGGGCTCCAGCGGGACGGCCTTGGGCACCACCAGGGGCTTTTCCTCGGAGGCCTCATAGTCGAAGGGCTTGGCCCGCTTGGGGGCGGGCGCCGGTTCGCTGACGGAGAGATCCTCCTGCTTCAGCTTTTCCAGCAGCTCCAGATGGCCCTTGATGTCCTGCTCCAGAACCTGGATGAAGTTCTGGGCCGTCCGGCGGGCATTGTCCATGCGCGTCTGCTCCTGCCGCACCACGGCGTCGGCCTGGGCGGTGACGGCGGAGGTGTCCACAGTCTTGGTTTCAGCGGCAGCCTGGGCGTTGTTCATCAGCTGGGCGGCCTTTTTCTCGGCCTCGGCCACCATGGCGTCGGCGGTGCGCTGGGCCGTGAGGATGGCCTTGCGCATGCTCTGCTCCTGGGCCCGGTATTCCTCCAGCTTTTCCACCAGAACCTTCATCTTGCTCTTGAGAACGGCGTTCTCCTTATACAGCGTGATATAGTCCTCGGTCAGAGGCTCCAGAAACTCGTCCACGGTCTGCATATCGTAGCCGCCGAACACGGCCTTGACAAAGGTTTTTTCCTGAATTTCCTGGGGTGTGAACATGGTCGGTCTCCTTCCTTCCGGATTACAGATACAGGCCGCTGTTTTCCAGCTCGTCGATCAGGTCGCCCACGATATCCACGTTGTAGGGGGTGATGATGTAGGTGGAGATGGCGATCTTCTTGATCTTGCCGTCCAGGGCGTAGGCGCAGCCGGAGAGGAAGTCCACCAGGCGGCGGGCGATGTCCTTGTTGGTCGCCTCCAGGTTCAGCACCACGGCGTGGCGGCTGCGCAGGTGCTCTGCGATCTCGGAGACGTTGTCAAAGCGGTCGGGCTTCACCAGGACCACCTGCATCTGGGTGGTGGTGTTGATGTTGACCACCTTGCTGTCGCTGGTGCTGCGGCGGCCGGAAGCGGCGCTGCCGGTGCGGGAGGCGCCGGAGCTGCTGCTGTTCAGGTCGTCCAGAACCTCATCGTAGGCGGAGCTGCGGGGCGCCGTGCGGGGCGCGGTGCTGGCGCGGGAAGCCCGGGGGCGCTCTTCCACATCGAAATCATCATCAAAATCGTCGTCATCCTCGGCGTAGGGGCGTGCAAGCTTTTTCAGTTCATCCATAAATCCCATGGTCTATATCCTCCAAAATCAATCTGGTTATTTCGCGTCGTAATGCCGGGCGCCGAAAATGGCGGTGCCCACGCGGATCATGGTGCTGCCCTCCGCGATGGCGTCGCAGTAATCGTCGCTCATGCCCATAGACAGGCATACCATATGGACATTATCGTATTTTTTTGCCCTTATGTCAACAAGAAGCTGACGCATTTGTGCAAAATACTTGGAATTTCCACCTGGTTCGACGGAAATTGGCGGAATTGCCATGAGTCCCATGAGCCGGCAATGGGGATATTCGCACATATGTGCGGCAATCTCCATGGTCTGGCCGGGAGTGAAGCCGGATTTGCTCTCCTCGGCGCCGATATTGACCTCCAGCAGGATGTTCTGCACCAGGCCCAGCTTCTCCGCCGTTTTCTCGATGCACTGCAGAAGCTCCGGCCGGTCCACGGACTGAATCAGATCCACCCTGCCCACCACCTGCCTGACCTTGTTGGTCTGCAGGTGGCCGATGAAGTGGACGGGGACGCCCTCATAGGCCCCCTGGGGCTGCTTCTGCAGCAGCTCCTGGACCCGGTTTTCGCCGCAGCAGTCCACACCGGCGGCTACGGCCTCCTTCACGGACTCGGCGTCGTTCATCTTGGTGGCGGCGCACAGGGAAATCTCCGCCGGATCCCGGCCGCAGGCCCGGGCGGCTTCGTCCATCTTCGCCCGGATTCGGGCCACGTTTTCCGCAATCTTTGTCATATCAGCGCACGACCTTTCCGTTGTAAAGATCCCTGGCCCCCACGATGATCTCGTCGCCGGGCCACAGGTTGTCCGTGGAGGACTTGTCCAGCTCCACCACATAGCTTTCTCCGTTGTCATGGAGCAGGGTCACATATTTCCACACCGCCGTGCTGCCCTCCAGCACATACACGCCGGTGCGCTGGTCGTCGGTGACGCGGATGGCCTCCTTGGGCACCCGCAGGCCGGAATAGGAGGAGAACACCACGTCCGCCGACTGCTCCCGCAGGAGGGTGATGTCCTGCATATACCGGTCGCAGGACAACACCAGCAGGCGCTGGCCGTTTTCCTCATTCCCCAGGCGCTCCACGGTCATGACCAGGTTGTCGTTGAACACCGAGGCGAAGGTCACGGGCACCTGGTCGCCCTTGCGGACATCCTGCACCATGGACGCCGGCACGCTGGTCACATAGTACCAGGTGCTGCCGGGGATGAGCTTGCCGATGGCGGTCTCCGGAACCTCCTCCGGCTCCAGGGACTGCAGCTGATCTACGGTCAGCTTCTGCAGGGCGTCCACGGTCAGCACGCTTTCAAATCCGTCCACGCTGCCGGAGAAGAAGCCGCTGCAGTCCGCTGCCACGGTGCGGGTATCGGCGGAGGAGGCCGCCCGCAGGCTTTCCAGCTCCTCCTTCAGCTCCCCGATCCGCTGGGACATGGCGGCGTTGTCCTCCTCCGAGGACGTGCGGCGCAAAATCAATCCCTTGACGGCGGCGCTGCGGTCCAAGGCCGAATTCATGTCCCGCCGGGCCACATATTGGTTCATGTCCTCCAGCTGCAGCTGGATTTCGCTGTCCAGCACCGCCTGACCGGCGGCGTCGGCGGAGTAGGAGTAGGCGTACTCCAGCTGTTCCAGCTGATGCTCCAGCTCCTGAATCCGGCTCTGGCGATCCTGGGCGTCGGTGCTGCGGTAGCCGGTGGCCAGGGACTGTCCCATGGCAACCCGCTCCCCCTCGGACACCAGGAGGGTGGTGATGTCGTAGTGGGACAGAACCACCTGCTCCTCCCGGACCACATAGCCCGTGGTGTAGCTGCCGGAGCCGGCCTCATACTCCATGGCCGTCGCCGTGGTCAGGGGCGCGTAGATGGCGGAGAAGACGTAGTAGCCGAAATAGCACACCACCGCCCCCAGAAAGAGCCACAATATGACCTTGGTATAGATTTTGCCTTGTTTCATGGAATCGCTCCTCATAGCCCATTGTCCCGTCCGCGGCGGCTGGGCTTTCTTAACTGTAGGGCGGCCAGACCCTTGGCCGCCGTGCAGCATTCTCGTGGCAATCCGCTTCTCTCCGTAGGGGCGGCCCGGCGTGGCCGCCCGGGGATTTCAGGTGCCTGCACGCGGGCGGCCACATCGGGCCGCCCCTACGGGGCAGGTTCAAAAACACTGCAGGGCGTCATGCCGTGGTTATTTTCACCGGGTCGGCGGGCTGGATGGTGGAAATGGCATGCTTGTAGATCAGGTTCTGCTTGCCCTCGGAGAACACCAGCACGGCGAACTGGTCAAAGCTGACGATGGTTCCCCGCAGCTGGAAGCCGTTCATCAAAAACAGCGTCAGGGTGGTTCGCTCCTTGCGGGCCTGGTTCAGAAAGCGGTCTTGCAGGTTTTCGGGTTTTGTCATGGGAAACACTCCTTCTTTCTTTGGTGTCTCTCCATGGTAACCGAAATCAAGGGGCGAATGCTGTCGAATCAGGAAGTTGACAATTGACAATTGAAAATTGACAATGTATGTATCCCCTTCGGGGATTGATTTTTAGTTTCTGCCTTTGAAATCAGAACAAAGGATGGTTCGCAAGCAGCTGCATACCAATTACAAATGTCGCGAAGCGACACCATCATTGTCAATTGTTCATGATTTTCTCCGCTTCCTGCCAGGTTCTTGCAAACTCCGCCGGCTCCGTCTGGAAAATCCAGCGGATCTCCGGGTTGCGCCGGAACCAGGT
>JAEDJR010000163.1 GCA_016296235.1 Oscillospiraceae bacterium
ATGGCGGTTTTGCCCACGCCGGGCTCGCCGATGAGCACGGGGTTGTTCTTGGTCTTGCGGGACAGAATGCGGATGACATTGCGGATTTCTTCATCCCGGCCGATGACCGGGTCCATTTTTTTCTCCCTGGCCCGCTTCACCAGGTCGGTGCCGAATTTCTCCAGGGCCTCATAGGTGGTCTCGGGGTTGTCCGTGGTGACCCGCTGGGAGCCGCGGATGGTCTGCAGGGTCTGCAGGCAGCCCTCCTTGGTAATATTGTAGGTGCGGAACAGATTTTTGATGGTGTTGTCCGCCGTTTCGATCAGGGCCAGCAGCAGATGCTCCACGGAGACATACTCGTCCTTCATGGAATCGGCAATTTCCTCGGCCTTGTTGAGCATATCGTCCACGGGCCGGGCAATATAATACTTCCCAGTTTCCCGGCCGGAGCCGGTGACCCGGGGCAGCTTGGCCAATTCCTGATTCACCGCCGCGTCCAGGCTCTCCACGGTGACGCCCATGCGCTTGAGCAGGGCCGGCACCAGGCCGTCGTCCTGCCGCAGCAGGGCCGACAGGATGTGAATCTGCTCAATCTGCTGGTTATCATTCTGAATCGTCAGCTCCTGGGCCGCCTGGATGGCCGCCAGAGACTTCTGCGTATATTTTTGTGCGTTCATAACTGCACCTCCTGTGCATGCGCTTTAGCACTCTCTTGATATGAGTGCTAATTTCATTTGTGCCCAGTGTAATCCTTTTTCGCCGGATTGTCAATAGGCTTCCCCGGCGGAACTTGTTATATTTTTATGAACGTTTCGTTTGACATAATTCCCAAGGATTTAACAAATATTTCACATCTTTTCACTAAGATATTTAATATCCCCCGGCTATAATAACAGTGTCAGAAGCGATTGTCTTTTTCATTTTTCCCCTCTTTTCTTTTTCGAAAAACGCTCCGCCGGCTGGTCCCCGGCTGGGGCGTTTTTCGATTCGTGCAGCTTCCTGCACAAAAAAACAAGAATTAAATTATGCATATTGTATGGTTTAAGCCTTGATTTTTTCGTTCTGAACGATATAATATGGTTTCAGCTTTTTTGAGGAAAGGCGGAAGCATATGACCAGGGATTTAACCCGGGGCAATCCTGCCCGCGTGATTTTGCAGTTTACCGTTCCCATCCTCCTGGGCCTGCTGCTGCAGCAGGTTTATAACCTGGTGGACACCATGATTGTGGGAAAATTCGTGGGTGTGGACGCCCTGGGCGGCGTCGGCTCCACAGGTTCCCTGAATTTTATGATTCTCGGCTCCTGCATCGGTCTGTGCATGGGCTTCGGCATCCCGGCAGCCAACGCCTTCGGCGCCCGGGATCTGCCCCAGCTGCGCCGCTATCTGGCCAGCGCAGTCTATCTGTGCGCCTTTTTCGCCATCGCGATCATGACCGTGGTTCTGAGCTTCTGCGGGCGGATCCTCTCCGCCATGCATACCACGGCGGAAACCTATCCATACGCCTTTGACTACATCTACTGGATCTTCTGGGGCATTCCCTTTGTGATGCTCTACAACACCACCGCCGCCATGATTCGCGCCGTGGGCGACAGCCGCAGTCCCCTGCTGTTTCTGGCGCTGGCCGCAGTGCTCAACGTGGCGCTGGATCTGCTGTTCATCCCCGTGCTGGGCTTCGGCGTGGCCGGTGCAGCCTGGGCCACCAATCTGTCCCAGGGAATCTCCGGGCTGCTGTGCCTGTGGTATATGGGAAAAAAGCTTCCCATGCTCCGGTTCCAGCCGGGAGAGCTGCGGTTCCGCTGGAATGATGCCGCCCAGCTTCTGGCCAACGGCGTTCCCATGGCGCTGCAGTATTTTATCACGGCCATCGGCTCCGTGACCCTGCAGAGCGCCGTCAATACCCTGGGCACCGCCAGCGTCAACGCCATGGCCGCCGGAAACAAGCTCGCACAGATCTTCAGCTGCCCCTTTGACTCCCTGGGCACCGCCATGGCCACCTACTGCGGTCAGAACGTGGGCGCGCACCGGCTCCAGCGCATCCGCAGCGGTCTGCGGGTGGCGGTGGTCTTCAGCATCGTCTATTGTCTGATTTATCTGGTCATTGCCTGGTTCCTGACGCCCACCATCGCCCTGCTGTTCCTGGATGGCTCCGAAATTGAGATCATTGCCCTGGTGCGGCAATTCCTGGTCATTGTGGCGGCTTCCAGCTGGGCCGTGGGACTGATTAACGGCTTCCGATTCGCCATTCAGGGCATGGGCTACTCCAACCTGGCCATTCTCTCCGGTGTGCTGGAGATGATCGGCCGTGTAGCCGTGGCTTCCCTGCTGGTACCCCGGTTCGGCTATCTGGGCGCGTGCCTGGGCCACCCGACCGCCTGGCTGGTCGCCATCTGTTTCCTGATTCCCACTGCCTATCTGTGCCTGCGCCGTCTGCGCTGCCGCATACCCCAGGACGCCCCGGAAGAGGACATCCGCCCGGAAGCCTGTATATAGACAAAAGACCTGCCGCAAAATGGGACGCGCACATTTTGCGGCAGGTCCTTTTTTCAGGCCGGGCCCTCCGGCGGCTCCCAATGTGGGAGCGTAAACACATTTTTTTCAAAGCGCAGCAGTCCCTCCCGCTGCATACAGCTGAGGGCGTGGGATAGGGCGCTGCGGTTGACGCAGAGAAAGTCGGCCATTTCCTCCCGGGACATGGGAATGGTCAGGGTTCCGCTGCCGCGCTTATTGGCCTGCATGGTCAGATAGGCCATGATCCGCTCCCGCAATCCCCGCTGAGACAGGATTGCCAGACGGTATTCTTTCTTCATATTCTCCTGGGAAATCAGGGTCACCAGCCGGCGCATCGCTGTCTGACGGCTGTCCTCCGAAAGAGCGCCCGGCTCCAGCAGCAAGCTTGCGGGAAAGAGAAACAGGCTCACCGGCGTCTCTGCCATGGCGTGATAGGGCGACCGCCGGGTTCTGGTGCAGACCAGATCCGCACCCACCAGCTCCGGCGGCTGGAGTACATCGGCCAGATTGCAGCAGCCGTTGTCAAACAGATGCATCAGGTGAACCCGGCCCGCAAGCAGCACGCCCAGGTTGTCCACCTGTTCCTGGGGCATGATGAGAAACTCTCCACGGGCGTATTCCCGCATCCTGCCCCGGGGCAGGATTTCCCGTTCCACCACAGCCTCCGGCAGGGTTCGGAACAGCTCGCAGGTTCGCAATGCCTGTAATACTTCCAAAATGACCACCTCTGTTTTATTGTATCACAGCTCCGCCAAAAAAGAACGTTGTTGAAACAACATACTTTTCATGGGGAATCCGCTATACTTTGTGCAGAACCACCAAGGCAAGGAGATATTCCATGAAAAAGTTCATCGCACTGCTGCTCGCGGCATGCATGGCTCTGTGCCTGTTTGCCGGCTGCGGCCAGAAAACCGGAAAGGAGCCCGACGCGCCTGACCAGACCGCGCAGACGTCTTCCGAAACGCCCGTTGAGGACGTCGCCACCGAACCGGAGCCTGAACCGGAGCCGGAGCCCCAGGTGGAGCTGATCGTCTTTGCCGCCGCTTCCATGACCGAAACCCTGACCAAGCTGGGCGAGATATATATGGAACAGCATCCCAACGTGACCATCGTGTTCAATTTTGACTCCTCTGGCACCCTGAAAACGCAGATTCAGGAGGGTGCTGACTGCGACGTGTTCATCTCCGCCGGCCAGAAGCAGATGAATCAGCTGGACATCACCGCCGATTCCGCAGTCAACACCGACGGTTTGGACTTTGTCCTGGCGGGTACCCGGTTCAACATCCTGGAGAACAAGGTCGCCCTGGCCGTTCCTGAGGGCAATCCCGCAAGCGTGCAGTCCTATGGCGACCTGAAGGCCGGTCTGGAGGCCGGCACCGTACTGCTGGCCATGGGCAACTCGGACGTGCCTGTCGGCCAGTACACCCAGAAGATTCTCGCCTTCTTCGGCCTGTCGGAAGAGGAGCTGGCTGCTGCCGGCTGCCTCACCTACGGTTCCAATGTGAAGGAAGTCACCACCCAGGTCTCCGAGTCCGCCGTGGACTGCGGCATCATCTACGCCACCGACGCCTTCTCCGCCGGCCTGACCGTGGTGGACACGGCCACTGCCGAAATGTGCGGCCAGGTCATCTATCCCGCCGCCGTGCTGAATGTGTCGAAGAACCCCGACGCGGCGCAGGACTT
>JAEDJR010000164.1 GCA_016296235.1 Oscillospiraceae bacterium
CCGGCTCCCGGACGCCCAGGAGATTGAGGTTGGGTCCGTTCAGGACGAGAATGCGCATGAATGTTCCCTCCTTGTGTGCGCCCCTTGTGCCCCCTCTGCAGGGGGCTGTCAGCGAAGCTGACTGGGGGTTGTGTCGATACGCAATTTGATCGAGCAACGGGAAGATTGCAAACTTGAAACAACCCCCCGCCTCGTTTCACTCGGCACCCCCCTGGAGAGGGGGGACGAGGCTGTTCGCTATAGAATGGCTGCCACCGTTTCCTCCACCGGGCCGTTGTTGTCCACAATCCGGTCGGCGAAGCGTTCGTACAGCGGTTTGCGCCGCTGGTAGATGGCCGCCACGCCGTCCCGCTGGCTTACGGGGCGGCCGTCGGTGGGCAGCTTGTCCAGATCCCGCCGCAGCCAGAGGATGGAGCCGTTCTGGTGCAGCAGGTCGTAGTTTTCCGCCACCGTGACGCAGCCGCCGCCGGTGGCCAGCACCAGACCCGATCTGGCCCCCAGCTCCGCCAGAATCTTCGTCTCCTCCCGGCGGAAGGCCTCCTCCCCGTGGGCGGCGAAGAAGTCCGGAATGGGGCCGATGCGGCGGGTCAGCTCTGTGTCCGCGTCCACAAAGGGCCGGCCCAGGGCCTGGGCCAGGGCCTGTCCCACGGTGGACTTGCCGCTGCCGGGCATGCCGATGAGCACGATATTTTCCATGGACGCCCCCACGGCCCGCCAGACCTGCTCCAGCTGCTCCGGCGGAACCTCCCGGCCGGTCCACAGCTCGCTGGCCCGGGCCGCCTGGCCCACCAGCATGTAAAGGCCCGATTCGCAGGGGATCCCCCGGGCCTGGGCGTCCAAAATCAGCCGCGTCCGGGCCGGGTTGTAGACCACGTCCAGGACGGCCTCCAGCTTGGGCAGGCGGGCCAGATCCACGGGGGTCTCGCCGTTTTTGGGGTACATGCCCACGGGGGTGGTGTTGACCAGAATGGCCGCGTCCCGGTGCCGGTCCAGGTTTTCGTAGTTGTCCGGGCCGGAGCGGGAGATCACCGTCACCGCCGCCCCCAGATGCCGCAGCACCGCCTGAACCGTCACGGAGGCCCCGCCGCTGCCCAAAACCAAAGCCTGTTTGCCCTGGCAGTCCACCCCCAGCCGCCGGACCATGGCCTCAAAGCCCCAGGCGTCGGTGTTGTCGCCGAAGATGGTGCCGTCGGGCCGCCGCACCAGAGTGTTGACGCTGCCCAGCTCCGCCGCCAGAGGGGAGAGGGCGGCGCAGTACGGCACCACGTCTTTTTTGTAGGGAATGGTCACATTGAGGCCCTGCCAGGGCCCGGCTTGCAGGAATTCCGCCAGCTGCTCCGGCTCCCGCTCATAGAGCCGGTATTCATAGTCCGCCAGCATGGCGTGGATGGCCGGAGAATAGCTGTGTCCCAGCTTCCGGCCCAGGAGTCCGCAGTTCATCAAAACACCTCCGGAGTTTTGAAATGCAAAATGCAGAATGATAAATGCAGAATGGGAATGCGCCGATGGATTGCCGCAGATTTCGTTCTTCCTCTGTCATTGCTGTGAAACAGCAGAAGCCTGTAGGGCGCGACGACCCGGCGCGCCGTTTGGCAGTTGGGCAAGAAACGCAGCTGCCTGCAAAGGGTACGGATTGCCACGGCCCCTGCGGGGCCTCGCAATGACAGGCGAACCGTAAATTCTGCATTCTGCATTCAGCATTCCGCATTCATCATTTTCACACCACTTCCGAGTACGAGCCCAGGTAGGCGAAGTCCTCGGTGTTGGCGGACAGCTCGCAGATCATCTGGATGAACTCGTCGGAGTAGATGGAGGTCTCCAGGTCGAAATAGAACATGAATTCAAAGTCCCGGTCGGGGATGGGGCGGCTCTCCAGCTTGGTCACGTTGATGCCCAGGGCGTAGAACTGGGCCAGGATCTTGTACAGGGCGCCGGGCTTGTGGGCCGTGGTCAGCATGATGGAGGTGTGGTTGGAGCCGGGGTAGATCTCCAGGTTCTTGGAGATGCAGATGAACCGGGTGTAGTTGTTGCCCTGGTCCTGGACGCTGCGCTTCAGGGCCTTGAGGCCGTAGAGGTCGATGCAGCTGCGGGAACTGAGGGCGGCCACGTCGGTGCGGCCCGACTGGGCCACCATCTCGGCGGCCAGGGCCGTGTTGGACACGGCGGTGACCTTCACGTCCTTGTCCAGGGTGCTCAGGAAGCCGGCGCACTGGCTGATGGCCTGCTCGTGGGAGAAGATTTCCCGGATGTCCTCCAAGCGGGTGCCGGGCTTGGCCAGCAGATTGTGGTCGATTTTCAGGCGCACCGAGCGGACGATGGAGAAGTGGTGGCCCACCATGAGGTCGTAGACCTTTTTGACGGAGCCGGCGGTGGAATTCTCGATGGGCACTACGCCGTACTGGCACAGGCCGTTTTCAATGGCGGAGAACACGCCGCCGAAGTCCTTGAAGTACAAAATGGAGGGCATTTTCACCATTTTCTCCGCGGCGATCTGGGCGTAGGCGCCCTCCACGCCGCAGACGGCCACCGAGGCATCCTGGGGGAACAGCTTGGGGGTGTTTTCGATGGAGGCCTGGATTTTCCGGCACAGGTCCGTGTACTGGGGCATGAGCTGGCTCTGATAAGAGCGGCTCAGCTCGAACAGGGAGGAGTAGAGCACGGAGGTGTAGTTCCGCATCTGGGGGGGCACCTTGGCGCAGACATCGTTGAGCTTGGCCCGCTCCCGTCCCGCGTCCAGCACCGGCAGGCCCTGCTCCTGCTTGTATTGGGCGATGCCACTGGCCACAGCCATCCGCTGGGCGAACAGCTGCACCAACTGGTCGTCGATCTCGTCAATCTGCCTGCGATAATCTTGTAAGTCCATAACAAACCTCCGTTTTGATAATTATCAGAAACCCCTCGTGCCCCCTATACAGGGGGCTGTCAGCGGAGCTGACTGGGGGTTGTGTCGATACGCAATTTGATCGAGCTACGGGGAAATTGCAAACTTGCGGCAACCCCCCGCCTCGTTTCACTCGGCACCCCCCTGTAAAGGGGGGACATGGGGTGCTTATCGCGCACAAAGATATGCGTCATAGATCGCCGCCGCGGCTGCCGCTTCCACGACGGGGACGGCCCGGGGCACAATGCAGGGATCGTGGCGGCCGTGAATTTCCAGCTTTGCGTTCTCGCCCCGGGACAGACTGACGCTGTCCTGGGCCCGGGCGATGGAGGGGGTGGGCTTCACGGCCAGGCGGAACACCAGGGGCATGCCCGAGGAGATTCCCCCCAGAATGCCGCCGTGGTGGTTGGTGGCCGTGCGCACCATGCCCGCCGGATTATAATAGTAGGGATCGTTGTGGACGCTGCCCCGCAGGCGGGCGGCTTCGAAGCCCGTGCCGAATTCCAGGCCCCGGACGGCGGGAATGCCGAAGACAACCTGGGCGATGCGGTTTTCCAGGCCGCCGAACATGGGGTCGCCCCAGCCGGCGGGCAGGCCCACGGCGGCGCACTCGATGACGCCGCCCACGGAGTCCAGCTCCCCCTTGGCCCGGAGGATGGCGGCCTCCATCTCCCCGGCGGCGCTGTCCCGCAGCACCGGGAAGGGCTTCTGCAGCAGGGCGCGGAGCTGGGCGGCGTCCACCAAAACCGGGTCGAACCGGCCGTCCTCCACGTTCTCGATGGACTGGATGTGGGCCGCCACGGTGATTCCCTGGGCCTCCAGCAGCTGCAGGCAGATCCCGCCGGCGATGCACAGGGGAGCCGTCAGCCGGCCGGAGAAGTGGCCGCCGCCGGCCACGTCCTGGAACCCGCCGTAGCGGGCCTGGGCCGTGAAGTCGGCATGGCCGGGCCGGGGGCAGTCCCGCAGGTTGTCGTAGTCCCCGGAGCGGGTATTGGTGTTGCGGATGAGGGCCGTCAGGGGCGTGCCGCAGGTGACGTTTCCCACCAGGCCGGAGACGAATTCCGGCAGGTCGGCCTCCTTCCGGGCCGTGGCCGTGGGGGAGTTCCCCGGCGCCCGGCGGGAGAGAAACGCACGCAGCCGGTCCATGTCGATGGCAAACCCGGCGGGAATCCCCTCGATGGTCACGCCGATGGCGGGAGAATGGGACTGGCCGAAAATGGTGAAGCGAAACCGCTCGCCGTAGGTACTGCTCATGGGATCAACC
>JAEDJR010000165.1 GCA_016296235.1 Oscillospiraceae bacterium
CAGCCGCCGACGGCGATCTTGAACTTGTGGGGCAGGGTCACGCCGTGATAGCCGACGTAGAACTTCTCGTGGATGCGATCGGACAGGCCGAAGGTGTCGATGAGGCCGTACTGGCAGGTTGTGCCCTTGCAGGAAACCACGGGGCGCACCAGAGAGCCGGTACCGCCGGTGGACAGGCCGTGCTCGCCCACGAAGTCGATCAGGGGCTGAATGTTCTCGTGCTTGACGCCCTGGATTTCCAGGGTCAGGCGGGTGGTCATGGTCACCTCGCCGGAGCCGAACTTATCGGCGGCCTCCGCAACCACACGATGCTCCTCGGACGTGATCTTGCCGTTGCGGGTGATGATACGGACATTGAAGACATCGGGGAACCGCTTGTCCTGCAGGCAGCCCAGGGCCTTCACACGCTTGATTTCCTCGGGGGGCAGCTTGCCGCCTTCGAAGGCGACCTTCACATTGTTCACGAACAGGCCGCCTTCCAGGGCGCGGGTGTTGGTGTAGCCGTAGGCCTTCAAACGGTTCTGCAGGAAGTAGCCGCGCTTGCCTCTGGCGCAGACCAGCAGGAGCTTGTCCTCCTTGCCAAGGCCCTCGATGGGGCCGGTGACCTTCGCCAGGTCCACCCACTTGGCGCCGGGAATGGCGGGGGCGGGGCTGACGTCGATGATCTGGTAGCCCCTGGCCTTGCCGGCCAGGTACTCGGCGGGGGTCATGCTCTCATACTCGCCGGCCAGCTTGTTCTCCAGAATGTAGCAGGCCTGGACAAAGGGATGGATGGCAGTGGAGAAGGGCGGTGCGTAAGCGAAGTCCAGAGTGTCGAAGTCCTCGACCCTGGCGCCCATGGCGATGCCGGTCACGGCGATGTCAACCATCTTGTCAACGCTGCCGCCGCCCAGAACCTGGATGCCCAGCAGCTTATGGGAGGTCTTGTCGGCAATCAGCTTGGTCACGAAGGTGGAGGCATCGGGATAGTAGTGGGCCTTGTCGTCGGTGACGCAGGTGGCGGTGATCACATCGTAACCGGCAGCGGCGGCCTGTGCCTCGGTCAGGCCGGTACGGCCTGCGTTCAGGCCTTCCGCCAGCTTGACAACGCCGGTTCCCAGACAGCCGCCGTAGGATTCTTCCGCGCCGGTCAGGTTCCTGGCCAGCAGCCGGCCGGTGATGTTGGCGGTGGAGCCCATGGCGGACCACTGGCCCTGGCCGGTGATGCGGTTGTATACCTGCGCGCAGTCGCCCACGGCGTAGATGTCGTCCAGGTTGGTTCTCTGGTGCTTGTCCACGACGATGGTGCCCTTGAACATCTCGATGCCGGAATCATGCAGGAACGCGGTTGCGGGACGGACGCCGATGGCCATGACCACCACGTCAGCCTCGAAGCCGCCCACGGCGGTGCGGATGCCGGTGGCCTTCTCGCCGCCCAGCACGGCCTCCAGGCCGGCGCCGGTCACGATCCGGATGCCCTTGGCCTGCAGCTTGCGGCGGATATAGTCGGCGACCTCGGCGTCGAACAGGTTGGGCATGACCTGAGACGCCATGTCCACCACGGTGACCTTCAGGCCCTTGGCCAGGAGGTTTTCGGCGATTTCCAGACCGATAAAGCCGCCGCCCACAACAACGGCGCTGCGGCACTTGTTCTCATCCACATAAGCCCGCAGGCCGATGGCATCGTCGGGGGTCCGCATGGTGAACACACCGGGCAGGTTGACGCCGGCAACATCGGGAACGAAGGGCACGGCGCCGGTGGCGATGACCAGCTTATCGTAGGAGACCACTTCGCCGTTTGCGAAGGTCACGGTCTTGGCGGAAGCGTCAACCGCCACAGCCTCCATCCCGGTCTTGACCTCCACACCGGTCAGGCCCATGTACTTAGCGGGGGTGTTGACGATCAGCTCCTCCCGGGTCTCGATGCTGCCGCCCACATAGTAGGGCAGGCCGCAGCCGGCATAGGAAATGTCCTTGCCCTTGGTGTAAACGGTGACCTTGGCGCTGCGGTCCCGGCGCATCAGCTTGGCAGCGGTCTTGGTACCGGCGGCAACGCCGCCAATGACAACAATGTTCATACGCGTGTCTCCTTTATGTATGATAGTTTGGCTCTCCGGATCCTCTGTTTTTCTGCTGTTCAAGTATTTTTCTTTTGATTTTTCTTGATTATAGCATACGTTTTATGATAAAATCAACTCAAATAAACATTATAGAACGATAAGATAATTTTATGAAGGAGGGCCGGTATGCTGGATCATCGCATCAACACCTTTTTGCTGCTGTGCAAGGTGATGAACTTCCGGAAAACCGCAGAACTGCTGGGCATTACCCAGCCCGCCGTCACCCAGCAGATCCGCTCTCTGGAGAATCAATACGGGCGGAAGCTGTTTGAATACGAAAACCGCCGCCTGAAGAAAACCGAGGCGGCGGCGGTGCTGGAACAATATGCCCGGGCGATGAAATTACAGGAGCAGGATCTTCTGGAAAAGCTGGAAAATAACCCCATCCACAGTCTTCGGGTGGGCGCCACCAAAACCATCGGCGACTACTACCTGAAGGATGACATCCACCGTTATCTGCAGAGCCCGGACAACGCCCTGACCCTGCTGGTGGACAACACGGAGCATCTTCTGCGGCTGCTGGAGGAAAACAAGCTGGATTTCGCCGTGGTGGAAGGGTTCTTTGACAAAACCCTCTTCGACAACATCCTTCTGCGCCGGGAGCCCTTCGTGGGCATCTGCCGGAAGGATCACCCCTTCGCGGCGCGGGAGGTCACCATGGAGGAGCTGCTGAAGGAAACCATCATCCACCGGGAGGACGGCTCCGGCACCCGTGCCATTCTGGAGCAGGAGCTGCGGGGCTACAACGAGTCCCTGCAGCGGTTCCAGCGGCACATCTGCATTTCCAGCTTCAATGTGATTCTGGATCTGGTGAAGCAGGGCTTCGGCGTGTCCTTCGTGTATAACATTCTGGCCGATTCCGACCCGGCGCTGGCGAAGTTCGCGATCCGGGGAGAAACCGTGGTGCGGGAGTTCAACATTGTATACCTGAAGTACGCCAATCCGGGTGAAAAGATCTGCCGGTTTTTCGGGCCGCAGCTGCAGGCGGGCACCTGAAAAACCGACACAAACAGCTCGAACACCCGCCTTTCTTCCAATGGGTTTTTCCTGTAGAATCAGGGAAGGCATGCCCGTGGGGAGCAGACCATAACGGAAAGAAGGACACAGTCTGTGCATAGCGACAAACATGAAGGTCACAAATGGAATACGGCGGATACCATCACATCAGCCCGGATGATGCTCTCTCTTTTTCTGGCGATCCTGCCGCTGCAATCCCCCGGGTTCCTGATTGTCTATACTCTCACCGGTCTGACCGATGTGCTGGACGGATGGATTGCCCGAAAAACGGGGACGGTCAGCGAGTTCGGCGCAAGGCTGGACAGTATTGCGGATTTGCTGTTTTACGGCACAATGCTGGTGCGGCTCTTCCCGGTTTTGCAGCAGACCCTGCCGGCGGAAATCTGGTATGCCGTGGCGGGCATTCTGGTTGTGCGGCTGGCTTCCTATGGCACGGCGGCGATCAAGTATCATCGCTTTGCGTCTCTGCATACCTGGCTGAACAAGCTGACCGGAGCGGCGGTTTTCCTGCTGCCCTATTTCATCGTCACGCCGGCGGGCGTTGGATACAGCTGGTTCGTCTGCGTCCTGGCCGCTGCCGCGTCCCTGGAGGAGCTGGCAATCCATCTCTGCCGACCGGGCTACGACGCGAACCGGAAGTCTCTCTTTCAGAACAGGAACGCGGATGACCATGTGGGCTGAGAAAGAACAGGAACCGATACGCTGGCCGTCCGGGGTCTGACGCTGGATCTGCCGGGCATGAAGGCCATATACGGCGGAACCGCCGTGGAACTGACGAAAAACGAGGCTCGTATCCTGTGGTGCCTGATGCAGAAGGATGTCTGCACCCGGGACGAGCTGATCGAAGACCTGTGGACTAACGGCATGTACATCGACGGCAATACGCTGTATGTGAACGTCGGAAGGCTCCGGGAAAAGCTGGGGCAAATCGGGGCGGCGGACTTTATCCGCACCGTCCGGGGCGTGGGGTACCGCCTATGAGCTTCCGGGAC
>JAEDJR010000014.1 GCA_016296235.1 Oscillospiraceae bacterium
ACCAGCAATATACGAAAAAGCCCAGCACTAGCTGGACTTTTTCGACAGTCTGAGGAGCGCATTTCTATGCGCTCCTTTCGCATGTATGGTACAAACAAGATAGCTGCACCGCCCGGCGGGGCCTGTTTTTTGCTTATTCTCTGATGGGCAAATCCGCGTACTCCGCCAGGTGGCGCAGGGCGGCGGAGGCGATGGTGACGACGCTCTCCACATGGATGAAATCCGGGGCGCTGCGGTCGAAGAGCAGGTTGGCCTGGGCCGGGAACTCCTCGTCGCCCTCCCAGAACAGTACCCGCATGGGGATACAGGGAAACACACCGATCTCATACCCCACGTCTCCGGTGGGGAGCTTTCGTCCGCCAAAGGCCAGAAGCGCATCCCGCAATGCATCCCCGTGTCCGGAAAACGTCGCGGCAAGAGGCTTCAGATTCCCGCTTCGGAACGCCGGTCCGTAGGGTCCGGCGCTGCGCAGAGACTCAAAGGGCAGCCATTCGCCGGTGAGATGGGCGCCCTCCCGGGAATACCAGAGCATGGTGAATATATTCAATTCATCATACAGGGAAAAGGACTTCATGCCCCCCGGCGCCGTCATAACGCCGTCTGACCGGGAGATGGGGCAGGGCTGAGAGAAATAGGGCACCGTCAGCCATCGGTCATCCAGCTCCAGAAACGGAAGCTTTCTCTGCAGCTCCTTATGATCCAACGAGCAAAAGCGGGCGCGCCAGTCCCGGCGCCAGGCTTCATAGTTATCCGCCACAGGCAATCACCTCTCCCCTAGCATACCGGATTTCTCAGCCATTTGCAACCGTATACAGAGAATAGAAGTACCCCTTTTCTTCCATCAGCTGATCGAAGGTGCCCTGGCTGCAGACGGTACCCTGACGCAGAACCAGAATCTGGTCGCAGCGGCGGAGAATTCCCTCCTCCAGGCGATGGGTGACCATGATCCGGGTCAGGCCGTCGATGTTCAGCATGGCGTCGGTGACTTCAAAGGATGTCTTGGCGTCCAGGGCCGCTGTGGCCTCATCCATGAGCAGCACCGGCGTATGGCGCAGGAGGCAGCGGGCAATGGCAATGCGCTGCTTCTCACCGCCGGACAGGCCCGCGCCGTTTTCGCCGCAGCGGTAGTCCGGCCCCTTTTCCCGCACCAGTGCCGTCAGACCCGCCATATCCATGGCGCGCTCCACGGCCTCGTCGGGGAAGTCCCGGAACATGGTCACATTGGAGCGGATATCGCTGTCAAAGATGAACACGTTCTGCTGCATGATGCACATCAGGTCATAGAGACTTTCCGGAGCCACGCTGCGCAGCTCCTTGCCGTCAAAGCGGATCTCGCCGCCATAGTCCCGGAAGCTGCCCAGAAGCAGATTGAGCATTGTGGATTTTCCGGAGCCGGAGCCGCCCACCACAGCATAGCTCTTACCGGCCTCGAAGCGGGCGGAGATATTCCGCAGCACCGGCTTTTCCGGATCGTAGGAGAAATTGACGTTGTCCAGCTCAATGGCGTCATGGAGAACCGGCTCCAGGGCTTCGCCGGAGGTCTCGGCGTTGCGGCAGATCAGATCCGCCAGCTTGTCGATCAGGCCGCTGGCGGCCTTGCGGCTGGCCAGGTACTGGGGCACCACGCTGATGGGCTGGATCAGATAGTTGGCCAGATTGGTGATAATCAGCACCGTGCCGGCGGTCATATGGCCGCGGATGGCCAGATAGGCGCTGAACAGGAACAGGCCGAACTGCACCACAGAACCGCAGAGATTTCCTGTCATGACGGTCACCAGGGCTTCCATCCACCGGCGGCTGAATTTGACCTGTTCCACATCCTGATTGGCCTTTTGGAACAGCTGCGTGGCTTCCGCTTCCGCCCGGAAGCTCTTGACCACGGAAAAACCGCTGAGCAGATCCTTGATCTGGGCCACAAACCGGCCGTTTCCGTCACTGAGGGCCTCTTCCCGGACCACCAGCTCCTTGCCCATGGCCACGGACACCAGGATGGGCAGCGCACTGAGCACCAGGGCCAGCAACGTCACCTGCCAGCTGTAATAGAGCATCATGCAGAGGGCAGCTAAAAAGCTGATGCAGTAGAAAACCAGCAGCAGGGTGCGGTTGAGGTAGTTTTCTTCGATGGAGCCGGTGTCGTTGGTCAGAACCGAGATGTAGGTGGCGCTGTTTTCCCGGGTGAAGGCGGCAATGCTCTTCTGGGAAATGCGGTGGAAGGCCGTCTCCTTATACTGGGTCAGGCCCCGCTGGATGAAACGGCTCTTGCAGCGGTGCTGAATGCTGGTAAGCAGTGTCATGACCAGGGTGAAAACCGCCACGCCGATGGTCAGACGCAGCAAGCGGGACATGCTTCCCACCGTGATGGTATCCAGCACCTGTCCCAGGAACCAGCTTCCGATCATACCGGCAGCCGCGTCGCCGGCCAGGAGCAGAACGGTTGCGAAAAACCGAAGATGGTTATTCCGGTAGATGGCCCGGGTCAGCTCCCTGCGGGCGGCTTTTTTGTCTGTCTGCTGCATATTGAGAATCATCCTTTCTGAAAATCGGAGTTTTGCGCACCTGCGCTGCTAGAAAATAGGCGTCCTTCTCCTGAATCCAGCGGGCGAACAGGAAAAACGGCACAATCCCCACCGATTCACGGGCCTGATAGGCCTTTTCCATGCCGCTCTCCATCTCCACATCCGTGACCTCCACCAGACGCGCCTGGTGAAGCTGCTCCAGAATGGCGCGTACGGCATCCACATCCAGCTTCAGCCGGGCAGCGATCGTCCCGGGAAGAATATAGGATTTCAGGCGGCATTGGTACAGGTAGAACAGCACCTCCACGCTATGGGGCGCCGCCAGGGTCCGGAACAGCGTCTCGTACTGCGCCGGGCTCAACAAATAGGGCAGATAACCTTCCTCCGGCTCCTCGGCCACCAGGAAGAAGTGCAGCTGTCTGTTGGGCGATCCCAACAGCATACTGTCGTCAAAGGCAAGCTCGCTGCGCGCCCAATGGGATTCCGTCTCCGTGGGCGTCTGAACCAGAAAATCATCCAGATAGTCCAGCGCATCCCAGTCGGAAAATGGGATCGAAACCCAGCGGTTGGCGCATTTCCAGAGCAGTTTGCAAAGCCATGCCGCCCGGTCCTGCTGGGGCAGGCTGACCATATAATTTGCGGCCAGCTCCATCACGTCCGTGTGGGCATTGTCGCGGCCGAACAGACGGTCGATGGACACGCCCAGGCGGTCGGCAATGGCCGGCAGCAGGGTAATGTCCGGTGTGCCGCCGCACTCCCAGCGGCTGACGGCCTGCGTCGATACGCCCACGGCCTTTCCCAGCTGCTCCTGGGTCAGTCCCGCTTTCCGCCGAAGCTCTGAGATATTCATACCAACGTTGTTTGTCATAGGTAAGAGGCCTCCTTTCCATCGACAATTGAATTATACACCAACGTTTACTTGAATTCAATCGAGGTATGTCTGAGCAAAATTCAACAATTCATTGAATTCTCCGTTTTGTTACCAGACACAGGTCAGGCCCTCGGACGTGAGTCCGCAGAGCTTGGTGCAGACCTCCTCCATGTATTTCCGGTCATGGGAGACGCTGATGATGCACCCCCGGTAGTCCCGCAGGATCTCCCGGATCACCGGATTGGACAGGGGTGAGAAGTTGCGGGTTGGTTCATCAAGAATCAAAACGTTGGCTCCGTCCAAAATCAGCTTCAGAAACAGCAGCTTGGCCTTCTGTCCGCCGGACATCTCAGACACCGGGTGTTCCATCTCCTGGGGCGTATATTTGACGCTGCCCAGAAAATTACGAATTCTTGTGGCCTCTTCCCTGCTCCCGCTGCGGTTGAGAAATTCAACTGCTGTTTGATCCGCAGGCAGCAGCTCCTCATAGTTCTGAGGCATATAGGCCGCCCGGATGTCCGTTCGGGGCAGCAGCTGCGCAGCAATCTGCCGCAGGAGCGTGGTCTTCCCCACCCCATTGCGGCCAATGATGCACAGCTTCTCCGGGCCCTCCACATGGAGCGCTACATTCTTTGCCAGAACCCGGCCCTCCACCGTCAATGCCGGCAGAGCCAAATCCAGCACAACCTTCCCTGCTGGAACCGACGTTTCCGAAGGAAAACGCAGGAAGATCGCCTCCTCCACGTCCGGCAGCTGCGTCATGCGCGCCTTTTCCTTTTCAAAGCGCCGGCCCATGGACTGGACGGCGTGCATCTTCTTTTTCAGCAGCCGTCCGCCATGGGGGTCCTGCCGGGATATGGTGGCCTGTTGATGCTCCACTTTGGCCTGGATTTGGCGGAATTTCTCCATTTTGGCCCGATAGTCCGCCTGCTCCCGGCGGGCCATCTGGGTCTGATGCGCCAGCTTGGACAAACGTTGATTTACATAATCTTGATATGGTAACCTTGCAACGGTCCAGCGGGGCGTTGTCTTTCGCCGCACCAGCTCCAGATGGATCACCATCTCAGCCGTGCGCTCCAGGAGCGTTTCGTCGTGGGAGATGTAGAGCACCGCCTGAGGGCAGGTTTGCAGAAATTCCTCCAGCCACTCCAGGGTCTCCAGGTCGAGATCGTTGGATGGCTCATCCAATAAAAGCACATCCGGCTGTTCCGTCAACAGGACTGCCAGCTGGAGCTTGATCTTCTCTCCTCCAGACAGAGACGCCATGGGCTGGTCGCCTGTAAACAGCGCCGCGGGAATGGACAGCAGCCGGGCCAGGGCAGCCAGCTCTCTGGGAGACTGCGCCCAGAAGGATGGGCTGTTGGCGCAGAACTCCCCTGCTGTCATCCGTCCGGCCTCCGCCGGAAGCTCCTGGGGCAGATAACCCAGGCGCAGACCTTTTTTCGAGATTTCTCCCTCGAACTCCACATAGTCCGATACCAGAGACGGATCGCAGATCAGTTTCAGCAGGGTGGATTTTCCGTTGCCCTCCTCGCCGATGATGGCAGCCTTTTCGCCGGGATTCAGGGTCAGGTCGAAATCCCGCAGCAGGGGCCGCAGGTCTTTTTTATGGGTGATCGATAAATTTCTGATTTGCAGCATGGAAAAAGCTCCTTTTCAACAAAAAATCTGCCTTCGGCTTGCCGAAGGCAGATTCATCCGCAAAGACAGACCACGCCTCTCAAGGCATGGTAATTGCGCATCTGATCTGAAATCGGCAGCAGAACAAGGCCCAGCTATGTGGGCCATCCGAAGGTATTCTGCTCTCGTCATTCAGATTATCTGCGCATGCTTTCACCCTTTTCGTTTTGATACTCTACATATAACATATTCCCTGCAATTTTTCAAGGAAAATTGCAGGGAACTCGCAATGACACGCGTGATAAATGCACCACAGATGACACCTGTGTTCGGATCGCGGGCGGCTGATAGCCGCCCCTACGTCTTTTATCTTGACAGGCATTTCTTTGTAGGGCACGACCACTGGGCGTGCCGTTTGCAGGCAGCTGCATTCCTTTCCCAGCTACCAAACGGCGCGCCGGGTCGTCGCGCCCTACATTCCAGTGACCGTCATAACAATCCACATGCTGGCGCGGCCAAAACTCATACGCGGCCGGCCCGCATGGCATTGAGAATGGCCAGCATGGCTACGCCCACATCGGCGAAAATCGCAAGCCAGATGGACACCAGGCCGAAGGGCGTCAGGGCCAACACCAGTAATTTAATCCCCAGGGCAAAGACAATATTCTGGCGGACAATCTTCATGGTCTTGGAGGCTATTTCTTTGGCAACCGGCAGCGCGGACAGCCGATCATGCATCAGCACCACATCCGCCGCCTCGATGGCCGCGTCGCTGCCGATTCCGCCCATGGCCACGCCGACGTCGGCACGCATGAGCACCGGCGCATCATTGATGCCATCGCCCACAAAAGCCAGAACGCTGTTCTTTTCCTTTTTCTCCAGCAGTTCCTCAACCTTTTGCACCTTATCCCCAGGCAGCAAGCCTGCGGCATACTGGGTAACGCCCACCTGCTTTGCCACAGCGGCGGCTGCGGTTTCGTTGTCGCCCGTGAGCATGACTGTTTTTGCGCCCAGGGCTTTCAGGCCTGCCACGGCAGCCATGGAATCCTCTTTCAAAGCATCAGAAATGACAATACACCCGAGATACGCGCCGTTCTTGGCCACATAGACCACGGTTCCCACGGCATCCGGCACAGAAACCGAAATCCCGGCTTCCTCCATCAGGCGGCTGTTGCCGGCCAGAATCAGGACGCCGTCCTTTTCCGCCCGCACGCCGCGGCCGGCTTCTTCCGTCAGGCTCCAGCCCTCTTCGCCGGGATCTCCGGCAGCGCGAAGCACCGACTGGGCGATGGGATGGAGGGAGCCCCGCTCCGCAATGGCGGCGGTCCGGAGTATTTCCTCCCGGGCATGTTCGGGAAACACCTGCGTCACCTCAAAGCTGCCCTTTGTCAGAGTTCCGGTCTTATCAAAGACAAATACATCCGCCTTGGACAACTGCTCCAGATAGCTGCCGCCCTTGACCAGAATTCCCTTTTTGGACGCCGCGCCGATGCCGCCAAAGAAGCTCAGGGGCACGGAAATTACCAGAGCGCAGGGACAGGACACCACCAGGAAATTCAGAGCCTTCTGAATCCAAAGCACCCACTGGCCGTCGAACAGCGGCGGTATCACAGCAAAGGCCACCGCCAATCCTACCACGATCGGCGTGTAGTATTTTGCAAAGCGGGTGATAAACTTCTCCGCCCGGGCCTTCTTTCCGGAGGCGTTTTCCACCATGTCCCGAATCTTGGATACGGTGGAATCGTAGAACGCCTTTTCCACCCGGATTTCCAGAACACCGGAGGTGGAGATCACGCCGGAGAGAATCTCATCGCCGGGGCCGCAGGGCCGGGGCATGGATTCACCGGTGAGAGCAGCCGTATCCAGCGCGCTCTGGCCACGGATCACAACGCCGTCCAGGGGCACCCGTTCTCCGGGCTTCACCAGGATCACCTGGCCAACCTCCACTTCCTCCGGCAGAACCTCCTGCTCCTGACCGTCCATCAGCAGTCTGGCGGTATCCGGCCGCAGGTTCATCAGCTCGGAGATGGAGCCCCGGGATTTTCCTACGGCATACCGCTGGAACAGCTCGCCGGTCTGGTACAGCAGCATCACCGCCACGGCTTCGGGGTATTCCCCCGTGCCGAAGGCGCCGATGGTAGCCAAAACCATAAGGAAGTTCTCGTCAAATACCTGACCTCTGCCGATCCCACCCACGGCGTCCCAGACGATGTCATAGCCGATCAGCAGGTAAACGCCCAGATAGAGGGCAGCCTCCCAGTACCACGGCAGGGAAGTCAGGTGGGTGACTGCCACCAGTGCGGCAAGCAGAACCGTTGTGATGAGAATGCGCAGAAGCGCTTTTTTGTTCCGCGACATCTTATGCACCGAGGATCTTCGTATCCGGCTCTACCTTGGCGATGCAGGCTTTTACTTTCTCCAGAACCTCCGCCAGGTGGGCCTCATCGCATTCCAGCGTCAGCTTCTGCGCCATAAAGCTGACCGTTACCGAATCCACGCCGTCGATCTTCGCAATGGCGCGTTCCATTTTTGCAGCGCAGTTGGCGCAATCCAGATCCTGCAGACGATATACTTTTTTCATATTAACCGTTCCTTTCTTCATGGAGATGGTCCAGTGCCATCCGGTAGATTTTGGAGATATGGGCATCATCCAGGGAATAGTATACTTCTTTGCCGCTCCGGCGGCTTTTGACAATTTTCGTCTGCCGGAGAATGCGCAGCTGATGGCTGACCGCAGAGGTGGACATCTTCACAATCTCACTGATATCGCAGACGCACAGCTCCGCCTCAAACAGAGCCGACAGAATTTTGGTTCGGGTGATATCGCCGAACACCTTGAACATCTCCGCCACATCGCAGAGTGTATCGTCATCCGGCATTCTCTCCCGCACCTGCTCCACCACAGGCTGGTGGACATGGGCCTCCTGGCACATTTCTTCGGAATAATCCCGCTGATCTGTCAATCCTACGCCCCCTTATGTTTCATCATTTGAACATCTGTTCAACTATTTTCAAGTATAGGACAAAATTCTCCGGTTGTCAAGGGCTTTCCGACAAGATATAATAAAGAAAAAAGAACGGCGCTGCCGTTCAGAAGAGGGATTGTATGTCTGATATCATTGCTGCCGTCGCCACAGGCCATTCCGCCTGTGCCATCGGCATTCTTCGTCTGTCCGGCCCCGGCTGTATCGAGGCTGCCGGGCAGGTCTTTACGCCGAAATTCGGTTCCTTGGAGCGGCTGCGGGACAGGAATCTGACCCTGGGCTTCCTCCGTGACAAGGATGGCCGCGTCATTGACGAGGTACTGTTGACCGTTTCCCATGCTCCCAACTCCTATACCGGCGAGGACACGGCGGAATTCCAGTGCCACGGCTCCCCTGCCGTCCTGGCCGCCGGGCTGGAGGCACTGTTCGCTCACGGCGTCCGGCAGGCCGGCCCCGGTGAGTTCACCAAGCGGGCCTTTCTCAACGGCCGCATGGACTTAACCCAGGCCGAGGCCGTCATCGACTTGATCGACGCCGAAAGCGCAGACGCCGCAGCCAACGCCGCGGGCCAGCTGGGCGGCGCCATGCTGCGCCGGATTGCCCCGGTCTATGACCGGCTGACGGACGTCATGGCCCACTTCCACGCGGTGCTGGACTATCCGGACGAGGACATTGACCCCTTCACCCTTTCCGCCGTGGAGACGGATCTGTGGCAGGCCGGTGCAAAGCTGCGGGAGCTGCTGGCCACCTACGGCCGCGGGCAAGTGCTGCGGCGGGGTCTGCGGGCCGTGATTCTCGGCAAGCCCAACACCGGCAAATCCAGCCTGCTGAATCTGCTGGCAGGCTTTGACCGGGTCATTGTCACGGACATTGCCGGTACCACCCGGGATTCCGTGGAGGAAACCGTGAAGCTGGGCCGCCATCTGCTGCGGCTGGTGGACACCGCCGGAATTCGCAGCACTGACGATCAGATTGAACGCATGGGTGTGGAACGGGCCGAAGCCGCCGCAGCCCAGGCCGATCTGGCCCTCTATGTCTGCGACGGCTCCATGCCGTTGACGGATGAGGACTTCCGTGCTCAGGATGCCGCCATGGAGGCTCCCTATGCCATTGCCATTCTGAACAAGCAGGATTTGCCCCAGCAGGTACTCCCCTCCGATCTGCCCTTTGAATGGGTCATCCCCTTCTGCGCCAAAACCGGCGAGGGCCTGGAGCAGCTGGAGTACGCCCTGGACTGTCTGTTCGACGACAGCGTCCCCTGCGACGGCTCCATTCTCACCAACGCCCGGCAGGCCGGTGCCGTGGCCCGGGCTGTGGAAGCTCTGGAACGGGCATTGGCCGCCCTGAAGCAGGGTTTGACGCCGGACGCCGTCCTGGTGGATGTGGAGGCCGCCCTGGAGGCCCTGGGTGAAATCACAGGCCAGACCATGCGGGAGGAAATTACCAACCGGATCTTTGAGCGGTTCTGCGTGGGCAAATAATCACCGGTAGAGCAGAACGGAGAACCAGGTGACAATATTGCCGTTGAAGAATTCCATGCCGCATTTCTCCGCCAGATCCGTCACCAGGATGCCCTGGCTTTCCACGCAGGGGAACATCAGCTCCGGATGGCGGCAGGGCCCGTTGGGATACGCACACTGGCCGCAGATGGCGCAGGATTCCGTGGACAGAACCCGCAGCTCGCAGCCCTGCTCCCGCATCAGTTGGGCCACCTGCCGGGTGACGGCCTCATGGTCACGGCGGGTCGCCAGGGTTTGCTCCAGGTTTTCGATGTCCGGCACCTCAGTTACGGTTGAAATCAGCAGAAACTCCGGGTAGGCCAGGCAGGCTTCCCGGCACTGCTCCACCGTCCCGACCGCAGGCGGGCAGGCCCAGGTGGTGCCGTACATGCTGCACTCCGTCCGGCAGATATGCCGCACCCGTTCCGTAAACACCAGGTCCTCCGATTTCATGAATGCATATTGATACAGCGGCAGCCCGGACAGCTGCTGCTCCAAGAATTCTTTGTTCAACATGGCGGTTTCCCCCTTTCCAACATTTTAATATCCCACTTTCACTTCGTCAATATGGAGGTTTTTCATGCTTCGTTTTCCCTGTCTGGTGCTGGATCACGACGATACCACCGTGGATTCCACCCGCACCGTCAACTATCCCCAGTTTCAGGAGGCCCTTGCCTATTTCCGGCCGGGCACAACCATGACGCTGGAGGCGTACATCCGTTACTGCTTTGATCCCGGTTTCTATGAAATGTGTGAGCAAATCCTGCACTACACGCCCCAGGAGATGGAGGAACACCTGCAGCGCTGGAAGGACTATCACAAGACCCATCATCCGGATTTCTTTCCCGGTATGCCGGAGCTGATCCGGCGGCATCGGGCGGAAGGCGGAATTCTCTGTGTGGTCTCCCATTCCAGCGACGATGTGATCAACAGCGCCTACGACCACGCAGGCGTCCCGCGGCCGGATCTGATTTTCGGAGCGGAACAGCCGCCGGAGCGGCGCAAACCCAGTCCCTGGCCCCTGCGGGAGATTATGCGCCGGTTCGATCTCAGGCCGGATCAACTGCTGATGGTGGACGATATGCCCCACGGCGGGCAGATGGCCCGGGCTGCCGGGGTCAAATTCGCAGGCGCCGGTTGGTATGGCATGCTGCCGGAGCTGGAGGAGAAAATGCGCCCGCAATGCGATTGGTTTTTCTCCACTGTGGCAGACTTCTCCGCATTTCTGTTTGAGGGGAGGTAGACCATGCAGCGGCCTGCCTTTCGAATCGGCCTGCGGACCGTCAAAACCGCCCTGGCCGTCATGCTCTCCCTGTTTCTGGCATCCTTGTTCGGGGAGCTGTCCATCTTCCCTGCCCTGGCTTCCATTGCGGTCATGTCCCGCACCTTTGACGATGGTCTGCTGGAATGCCGCTGCCAGGCCATCGGGATTCTCATCGGCGGCTTCTTTGGGTGTCTGACTGTGTTCCTCTGTCCCGTGCCGCCCATCTGGGTCATGGGTCTGGGCGTGATGGCGATCATTTTTCTGTGCTCGTCCTTCCACGTGGGCTTTTCCTGCAGCCTGTCCTGTGCCATCTTTATTGTGGCCTGTATGACGGAGGCCGGCCAGGTGTTTCAGGACGTGCTGGTGCGCCTGTTTCACACCGCCATTGGCCTCACGGTGGGTCTGAGCATCAACTATCTGGTGATCCCCTATAACAACGCCAAAAAAATTTACAGTCTGCTGCAGGAGCTCATCAATTTCCTTCCGGACTGTCTGAACGACTGCGTATTCCACGGTCTGTATCCGGATCTTTCCCCCATGGACCGCCTGGTGGAACGGCTGCACTATGAAATGTCCATCTACCACCATCAGCGGTTCCTGCGCAAACGGGTTCACCGGGACGAGTACATTTTTCTGTGCGGATGCATGCAGCTGGCTGAACGGATCCAGCAGGAGCTGAAGGCTATCTGCACCATGGACTGCATCGGGCAACCGGACGCGGATAATATGCTGTATCTGCGTTTTCTGGGGCTGGAGATCCCGGAGAACGGTCTGCAAAACCGCCACAGCACAGTCCAGGACGACGCCGTGACAAACTATCATCTGCAAAAGCTCCTGGAAGCACGCACCTATTTGCTGCGTCTGCTGCAGGAGCGGTGATGCAAAAAAGTGCTTGCGCATGAAACGCAAGCGCTTTTTTATGGCAGGTCATGTCAGCTTGATCTCGCCGGAGAGGATTTTCTTATAATCCTCCAGGTTCTTCTGCAGCAGGGTGGGCGTGTCGAGATGATAGGGGCAGCGGCTGGCGCATTGGCCGCAGTGGAGGCATTCCTCCACCTTCATCATCTTGGCCTGAACCTCCGGCGTCAGCTGTTCTTCACTGGGGCCGCGGCGGATCAGCTGGCTCATTCGTGCGCAGTTGAGAATCTCAATCCCCACAGGGCACGGCATGCAATAGCCGCAGGAACGGCAGAAGTCTCCCTGGAGCTGCGCCTTATCCTGCTCAATGAACGCCGCCAGCTCATCGGTCATGACCGGCGGATTGTCCATGTAGGACAGGAACTCATCCAGCTCGCTCTCCCGCTGAACGCCCCAGATGGGCAGCACATTGTCAAACTGATCCTGGAAGGCAAAGCAGGCGGCGGAATTGGTCAGCAGGCCGCCGGACAGGCCCTTCATGGCGATGAAGCCCATGTTCTTCTCCCGAGACTTGCGCACCAGGGCCAGATCGTCCTCGCTGGCCAGATAGCAGAACGGAAACTGCAGCGTTTCATACAGTCCGCTGTCGACGGCTTCATTGGCCACGATCAGACCGTGGTTGCTGATGCCGATATGGCGGATTTTCCCCTGGGCTTTGGCCTCCAGCATGGCTTCATAGAGGCCGGTGCCGTCTCCGGGCCTGGGGCAGAAATCAGGATTATGGAACTGGTAGAGATCCAGGTAGTCCGTCTGGAGATAGTGCAGGGTCGTATGGAGGTCGGACCAGAACTCCTCTGCTTCGGTTGCTGCGGTCTTGCTGGCAATATAGACCTTTTCCCGGATTCCGGCAAAGGCCTCGCCCAGCTTGATCTCGCTGTCCGTATACTGACGCGCCGTGTCAAAGAAGGTCATGCCGCCTGCATAGGCTTTGCGGATCAAGCGCACGGCGTCGGCCTGGGAGATTCTCTGAATCGGCAGGGCGCCGAAGGCATTCTTCGGCGTGGTGATGCCGGTGGAGCCAAGTGTCATCATTCTCATATGGCGTTCTCCTTATGCTCTGGACATCTGCCACTGCTGGAATGCGTCGGCTGCTGCGGCAAATTCCTCGTCTTCCGCAATCTCTTCCACGGTGCACTGGCCGCCTTCCTCCAGATAGCGGAACAGATAGATGTCCGCCTCCAGCTCCGGGGCGTCCAGATCCGGGGTCAGGGCCACATAGCGCCGTCCCTCGCAGGGATAGATGGCGATCATGCGGAAGTCGCAGTCCTCGGAGTTGCCCGCATCATCGGTGACGGTCAGGGTGATGATCTGATCCTCGTCCTCTCCGTCCGGGCCGCCGCAATTGCCATGACGGCACGGGTGGTCTTCGTGAGAGCCGCAATCGTGTCCGCAGTCATGGCCGCCCTCATGATGGTCGCAGCGGACGTTGGGATTGTACATCAGCATGTTGTTCAGGAAATTGTACACGGCCTGGTCGGCGTCTCCGCTGCAGCCGCCATAGAGACGGATCCCCGCCTCAGCCAAGGCCATCTGCGCGCCGCCTCCAATCCCGCCGCAGATCAAAACCTCCACGCCCTCATCCCGCAGGAAGCCCGCCAGAGCGCCATGGCCGCTGCCGTTGGTGGACTTCACCTCTGCGGACCGGACGGCTTGATCCTCCGCCTCATAGAGCTTCATATACTCCGTGTGTCCAAAATGCTGAAAAATCTGTCCATTGGTCGGATCGTAAGTCACTGCAATCTTCATGTTCGTTCTCCTTCGTTAAAACAGCTTCGTTCCCGCCACATATTTGGCGTAAATATTCCGGTCGTCTCCCAGATAGGCCGTCCGTTCCAGGCGTTCCCGCACCGACAGCGACTGCGGATGATCCAGGTTGGAATCGTCCAGCACCACGGCGTCGAATTCATAGCCCGGCTCAAAGGCGCCCACGTCGCCGAAGAATTCGCCGCCGCCCCGGGTTGCCAGGTAGAACGCCGTATCAAAGGTCAGCGGCGCCACGCTCTGATCCTGCAGCCGCCAGCGGAGCTTGGATGCCTGGATGGCGTGGGTCATGGCCCGGAACATACTCTCCTGACTGCCGCCGGCCACGTCTGTGGCCAGGCCTACCTTCAGGCCGTAGTCCAGGAATTTGTTGATGGGCGCCACACCGGAGGCCAGGTTCATATTGGATTCCGGCGAGTGGGCAATGAACACGCCGTTCTGCCGCATATACTCCATCTCCAGGGTATCCGAGTGGACGCAGTGGGCCATAATGCACCGGTGATCTCCGCCGAACAGGCCGAATTTCCGGTACGCGTCGCCGTAGTTTCTGGCAGTGGGCACCAGCTCCCTGACCCAGGCGATTTCTCCGAAGTTCTCCGACAGGTGACTCTGCACCGGGATGTCAAACTCCGCCCGCAGATCCGCCAGGCGGTACATCAGATCGTCGGTACAGGAGGGAATAAACCGGGGCGTCAGAATGGGTTTTGTGCGCTGCCACTTCCCTGCCGTTTCCTCCAGCCACCGGCGGGTATTGCGCACGGACGCAATGGTGGACGGCTCCGCCAGATACAGCGGCGCGTTTCGGTTCATATTGACCTTTCCCACATAGCTGACAAGGCCGGACTGTTCCATCTGCTCCATCAGCAGCTGGGTGGCCGGTACATGGACTGTGGCGAAGATGCAGGCGCGGGTGGTCTCACTGCGGCGCAGGTGCGCGACAAACTGACCGTAGGCGGCTGCGGCGTAGTCCAGATCGGCATATTTGGCCTCCTCCGGGAAGGTGTGGGTATTCAGCCAGTCCAGCAGCTCCATGTCCATGCCCAGTCCCCGGAAGGAGAACTGCGGGGCATGAATATGCAGATCCACCATGCCGGGCATAATCAGCTTGTCTCCGTAATCCGTCATGGGAAGGCTGCGGTATTTGGCCGGAAGAATCGGATAGACGCCGGCACAGCGGTCCTCTACACAGACGAGATAGTGGTTTTCCCGGATTCCAAGATGCGTTCTGTCCTGGCTCTGACAAATATGTCCTTTCAGTACAAAGTTTGCCATGGGCATTCTCCCCTTTCTGTTTCCAGTATAGCACAGCGGCGGCAAAACTTCTACGGTTGTTTTTCTGTCCTGTTTATTGTACAATAATTTTGCTAGAATCATTTGGAAAGGAGGCGGATGCCATGGCTAAATCAGAAGGCCAAAAATTGAAGCTCCTGTACATCAAAGAGCTGCTGGAGGAGCAGTCCGACGAAGAACATCTGGTTTCGGTTCAGCAGATCCTGGACTACCTGGCCGCACACGGCATCACGGCTGAACGCAAATCCGTCTATGGCGATATCGCCTGTCTGCAGGATTTCGGTATGGACATCATCTGCAAGCCGGGCCGGGGCGGCGGCTACTTCCTGGCGTCAAGGGATTTCGAGCTGCCGGAGCTGAAACTCCTGGTGGACGCCGTGCAGTCGTCGCGGTTTCTCACCTCGAAGAAATCCATGCAGCTGATTGAAAAACTCAGCCACATGGTCAGCATCCACCAGGCCGGCAGCCTGAAGCGCCAGGTGATGGTCTCCGGCCGGGTGAAAACCATGAATGAGAGCATCTATTACAATGTGGACCGGCTCCATGAGGCCATCGCGCAGAATTCTCAGATCCGCTTTCGCTATACGGAGTGGGGCCTGGACGGCCAGCGGCACAACCGGCCCGGCGTTTACGAAGCCAGCCCCTATGCCCTGGTCTGGGATGATGAGAACTACTACCTGGTGGCCTACTCCCAGCGCCACGGCATCACCCACTATCGGGTGGACAAGATGGCGGAGATTACCATGACCGGAGAGAAACGCTATCTGGCTCCGGAGGCAAAGCAGCTCAGCGCCGCGTCCTATGGACGCAATGTCTTCGGCATGTTCGGCGGCGCCACCACCCGGGTCAGAATGCGGTTCCACAACTCCCTGGCCGGCGTGGTTCTGGACCGGTTCGGCACGGATACCATGCTGATTCCCGATGGAGCGGAGCACTTTGTCTTCTCCATGGAGATTGCCGTTTCGCCCCTGTTCCTGGGGTGGCTGGCCGGTTTCGGCGACCGGGCCAGAATTCTATCCCCCCAGAGCGTCATTGACGACTATGTCGCCCTGTGCAGGCCGGCGCTGGAGCAGTACGAGTAAGCTATTCAAATACGCGCTCCGTCTGGTCAAACCGAATGCCGGCGGTGGTTCCGACGCCGGGCTTTGAGGTCAGCTCCAGGGTATGGCCCAGCTTTTTCAGCACCTGGCTGCACAGATACAGCCCAATTCCCGAGGCCTTCTGATCCCGGCGGCCGTTACAGCCCGTATACCCCTTCTCACAGACCCGGGGCAGATCCTCCGGGGCGATGCCGATGCCGTTATCCGCAACACACAGCCTGCCGTCCCGGAAACAGACGTTGACAGTTCCCTTGGGCGTATACTTGACGGCATTGGACAGCAGCTGCTCCAGAGCAAAGCACAGCCATTTCTCATCGGTCACCACCGTCTGGGCCATGGGCTGCAGCTCCAGGCGAACCTTGCTCTGAATGAACAGCGGCGCCAGTTTCCGGACGGATTTCCGCACCGCTGTCTCCAAATCGCAGGGACGGAGCACATAATCGCTGCTGTCCGGGCCCAGACGGACGTAGGCCAGCACCATCTCCACATATTGACTGATGCGCAGCAGCTGCGCGGACAGCTCCCAGCTCAGGGGCGTATCTTCCTTTTGCAGCAGCAGATTCATGGCGGAGATCGGCGTCTTGATCTGGTGCACCCAGAGGGTATAGTAGTCCGCCAGATCCCGTTCCCGGCGATCCCGGCGGGTGATGGCAGTGGACATCTGCCGCTGCTGGGTGCGGAGCAGCTCCTGATAGTCCTGCTCCACCAGATCCCATGGCTCCGGCAGCTGATTCAGGGTCAGCTCCAGTTGATTCAGGGCGGCGTTCAGCTCCAGATGGCGGCGGCGGTAAGATAGAAAGCCCGCCAGCAGCCCCAGCGCCAGCATGGTCATGCAAAGAAGGAGTCCGTAGCCCACCGCCCCTCCCGGAACCTCATAGAGCCAGCCAATCAGGGACACCAATGCCAGGGTCAGCGCATACAGCGCCAGCCAGGCACGCTGCTTCCATAGAAAGCTTCCAAACAGTTTCATCCCACCTGATACCCCATGCCCTTTCGGGTGACGATTAAGTTCTCCACCCCGACCGTTTCCAGCGTCCGCCGGAGTCTGGCAACGTTGACGCTGAGGGTGTTTTCATCCACAAAGCAGTCGCTCTCCCAAAGCCGCTGCATCAGCAGCTCCCGGCTGACAGTCTTTCCGCGGTTCTCCATGAGCACCTGCAAAATCCGCAGCTCATTGCGGGTCAGCGCCGTGGTTTTTCCCTGGCAGGAAACCGTACCGTCTGTCAGGCACAGCTGTACCGGGCCGCAGGAAAGAACCTCTGAGGCTACGGCAAAATCGTAGGTCCGGCGCAGCAGTGCCTGAATCTTTGCCACCAGAACGGGCAAATCAAAGGGCTTCGCAATAAAATCATCGCCGCCCATCTGAATGGCTGTCAGCACATTGAGGTTGTCCGCCGCAGACGACAGGAAAATCACCGGCACCTTGGAGTGAACGCGGATTTCCCTGCACCAGTGAAAGCCGTTGTAGAACGGCAGCATCAGATCCAGAAGCACCAGCTGCGGCTTTTCCCGCAGGAATTCCTCTGTGATATTCTGAAAATCTTCTGCCACATGGCAGTCATATCCCCACGCCTGCAAATGCCGGGACACCGTTTCGGCGATGGTTGCATCGTCCTCCACCAAAAACAGCTTCATTCCGCTCCCTCCTTTTTCTCTATTATAATGCGTACCGTAAGCCGCCGCAAGCCCTGATCCAAACGCGCAGAAAGTAAAAAAGCACCGCCTTTTCAGAAGAAAAGACGGTGTATTGTGGAGCTGGTAATGTGACTCGAACACACGACCTGCTGATTACGAATCAGCTGCTCTACCGACTGAGCTATACCAGCAATTCAGCTTGTGTATTATATCACGAGAGTTTCCATTCGTCAACGGTTAATTCCACGCTTTTCATCTCTTTTTCTGTCGGTATGTTTTTTTACTTGACATACCGGAAGATTCTTCATATAATAGGAGAGCTATCGGGGTGTGGCGAAGCTTGGTATCGCGCTTGGTTCGGGTCCAAGAGGCCTCGGGTTCGAATCCCGACACTCCGACCAATCTGAGTATCCTTTGGGATACTCAGATTTCTTTTTGCCGGATCCTTGCCGGCCGGAGAGGTTGTCTCACTTGCGTGAGAGACAGCCTCTTTTCTTTTTGGATGTTCAACACCGGTCAGCCATCGCAATGCCTCTCCTTTGAGAAATCCAGAAAGCATTGCAGCGCTGCGTTCTGATGCTTATGCTTCCAGAGCATGAAGATGTCTTCGTGCTCGTCCGCTGCATGCATGGGGAGAAAGATCAGATGATCCGCGTTGGTGAGTTTTGCCACGCTGTAGGCCGGCAGGATGGCTATTCCCTCTTCGGCGGCAACCATAATCAGCAAACTTTCGATATCATTGCTTTTGATTAGAATCTTTGGCTTATAGCCTGCCTTCTCATAAAGCTGCATATAATATGCATCGCCAAAGGAATCTCCGCTGCCGGAGGGGGACATGTATAGGATTGTCTCATCCCGAAGATCTTCGCGCCGCAGAGACTTGCGGGAGGCAAACGGATGTCCCGCATACAGCGCGACGCAAAGCCTCGAGCGCATATCAAGCCTCCACGCGATGTCCTCGTTTGACCGAAGGTTTGTGCTGTCCCATGCGAATATCACATCGAACTCGTTTGTCAGCAGCTTTTCCGCCAGCCCGTCGGTGTCCTCTCGGACGCAGGTAAAGAGAATATTGGGGTATGCCCGATGGAATGCCCGCAGCCTGTCCGAGAGATCAGACCGTTCGTAGCCCTTTTCGTAGCCGATCCGGATAATACCCACCGCACCGGTTGAGGCCTCCTGGGTTCTGACCACCGCTTCATCAACTCTGGCCAGGATCGCCTTTGCCTCCTGATAGAACACATTCCCCGCCGGGGTAAGCTCGATCGGTCGTTTCTGGCGGTTGATGAGCTGCATGCCGAGGCTATCCTCCAACGCTTTGATCTGCTGCGTAATGGCAGTCTGTGTGATATAGTGGCAATCGGCAGCCTTGGTAAAGCTGCGGTAGGATGCCACGGATACAAAGTATCTAAGCTGATTGAGATGCATAACCGCTCCAATTTTATAAGTTTTCCTTATTATATCATGCAATCATTCCTGTTGTCACTCCCAAAATTCAAGATTATAATTTATTAAAACTTATTTTGGATGGGTGCACAGATGAAGAAATATATTCAGCCGCTGATTTCTGTGATCGAAATGCTGGTCGGAGCCGCACTGACAGCCGCAGCCTTCGGTTTCATCATTGTTCCCCAGGGCTTTGCCGCCGGCGGTGTAACAGGTCTTTCCAGAATCATAATCAGAATCATCCCCGTACCGCTGTCTGTGGTGGTTTTCATCGTAAACATGGGCCTTTTGATCCTTGGGCTTGTTTTTGTTGGCAAAGAATTTGTCGCAAAAACGGCTGCAATCAGCGTATTGTTTCCCGCCCTGCTCGAGGTTTTTTCACGCTACTCCCTGCGTTCTATTGAACAGGATCCCATGCTCTGCACCATTGTGGCAGGCGTGATGCTCGGCGCCGGTGTGGGACTGATCCTGCGCAGCGGTGCATCCTCAGGCGGTTTCGATATCCTTGCGGTCATCCTGAATAGAAAGTTCAAAGTCTCCGTGGCCGCTGTTCTGAATATCTGTGATGCATCAGTCATTATCATGCAGTCCCTGCGGCAGCCGCTGAATCAGGCCATCTACGGCATCATGGTCATCACCATCAGCGCAGCAATTGTCAGCCGCATTGTAACCCTCGGCACCGGGGAGAGCCAGGTCATGATTTTTTCCGAACATCACGATGCCATCAGAGACGCTTTGCTCCATGAGCTTGACGTGGGAATGACCTCCTTCAACGCGGAGACAGGTTTCCGCCAGAAGCAGATAAAGGTCATTGTCTCCGTTGTGCCTTATCAGAAAGTTGTGCCGATGAAGCGAATCATCATGGGTGCAGACCCCACCGCCTTCGTGGTGATTGGCGAAATACGAAATGTCCTCGGCAGAGGCTATACACTCAATCGGTAA
>JAEDJR010000166.1 GCA_016296235.1 Oscillospiraceae bacterium
ATGGCAGCTTGACCCCGGGTTGGCACTAAGCCTTTGCCCTGCACTTCGTTTGTGCAAAGGCAAGTGCCTGCCCAACCGCTGCGGTCGCTTGACTCCGCCACTGGCGGCGCTCCCTTGCGGGCCCCTCAGTCAGCTTCGCTGACAGCTCCCCTATTGTAGGGGAGCCATTCCTGCTGAAACCAGCAACGCCTCCCCTGAGCCAGGGGAGGCGTTGCTGGTTTCAGCTTTGTCCCTGATACCGGGACAGGAAGCGGCGGGTACGCTCCTGCACGGGATGCTCGATGACCTGGCGGGCAGGGCCCTGCTCCACAATGACGCCGCCGTCCATAAAGATGATCCGGTCGGCCACATCCCGGGCAAAGGCCATCTCGTGGGTCACGATAATCATGGTCATATTCCGTTCCGCCAGGGAGCGGATGACCTTCAGCACTTCGCCGGTCAGCTCCGGATCCAGGGCGGAGGTCGGTTCATCAAAGCACAGGATGTCCGGATCCAGAGCCAGGGCCCGGGCGATGGCGACCCGCTGCTGCTGGCCGCCGGAGAGCTGATGGGGGTAGTTGTCCATGCGATCCTGCAGGCCAACCTGGGTCAGCAGCTCCACACCCCGGGCGCGAATCTGCTCCAGAATCTCCCGGCGGTTCTGCCGGTAGTCCGGACGCTCCTTGGCCAGCAGCTGGCTGGCCAGCATGACGTTTTCCAGGGCGGTATATTGGGGGAAAAGATTGAAGTTCTGGAACACCAGACCGAAGCGCAGCCGCTTTTTGCGGATTTCCTTGTCCGAAGCCTTGGTATGCACCGATGCATCCAGCAGCAGCTGGCCGTCCACGGTGATGGTACCGGCATCCGGCGTCTCCAGAAAGTTCAGGGAGCGCAGCAGGGTGGTTTTTCCGGAGCCGGAGGAGCCGATAATGGCCAGGGACTGGCCCTTTTCCAAAGAGAAACTGATATCCTTCAGCACCTCGGTGCTGCCGAAGCGCTTTTCCATGTGGGATACTTCCAGCATTGCCATGGCGGACCCTCCTCAGACGCTGTAGTAGCTGAGCTTCTTCTCCACCCACCCGAAAAGCAGGGTCAGCAGACCGGTGAAAGCCAGATAATACAGAATGGTGAAAAACAGCGGCCAAACCAGACCGTCGCTCTTCATGAACTTCTTGCCGGCCCAGATCACCTCGGCCAGGGCGATGGAATTGGCCAGGGAGGTGTCCTTGACCAGGGTGATGATCTCATTGGACATGGGGGGCACAATCCGGCGAACCAGCTGCATGAATTTGACCTTGAAGAAAATCTGCCGCTTGGTCATGCCCAGAACCAGACCGGCCTCGTCCTGACCCCGTGGGATGGATTCGATGCCGCCCCGGTAGATTTCGGAAAAGTAGCAGGCGTAGTTCAGGATAAACGCCGTGGCGGCCGCCCAGAACCGGCCGCTGGAAAAGGCCCAGATGTTGCAGTCCAGTTCCCCGGGAACATAGAAAATGATGAACAGCTGCAGCAGCAGGGGAGAGCCCCGGAAAATCCAGACAATGGTCCGCATCCCATAGCGAAGGGGGCGGAATCTGCTCATGGAGCCAAAAGAAACCAAAAGCCCCAGGGGCAGAGCGCCCGCCAGGGTGACCAGAAACAGCGCCAGAGTCAGCAGAAAGCCCTGATTCAGGGCGTTGAGAACCGTTTGAAACATGAGATACCTCCGGGAAATTCCGCAGTCCGGCTGAACCGGACTGCGGAACGGTTTGGATTTACTGGGCGATCAGAGCGTCCTGCACGCCGTAGGTCTTGGCGCAGGCGATCATGGAGCCGTCGGCGTAGGCGGCGGAGAAGAATTCGTTGAGGGCTGCGGCCAGATCGGAGCCCTTGCGGAAGCCGACGCCGTATTCCTCGGCGGTCAGCTCGGCGGTGTGGGTCAGATTGGCGTAGCTGGTACCTTCTCCGATCATGGCGCCGGCCATGAGCAGGTCAATGACAGCGGCGTCAGAGGTACCGGCGGAAACCTCCATCAGGGCGCTGGCCTGGTCGGTCACAGAGATGTAGTTGTAGCCCAGCTCGGCCACGGCGGCCTCACCGGCGGAACCGGCTTCCACGGCGAAGGTCAGATCCTTGCAGCTTTCTGCGTCGGCGTACTGGCCGGCCACATCGGCGGGAACGACGATGACCTGGGCGTTGTTGCAGTAGGCGTTGGAGCAGGCCATGGAGGAGGTGAACTCATTGGTCAGGGTCATGCCGTTCCAGACACAGTCGATGTTCTTGCTGTCCAGCTCCATGGCTTTGGTGTCCCAGTTGATTTCCACAAACTGGCATTCCACGCCGAGGCTTTCGGCGAAGGCCTTGGCCATATCGGCGTCGAAGCCGACCCACTGGCCGTTCTCCTGGTAGTCCATGGGGGCGAAATCGGTGATGCCCACCACCAGCTTGCCTTTTTCCTTGACGTAGGCCATGTCGGAGTCGGAAGCGGCTTTCTTTGCGCCGCAGGCGGTCATTCCCGCGACCAGGACAACTGCCAGAAGCAGTGCGATAAACTTTTTCATAAATGGTTCCTCCTTGATGTTAGCTTGGTAGCACGCTGATATATTAGCATGATAAAGGGATAATGTAAAGATGCGGAAAATACCAAAAAAACAGCTGGATGAGCCAGTAAAATTTGGCAGAACCGACAGAGGACGAAAAGAGTACCCGCAGCAGATGAAACACGCTGCGAACGCCTGAAGGCGGAAATACGATTGAATATATCCACGCTGCAGCCAATCTTTTTTTGGAAACTTCACAATGGTCTTGTACGGAATGGAAAACTATTGTATAATTTATACAGACCAGACCGGCGACTGCGCCGGTCGCAAATTGAACTCAGGAGGGCGACATGATGAAACGAATTGGTATGCTCACCAGCGGCGGCGACTGCCAGGCGCTGAACGCCGCCATGCGCGGCGTGGCCAAGACCCTGTACAATTCCGGTGAAGCCGTTGAAATTTACGGCTTTCTGGACGGCTATCAGGGCCTGATTCACGGGAAGTTCCGGCTGCTGACCTACGATGATTTTTCCGGTATCCTGACCAAGGGCGGTACCTTCCTGGGCAGCTCCCGCACCCCCTTCAAGACCATCCAGGTCATCGAATCCGACGGCATCGACAAGGTGGCCGCCATGAAGCAGACCTACTATAAGCTGCAGCTGGACTGCCTGGTGATTCTGGGCGGCAACGGCACCCACAAGACCGCCAATCTGCTGCGCCAGGAGGGCCTCAACATCATCACCCTGCCCAAAACCATCGACAATGACCTCTGGGGTACGGACATGACCTTTGGCTTCCAGAGCGCTGTCAACGTGGCCACAGAGGCCATCGACTGCATCCACACCACGGCAGCCTCCCACGGCCGGGTGTTCATTGTGGAGGTTATGGGCCACAAGGTGGGCTGGCTGACCCTCAACGCCGGTATGGCCGGCGGCGCCGATATCATTCTGATCCCCGAGATTCCCTATGACATCGACAAGGTGGCAAAGAAAATCAGGGAGCGTCACGAAAAGGGCAGCCGCTTCACCATCCTGGCGGTGGCCGAGGGCGCGATCTCCAAGGAAGACGCCAAGCTGTCCAAGAAGGAATACAAGAAGAAGCTGGCAAATTATAAATACCCCTCTGTTTCCTATGAAATTGCGGAGCAGCTGGCGAAGAAGTGCGGCTTTGACGTCCGCGTCACCGTGCCCGGCCATACCCAGCGCGGCGGCAGTCCCTGCCCCTACGACCGGGTGTTTGCCAGCCGGCTGGGCTCCAAGGCCGGCCAGCTGATTCTGGACGGCGAATTCGGCTACATGGTGGGCTACCGCAAGCGGGAAATGGTCAAGGTTCCCCTGGAGGAGGTCGCCGGTAAGCTGAAAATGGTGGATCCCGAATCCTCCATCGTCAAGGAGGCCAAGCTGTTGGGAATCAGCTTCGGCGATTAAACGAAAACGGGCCTGCCGCAAAAACTGCGGCAGGCCCGTTTGATAAGCGGCTTGTGCAATTGGATTGATAAACTGGGATTTGTCTTTGAATTGACAATTGATAATTGACAATTGACAATGGAGGTAT
>JAEDJR010000167.1 GCA_016296235.1 Oscillospiraceae bacterium
GGCTTGACCTCCGGTTCGGCAGCCGGTTCGGGCGGATCCACAGGCTCCTGGGTCTGGAGCTCCTGCTGCTTGTTCTGCTGCGGGGCCGGATTGGCCACCGTCTCCATGGTATCCTTCAGGAAAAACAGGGCCGCGCCCAACAGCAGCAGCGCGCCCAGGACCACGGCGATGATCGCCGCGATGGAGCCTGCGCTGCGTTTTTTCTTTTTCGGCTCCGGCGGCGTTTCCCGCTCCGGTACCGGGAGCTTTTTGCCGCAGCCGCTGCAGACCTTGGAACCGGGCCGGGATTCGGCGCCGCATTCCGGGCAGATCATGGGCTGCAGCGCGCCGCAGGTGGGACAGAACCGCTGGTTCTCCGGCACTTCCCCATGGCATCGTTTACAGATCATAATCTCACTCCTTTTATCTGTCTCAGAGTATCTGCTATTATATCACACTTTTCCCCGTTACGCCAGCCGCCGCAGGGCCTTTGGGAAATGATTCTTCAAAATTCCGCCGCTGCCCTTGGCCCAGCCCAGGCTCAGGCCGTCCACGGTCACCAGGGTCCAGCCGGTCTGGGGGCCGGACAGGGTCTGTCCCCGGAGATAGGCGGCAATTTCGGGGCTGTCCGCCGGGAAATCGGCCACAGACCGGGCGGTTTTCAGCCACAGGGCCCAGGCGTGGGCCGGCTCGAACCGGTTTTTCAGCACCTGCCCCAGCTCCAGACCGGCCCGCAGAACCTTCAGGCCATGGAGCTCGGGCATCCCGTCCGGCACCAGCAGCAGATTTTGGCCGAATTCCAGGAGCCGTCCCTCCGGCAGGGCCGCGCCGGTCTCCTGTCGGAACTCGGTGAGGGCCGCCTCTGCACCTGTAGGGCGGCCAGACCCTTGGCCGCCGCGGGCGCTGTTTTTCCTGCCCTTCGGCGGGCGGGTCATTTCCCTTTCCACAGCGGAATCGACCGTTTTTTCCAGAACCGCCGCGTAGTGCCCCTCGCCGCTGAGCTTATGGGGCCACAGGCGGAAGGTGCGCTCCATGCCCGGAGCCGGGTTTTCCACCCAATCGGGCCGCCCCGGAGCAAACCAGGGGGCCTCTGCCGCCGCCACGGAGAAATCCGGCGTCTCTGCCAGGAACCGGCTGACGGTGCCCTCGTTCTCCTGGGGGGCGAAGGTGCAGGTGGAGTAGACCAGCCGCCCACCGGGAGCCAGCATACCGGCGGCGCAGCGGAGGATCTCCAGCTGCCGCCGGGCGCACATGTCCACGGTCTCGGGGCTCCAGTCGGTCACGGCGGCCTCCTCCTTGCGGAACATGCCCTCGCCGGAGCAGGGGGCGTCCACCAGAATCCGGTCAAAGAAGCCGGGGAACCGCTCCGCCAGCCGCTGGGGGTGCTCGTTGAGTACCAGGGCATTGGCCACGGCCAGCCGCTCCACGTTCCGGGCCAGGATTTTGGCCCGTTTCGGATTGATCTCATTGCAGACCAAAAGGCCCTGTCCCTGCAGGGCCGCCGCCAGCTGGGTGGTCTTGCCGCCGGGGGCCGCGCACAGATCCAGAACGCGCATCCCGGGCCGCACATCCAAAAGGCCCGCCGGGGCCATGGCGCTGGGCTCCTGGAGATAATAAAGCCCCGCCTCATGGTAAGCCGAAAGGCCGGGACGGGTGGTATCATCATAATAAAAGCCGTTTTCCGCCCAGGGGACCGGCGTCAGGCCGAATTGAGAGAGCACCGGCGGCGTCCCTGTTTTCAGGGGATTCAACCGCAGGCCCACATTCCTTGGCCGGTCGTAGGCGGCCAGAAACGCCGGATACTCCGCCCCCAGCAGGGCCTGCATTCGTTCCAAAAACAGCGTTGGCAGCATAAAATCCTCCGATCACGCTTCTGTAGGGCGCGACGACCTCGGCGCGCAGTGGCACAGTGAAAATCCTGCGGGCGACCACATCGGGCCGCCCCTACGGTGCAAAATCAAATCCGTCCGCGCAGCGGACACCTCAATTTTGCATTTTGCATTCTACATTTTGCATTGAATCAGCACACCGGCACGATCCAGCCGTGGGTGTCGGGGATGCGGCCCCACTGCAGGTCGGTCAGGTAGGTGTAGAGCTTCAGGCTCAGCTCGCCGATCTCGTTGTTGTTGATGACCTGGACGTTGCCCCGGTAGTTCAGCACGCCGACAGGGGAGATGACGGCGGCGGTGCCGGTGCCGAAGATCTCCTCCACTTCGCCCCGCTCGCAGGCGGCCATAAGGTCGTCGATGGCCAGCTTTTCCTCCCGGACGGTGTAGCCCCACTCCTTGAGGATCTCGATCATGGAGGCACGGGTCACGCCGGGCAGCACAGTGCCCTCGCAGGGCGCGGTCCAGATTTCGCCGTTGATCTTGAACATGATGTTCATGCCGCCGACTTCCTCGACGTACTTGCGCTGCTGGCCGTCCAGCCAAAGAACCTGGCTGTAGCCCATGGCCTCGGCCTTCTCCTGGCCGATCATGGCGCCAGCGTAGTTGCCGCCGCACTTGGCAAAGCCCGTGCCGCCCTTGACGGCCCGGACATACTCGTCCTCGACCAAAATCTTCACGGGATTGATGCCCTCGGCGTAGTAGGCGCCGGAGGGGGAGCAGATGATGCAGAACAGGAACTCCTTGCAGGCGTGCAGGCTCAGCTGGCACTCGGTGGTGAACATGAAGGGGCGGACGTACAGGGACGCGCCGGGCTCGCTGGGTACCCAGTCCTTGTCCACCTCCACCAGGGTCTTGACGGCCTCAATGAACATGTCCTCGGGGAACACGGGCATGCACAGGCGGCGGTTGGAGTTGGCCATACGCTTGGCGTTCATGTCCGGCCGGAACAGCTGGATCTTGTTTTCCGCCGTGCGGTAGGCCTTGAGGCCCTCGAAGGTCTCCTGGGCATAGTGCAGGGCCACGGCGCCGGGATCCATGGGGATGGGGGCGTAGGGGACAATCCGGGCATCATGCCAGCCCTGGCCCTCGGTGTAGTCCATCAGGAACATATGGTCGCTCATATATTTACCAAAGCCAAGGGCCTTCTGGTCCGGCTTCACCTTGGGCGATGTAGTTTTTGTGATTTTGATTTCCATGGTGAAAACCCTCCATTGCGGTTTAATTACCCATACTATACCGGATTCCGGCGATTCTTGCAACCGTTAATTTAACGTGAAAAAGAATTTGCTTCCTTGACAAACGCCCTGGTGCCGCCCGCGCCATCAAACGACGCCTGCCGCTGCCGCGAAACAGCAATGCCAGTACGATATGCGTGCTTACGAAACCCGATGGTCATATAGACAAATAATCCGAACCCGTCTCCAATAAGAAGATCTGGTTCGGATTATTTTGGTTTGGTGCCGGTGACCGGGCTCGAACCGGTACGCTGTTTCCAGCAAGGGATTTTAAGTCCCTGGCGTCTGCCAATTCCGCCACACCGGCGAATGCTGCCATTATTCTAGCACTGAATGTCTCCATCGTCAAGCCTTGCGGCGCTTTGCCTGCGGCGGGCCCGCAGATCCCGGAAAAACCGGGACAGCACGGCGCCGCACTCCTCCTCCAGCAGACCCTGCTCCACCTGGGGCTTGTGGTTATAGGGCAGGCTGAACAGATCCACAACGGAACCGCAGGAGCCGGCTTTGGCGTCCCGGGCGCCGTAGACCACCCGGGGAATGCGGGCGTTGATGATGGCTCCGGCGCACATGGGGCAGGGCTCCAGGGTGACATAGAGGGTACACTGCCACAGCCGCCAGCCCCCCAGGGTTTTGCAGGCCTCGGCGATGGCCTCCAGCTCCGCGTGGGCCAGCGCGCTCTTGCCCACCTCCCGGCGGTTGCGGCCACGGCCCACAATGCGCCCGTTCAGGGTGATGACGCAGCCCACGGGCACCTCTCCCTCGGCCGCAGCCTCCCGGGCCAGCTCCAGGGCCTCCCGCATCATCTGTTCGTCCATGCTTTTCCGCCTTTCCCGATGCCGGGGCAAGCCCCGCCGTCTGTTTCCGGTTTGTGCGGGCCTGTCGCAAATAGTAATTTTGCACAAACACAGGCTGCACCGAAAGCCTCCCCTGTGCAAGGGGAGGTGG
>JAEDJR010000015.1 GCA_016296235.1 Oscillospiraceae bacterium
ACGTGGCCCGGGGTGTCGATGATGTTCAGGCGGCAGCCCTTCCAGAAACAGGTGGTAGCAGCGGAGGTGATGGTAATACCACGCTCCTGCTCCTGCGCCATCCAGTCCATGGTGGCGGAGCCGTCATGGGTCTCACCGATCTTGTAGTTCTTACCGGTGTAGAACAGAATACGCTCGGTGGTAGTGGTTTTGCCGGCATCGATGTGAGCCATGATGCCGAAGTTTCTGGTATTCTCCAGAGAATACTGTCTAGGCATTGGGTCTCTCCTTTATTACCAGCGGAAGTGGGCGAAGGCCTTGTTGGCTTCGGCCATCTTGTGGACATCCTCGCGCTTCTTCACAGAGGCGCCGGTGCCGTTGGCAGCGTCCATGATCTCAGCGGCCAGCCGCTCCTTCATGGTGTTCTCGCTGCGGTTACGGCTGTACAGGGTGATCCAGCGCAGACCAAGGGTCTGACGACGGTCGGGACGGACTTCGATAGGCACCTGATAGGTGGCGCCGCCCACACGGCGAGCCTTCAGCTCCACAGCGGGCATGATGTTTTCCATGGCCTGCTGGAAGACTTCCAGACCGTTCTTGCCGGTCTTGTTCTCGACGATTTCGAAAGCACCATAAACGACCTTCTGGGCAACGCCCTTCTTGCCGTCCAGCATGATGCTGTTAACGAGCTTGGTAACCAGAACGGAATTGTAATTGGGATCCGGAAGGACCTCTCTCTTGGGAACATTACCTCTTCTGGGCACTTTGCTTCCCTCCTTCATAAAATAATGATTTCATCGGTACTCGAAAGTGTGACTTTCGTTGTGCCTGGCCAGAGGTTTATACTATATATAAAACTCTTGGCAAGGCGATGCCTTGCGAAAGGGCATTGGGAAATTCAGAGTTTGGTCAGACCGGGAAATTACTTCTTCTTGCCGGCCTTGGGACGCTTGGCGCCGTACTTGGAGCGGGACTGCATCCGGTTCTGCACGCCCTGGGTATCCAGAGTGCCGCGGATGATGTGGTAACGAACGCCGGGCAGGTCCTTGACACGGCCGCCGCGGATCAGCACCACGGAGTGCTCCTGCAGGTTGTGGCCGACACCGGGGATATAAGCGGAAACCTCGTAGCCGTTGGTCAGACGCACACGGGCGATCTTACGCAGAGCGGAGTTGGGCTTCTTGGGGGTGGTGGTACGGACAGCGGTGCAGACGCCTCTCTTCTGAGGAGAAGACAGATCGGTGGCACGGTTCTTCAGGGTGTTCATACCCTTCTGCAGAGCGGGAGCGGTGGACTTGTAGGTGACCTGCTCTCTTCCCTTGCGAACCAGCTGGTTAAAAGTAGGCATGTTTTTCCTCCTTTCTCATTTGTTCGCTGTGACACAGCATTTATTTTATCCCGAAATATCTAAGATATTCCGTTGGGACCGTATTTTTGCGGCTCAGGTCAGAAGGCCCGCCGCTGCAGCGCCTACGGAAATGCCGCAGGCATGGCCAAGCTCCGTCATGGTCGGAACGACAATCAACTCCACACCCAGGCGCTGGCATTCCTCTTTCAGCGGATCTGTCAGCCGGGGATCGGCGTTCTCCGCCACATAGGCCGTCCGGACTTGTCCGTCCTTCAGGGATTTCCGGAGCTGCTTAATGCCGACGACCTTGCGCTGTGTTTTCAGTTCGTCCAGCATGTTTCTTCCTCCGTCGGATGTTTCGGGCATAAGCCCACGCAATTAGAGATTATAGCAGATTGAACGAATTTCGTCAAGAAAAATCGTGAAAATGTTGAAAACTTTTTTCTTTTTGAAAGGCTTTGATTCTGTTCATATATCAAGGACATCTGTCCGCAGACAGCCGTTTTTATTCTCTCATGAGCTTTTTGCGGGCGATGTTGATGGTGCCCTCCTGCATGGAGTTGATCCACTGCAGGCTCTTGCCGCAGCCCAGGGCCACGCAGCTCTCCGGGTCGTCGGCCACCATGCAGGGAATCTCCGTCCGCTCGTAAATCATGCGGTCCATACCCCAGATCTGGCTGCCGCCGCCGGTGAGAATGATGCCGTTCCGGGAAATATCCGCCACCAGCTCCGGGCTGGACTGCTCCAGAACGCTGAGAATTTCCTCCACAATGAACCGGGCCGGGCGGCGCAGCACCTCCAGCAGCTCCGAGGACGTGACCAGCACCTCCCGGGGCAGGCCGGTTTTCAGGTCGCGGCCCTTGACGGTCATGGACATTTCCTCCGGGCGCTCCACAACGCTGCCGATGGTGATCTTGATCTCCTCCGCCGTGTTGGCGCCGATGAGCAGGCCCTGGCGGCGGCGCAGATAGGTGATAATCGTTTCGTCAAAGGTATCTCCTGCAATCTTGATGGAGGAGGACGCCGCCAGGTCATTGAGGCTCAGCACCGCGATATCCGTGGTGCCGCCGCCGATGTCAACCACCATATAGCCATTGGGCTTGCTGAGATCCAACCCGGCGCCCAGGCCGGCGGCAAAGGGCTCTTCGATCAGGTAAACCCGGCGGGCACCGGCCTCCATGGTAGCCTGGATGACAGCCCGCTCCTCCACCTCCGTAACGCCGCTGGGGACGCAGACCACCACTCTGGGCTTGACCAGGGAGTAGCGGATGATCTTTTTCATAAATTCGGCCAGCATCTTCTCCGTCATTTCATAGTCGGAGATGACGCCGTCCCGCAGAGGCCGCACGGCCACCACATTGCCCGGCGTCCGGCCCAGCATATTGCGGGCGGCTGCGCCCACCTGCAGCACCTTGCCGGAATTCTTGTCGATGGCAACCACGGACGGTTCCCGCAGAACAATGCCCTTGCCCTCGGCATAGACCAGAACGTTGGCGGTTCCCAGGTCGATTCCCAAATCTCTGGATAATTTGAACATGCTTTCACCTACTCATTTGTTTTCCGGTCCGGTCACCGCAATGGCGGCGCAGACCACGCCGGCTGCGCCCGCCATGCGCAGCACCTTGGCGCATTCGGACGCAGTCGCGCCGGTGGTGACCACGTCATCCACCAGCAGGATTCTCTTCCCGGACCACGCGGCCGGGTTTATTGCTTCATAGACGCCCAGAACATTGGCCCGCCGCCGGGCGGCATTGGCCGTTCGGGACTGTTTTTGGTTGTGCCGGATTTTCCGCAGGGCGCAGACGGTCTCCCCGTCCAGCTCCGCCGCCAGAGCCTTTGCCAGCAGTTCCGCCTGATCGAAGCCCCGGGTCCACCGCCGCCGGCGGCTGCAGGGCGCCCAGGCAATCAGGTCGTACTTCCCTTCCAGATGATCCCGGACCCAGACGGCCATCCATTTGGCAAACTGACCGGCATATCCCTGCATGCCGTGGAATTTGAACCGCAGAATGGCGTCCCGGATGGGCGGCGCATAGAAAAAGGGCGCCACGGTTGCATCAATCAGCGGAACGGTCCGCAGGGGGCCGTCATATTCCGGCAGTTCCTGGCCGCATTTGCCGCAGAGCGTATCCTCGGAGCTTTCCAGCAAGCGGCCGCAGAGCATACATTTGGGCGGATAGAGCAGATCCAGCGCCCAACGAATCAGCGCGTTCATGCTTCGCTCCCCTGCTGCAGCCGCAGCTTCAGACCGCTGTAGCGCCGGGTCTGGCGGTCGTTGGCCACCATGGCGGCGATGACCTCCTCATTGCCCACCGCAATCAGCAGATCCTTGGCCCGGGTGACGGCCGTATACAGAACGCTCCGGGTCAGCAGATACCGGGAGCCGGGCCAGGCCGTCAGAATCACGGCCCGGTATTCGCTGCCCTGGCTCTTATGGACGGTCATGGCATAGGCCAGCTCCAGCTCCGACAGCATGGAAAAATCATACTGCGCCTCCCGGTCGTCAAAGACCACGGTCACCAGCTCCTCCTGGTGGTCGATGGCCGTGATTTTTCCGATATCGCCGTTGAAAATCCCGGCCCCGGAGCCAATTCCGCCGGCTTTCTTCCATAGTATATCATAGTTGTTCCGGATTTGCATCACTCTGTCGCCTTCCCGGAACAGAAAATCTCCGTATGCTTTCTCTTTTTTCGCAGGATCCGGCGGATTGAGCACCGCCTGCAGCTGACGGTTCAGGTTTCGTGTTCCCGTCTCGTTCTTGCGGGTTGGGGACAGAACCTGGATATCCGCCGGGTCAATGCCCATGTTTTTGGGCAGGCGCTGGCTGCACAGCTCCTGGATGGTCTGCACCACGCTCTCGGCCGAGCGCCGCTTCATAAAAAAGAAATCCTTGTTCTTCACGGACAGATCCGGCAGCAGGCCCTGGTTCACGGCATGGGCGTTCATGACGATGAGGCTCTCCCGGGCCTGGCGGAAAATCTCCGTCAGGCGCACCGTCCGGGCCACGCCGCTGCGGATCAGATCGGAAAACAGGTTGCCCGGCCCCACGGAAGGCAGCTGATCCGGGTCTCCCACCAGAATCAGGCGGCACCGCCGGGGCAGCGCCCGCAACAGGGACTGCATCAGCAAAATATCCACCATGGAGGTCTCGTCCACCACCACGGCGTCGGCCCGCAGGGGCACGTCCTCGTCGTGGAAAAAGCACAGGGCGCCGGTTTCCGGATCAAACTGGGCCTCCAGCAGCCGGTGGATGGTGGAAGCCTCCCGGCCGGTACACTCGCTGAGCCGCTTGGCTGCCCGCCCCGTGGGCGCCGCCAGCAGGGTTGTCAGCTTCATCCTGTCGAACAAATCCAGAATGCCGGACATGGTGGTGGTCTTGCCGGTACCGGGGCCGCCGGTGACGATCAGCACCCGACCCTCCGCCGCTGCGCGAATGGCCTCCAGCTGCCTGTCCGCATACTGTATGGCAGACTCCCCTTCCAGCGCCCGGAGCATGGTTTCCAGGTTCTCCGGCGGCTCCGGCGGCTGCTGGGCCATCTGCAAAATCCGCTGGGCAATATAGGTTTCCGCCTCATACAGCTCCGGCACATAGCAGGCGTCCAGGCCTGCCACCGTGTCGGTAACCAGGCGGTCTGTCTCCGCCAGACGGGAAATCCCGGCGTGGACCGTCTCCGTATCCAGGTTCAGCAGCGCCGAGGTGGCCGTCGCCAGCTTGTCCCGCGGAATGAACGTGTGGCCGTTGGTCTGGTTGAAGGTCAGCTCAAAGAGGATCCCCGCCTCCACCCGGCGCTCGTCGTCGGCCTCCACCTCCAGCTCCAGGGCAAAGGCGTCCACCACGGCAAAATCCGCGCCGAAATAGGGCTGGGTCAGCATATAGGGATCATCCCGCAGGGCATCCACCGCCAGCTCGCCGTAGGCCCGGTACAGCCGCATGGCCAGCTCCGCCGGCAGATGGTGGGCCGTGAGGAATTCGATGAGACGCCGCATGCCCACCTGGCGGCGGAAGCTCTCGGAGATCTCCCGGGCCTTGGACTGGGAAATCCCCGGCAGCTGGGCCAGCTTCTCCGGCTCGTTCTCCAGAACGTCCAGACTGTGGCTTCCAAAGGCCGCCACAATCCGCTGGGCCGTCTTCTCCCCCACGCCCTTCACGGCCCGGGAGGACAGGTATGCCAGGATTTCCTCCGTGGTCTCCGGCATGAGCCGCTCCAGCAGCTCCGCTTCGAACTGGCGGCCATAGGAGGCATGGTTCGTCCAGCGCCCGGTGATGGACAGCCGCTCCCCCACCACGGTCATGGGGACGGACCCCACCACCGTCACCAGCTCGCCGTCCTGCGACCGCAGCCGCAGGACCGTGTAGCCGTTCTCCTGATTCTGAAAGACAATCGCCGCTACGGTTCCGTAGAGCACTTCCTGTTCCATGGCATACGACTCCATTTTCATGATTGGGTATATGGTACACCAATTTGCGGCGTTTTTCAAATAGTATCTTTCATGAGATCGATGTAATCGGTCAAAGCCGGTTCCGGGCAGTAGGCCACCCAGGGATACCGGTCCCGCAGACCCATGGCCCGCTCCAATCCCAGACCCGTCAGGCCGCAGTCCACAATCACCAGCTGCGCGCCGGCGCTTTTGCCGTCCCGCATCCAGCCGAAGGCCCGAACCCGCTGCTCCAGCTCGTCCCCGTCTCCCCGGGAAAAGCAGAGCGTCGTCATGCGCTGCCCGAACAACGGCAGCAGCAGCAGTCCCCAGAGGCACCAGATCAGTAAAATCAGTCCAGCCGCAATCAGAAATACCAGAAGGATATCCGTCAGCATTCCTTCACCTCCCGGCCATTCTATGCCAAAGCCAACCGGTCCGGAACTTTCTTCTTGCAAATTCCGTGCTTCCGTGGTAATATGACAGCCGGAAACCGCACGGAACAAAAAAGTACATAGGGGGGGCCGCAGGAACGCGGCTGAGATACGGGCTCAATCCGCCTGTGACCCATGGAACCTGTTGGGTAATGCCATCGTAGGGAAGATTTTGCGCACCCGTCGTGCGCCGGTCGCTCAGCGAAGGCTGTGCGGCTTTTTTCATTTTCAAAGGAGGAACACATCAATGAAAGCATCCAAATGGGAACTGAAAGACGTTATTATGATGGCCATTCTGGGCGTCGTCTTTGCGGCGGTCTATCTGGCCGTGTTCCAGGGCGGCCTGGCCCTATCCACGGCTCTGACGCCCCTGGGTCTCTCCGCCTTTGGCTTTGAGATCATCTACGGCGTCTGGTTCATGGCCGCCACCCTGGCAGCCTACATCATCCGTAAGCCCGGCGTGGCGCTGATTACCGAGCTTCTGGCCGCAGCCGTGGAGCTGCTCATGGGCAACTCCGGCGGCCTCACCGTGGTTCTGACCGGTCTGATCCAGGGCGCGGGCGCCGAGCTGGCCTTTGCCATCTTCCGCTACAAAAAGTGGAACCTGCTGTCCATGTCTCTGGCCGGTATTCTCTCCGCCCTCTTCATCTTCTGCTATGAGCTGTACTACCTGAACTACATCGCCCTGGCTCCCGCGCTTCTGGCCGCCCAGCTGGCCGTACGCTTTGTCAGTGCCGTGGTATTCTCCGGCGTGGTCTGCAAGCTGGCCGGCGACGGTCTGGCCAAAACCGGCGTGGTCAAGAGCTACGCCATCGGCGTCAACGCCGACACCGGCAAGGTCTATGAGGAGGAGGACGATTAAATGGAGCACCTGAAGGTCGTTCTGGATTGGTTCCCCAACACCAATCACACCGGCTATCTGCTGGCACAGAAGCGGGGCTACTTCACCGAGGCCGGGCTGGATGTGGAAATCCACGGCGACGTCCACGGCGCCATGGAGCTTCACGGAGCCGATTTCGTCTGCGGCCCTGAAATCGCCATGCTGGAGTGCATGGAGCGGGGCATTGGCATGACCGCCGTGGCTGTGATGACGCAGAAGTGCGATTCCGGCATCGTTTCCCTCAAAGAGGCCGGTATTACCCGTCCCAGAGAGCTGGAAGGCAAGCGCCTGACCCACTGGACGCCCGCCTGGTTCCACGCTGCCATCCGCCGGGTGGTGGAAGCTGACGGCGGCGATTACGACAAAATTCAGTTGGTCAATCTGGACGTGGGCGATATTCTCGCTACCCTGGGCACCGTCGCCGACGCCACCTGGGTCTATGAGAACTGGGAAAACCAGGTTCTTCTGGAGGCCGGCAAGGAAATCAACTACTTCAACCTGGGCGATGTGGATCCGGTCTTCGATTTCTGCGCACCGGCCATGGCTGCCACCCATGAGGTTCTCCGGGAGAAGCCCCAGGCTGTCCGGGCTTTCTTGTCCGCTCTGGACCGGGCCTACCGGGAAGTGGCGGTGGATCCCGCCGGCGCCGTGCTGGAGGTGCGGGAGCTTCTGCCCGCCGACGCCACGGATTCCCTGCTGATCCGCAGCCAGGAGCACCTGGCTCCCATTCTGCTGGATGCCCAGGGCCGCTGGGGCCGCATCGATGCGCTGCGCTGGAACCGCATGGCGGATTTCCTGGTGGAGGTTGGCGTCATCTCCCACCGCTTTGACAACGAGTATACCAACGACTTCTTCTCCCTATGAGTATCCGTTTTCAGAATCTTTGCTTCACATATTCCCAGGACCGGAAGGACATTCTGTCCGGTCTGACGGCAGAATTTGACCGGGAGCGGATTACCGTCCTCACCGGCGCCTCCGGCTGCGGCAAATCCACCCTGCTCTATCTGGCAGCCGGCGCCTATCCCCACGGCGCCGGTATTCTGCGGAGCGGAACCGTGACGGTGGAGGGCCGGGCCCCGGGCGCGCTGGTGCCGCCGGAGCGCTGCCGCCTGGTCGGTATGATGTTCCAGAACCCGGAGCTGCAGTTCTGCATGGACACCGTGAAAAATGAGCTGGTCTTCTGTCTGGAAAACATCTGCGTCGATCCGTCCGAAATGGAGGAGAAAATAGATGAGGCTCTGGCTTTCTGCGAAATCCCCCATCTGAAGGACCGGACGCTGGCCAGTCTTTCCGGCGGAGAGCGGCAGAAGGCCATGCTGGCCTGCCTGACCGCCCTGGATCCCCAGTGGCTGCTGCTGGACGAGCCCTTCGCCAACATCGACGACGACTCCGCCCGGGCCATTGCCGGACGGCTCAAGGCCCTCCACGAAACCCGCGGCACCGGAATTCTTGCCGTGGATCACCGTCTGGAAAACTGGCTGCAGGTGGCCGATCAGGTTCGGATTATGGACGGCGGCGCGCTGCTGCCGGAGGTTCTGGATCCCAGGAAGCTGGATCCGGCTCAGCTGGAGGCCCTGGGCGTGATTGTGCCCGGCCGCTCCTACCGTCCCGCACTGCCGCCGGCCCGGACCGGTGCGCCGGTTCTGACTCTGGAAAATCTCTCCGTCTCGCACCAGGGCACCCCCATTTTGCGCAATATTTCCGCCCGGTTTCTGAGAGGCCGCATCTACGCCATTGTGGGCCAGAGCGGCTGCGGAAAATCCACTCTCTTCGGCGCCCTCAGCGGCCTGTATGCCTACAGCGGCCACGCAATGCTGGAGGGCACCGAGCTGCGCCGCCTGAAAAAACGTGATCTCGGGAAAGCGGGCTTTGTGACGCAAAACCCCCAGGATCAGTTCGTCGGCGGCACCGTCCGTCAGGAGATTCTGGCCAGTCTGCGCCGGGATCCACGGGCAGCGGAGACCAGTGAAGCCATCCTGCGGGAAATCCGTCTCTGGCGCTACCGGGATATCTCACCCTATCTGCTCAGTCAGGGCCAGCAGCGGCGCCTGGGCGTTGCTGCGCTCATGGCCTATGACTGTCACATTCTGATCTGCGACGAGCCGACCTATGCCCAGGATCGCCGCGGAACAATGGCGGTCATGGACGCCCTCTGCCGGCAGGCCCGGGAGCGGGACGCCGCCCTGGTCTTTTCCACCCACGACCGGCAGCTGGCCCGGGATTATGCCGACGAAATCTGGGAACTGAAGGAGGGAGCGCTGCATGCGTACGCTGAATCCGGCGGTTAAATTCATCGCGCTGCTGGCCGTCACCCTGATCCTGGCGGCGAAGCATGACCCGATTCTGAATTTCGCCGTGTTTCTCCTCTCCATGGCCGCCATTCTGTCCGCCCGGGTGAAGCCCCGGACCCTGGCGCTTCTGCTGCTGCCCATTCTTTTGGCGGCAGCCGGCATGTTTTTCACCGGCTACCGCTTCCACGCAGGCGGCGATATGCCCGTCCGGGCAGAGATCCTGGACATCGGCAGCTCCGCCCTGTGGAACGGCCTGACCCAGGCCAGCCGGGTGCTGGCATATGCCGGCGCAGGCTATCTCTTCGCCCTGACCACGGACCGGCTTCTGATGGTTCGCTCCTTCCAGCGGCAGTTTCACCTGCCTCAGGTGTTTGCCTACGGCCTGTTGGCCGCCTGGGGCGTGTTCCCGCAAATGGCTCTGGAATACCGCCGCACCCGGGCAGCCTTCCGGGCCAGGGGCATCCGGGTCTTTCCCGTCTCCCCCGCCCTGCTGAAGCCCCTCCTGGTAAAATCCGTCCGCTGGTCCGAGGCCCTGTCCATGGCCATGGAATCCAAGGGCTTCTCCGGGCAATCCAGACGAACGGACTTTGATCCGGTCCGTGTCCGGCCCCGGGACTGGCTGTTTCTGCTCCTGACCGTCGGCGTCACCGCCGCTGCGGCCGCGCTTTTGTAAAAGAAGGCACCCACTGCAAAATCCCGCAGTGGGTGCCTTTTTGCTCGTCATGTTTTCCCTTCCAGCTCCGCCAGGGACATGGCGTGGGTATGTTCGATGGGCTTCCACTCCACCCGCTGGAACAGGGCGGTGAAGGAGATGGGGATGTAGGTCATCATGAACAAGGGGAAGGTCAGGGTATACAGAAGCTTCTTGGCCGTGGTGGTATGGATCTGCTTCCATTGTGTGACGGTGGTGATGCCGCCCAGGAACAGCAGCAGCAGATAGGTATTGGCCAGCATCTCCGCCACGGACAGCAGCGCAGGCATCAGACTCTGGCCGGAGACGGAGCAGAGCACTGCCGCCGTCAGGTTGCCTGCCATTCCCAGCACCGTCAGCGCAATGGCCGGCATGATGGCCATGGTCATATCGAAGCAGGCAAATCCGCCTTCCCGGAAGATTCCCTTCACCAGCTGCAGGCCGTAGGCCCGGAACACCTGCAGATAGCCCTTGGCCCAGCGCAGACGCTGCCGCCAGGACTGGCGGAAGGTCACGGGCTGCTCGTCGAAGAGAACGGCGTCCTTGCAGTACCCCACCCGGTAACCGGACAGGATGGCGGCAATGGTGAACTCGATGTCCTCCGTCAGCAGATAAAACCGCCAGCCGCCCAGTCCTGCCAACACATTGCGATGAAACAGGAAGCCAGTGCCGGACACGGCGCAGCTGGTGCCCAGCAGGCTCCTGGCGTGGTTCAGAAACTCCGCTTCCCGCAGGAACCACAGGCCATAGCCGGCGGAAATCCAGTTGCTGCCGAAATTCTTGGAGTTGCGGTAGCTGGTGACGATGGAATAGCCGTCGGAGAAGGTGCGGTTCATCTGGGTGATGTAATCCGGCTGCAGCAGATTGTCGGCGTCAAAGACAAAGAAGCCGTCAAAGCAGCTGCCATAGTCCCGGTGGATCCGCTGCAGCAGGAAATCCAGGGCGTAGCCCTTGCCCACCTGGCTGCGGTTGAAGCGCTCATAGACCACAGCGCCGTGCTCCCGGGCCACCCGCGCCGTGGCGTCGGTACAGTTGTCAGCCACCACAAAGGTCGTAATCAGATCAGAGGGATAATCCTGGGCCCGGACGGAATCCAGCAGATGCCCCAGGACGGCTTCTTCATTTCGGGCGGAAATCAACACGGCAAAGCGATGATAGGTTACGGGCCGGTGGGGCTTGTCCCGCTTCACCAGGGGAACCGCCAGGTAGAAAAACTGATAGGCGTAACAGAGGGTAAACAGCAGCGCAACGGAAAAATTGAGCCACCGCAGAACATCAACGAGCTCCATAGTCATCAGACCTCCTTGTTTGGATGGTTCCATTTTACAGGATCCTCCATTAACAACCAAGGTAGGAAGGACTTAAGAGTTCATTAAGGATGGTTTGATTCTTTTTTAGCAAAAGAAGGTGGCTTGAAAGGGCGGAGGGGTGTCAAGCTGCCAAACATCACGACAATCGCATGTGATGATTAGCAGTTTGACACCCCTCAGTCAGCTTCGCTGACAGCTCCCCTATTGTAGGGGAGCCATGGTGCAGTCATCATTTCGCATTTTACGTATTTTGCGACAGACCCTTGAAATCTCTTTGCGTTGCGGTTTTACGCCTGCGCTTCCTGTCTGGCCGCCATGGAGGCGTTGGCCATGGCCATGGACTTCCGCAGAAATACCGCGCTGAGCAGGAAGGATACAATCTCGGCAATGGGGAACGACAGCCATACCAGTTCCAGACGCCCTGTTTGCGCCAGGAGCCAGGCCACCGGCAGCAGCACCACCAGCTGGCGGCAGACCGAGGTAATCAGGCTGTAGACGGGATTGCCGATGGCCTGACAAACCGAGCCGGAGACAATGCAGAAGCCGGCAAATAGAAAATGGAAGGAGATCGTCCGCAGCGCCGGAATGCCAATGGCCAGCATATGCTCCGAGGCGTCAAACAAAGACAGCAGCAGCCCGGGCGCCAGTTCAAACACGAGCCACCCGGCGCACATGACGCACATGGCGGTGCAGATGGCGAGGCGGACGGTTCTCTTCACCCGGTCGGGCTTTGCCGCACCGTAGTTATAGGCGATGATGGGCACCATGCCATTGTTGAGGCCGAAAATTGGCATAAACACAAAGCTGTGCAGCTTGAAATAGGCGCCGAACACCGCCGTGGCCGTGGTGGAAAAGGCAATCAGAATTTTGTTCATGCCAAAGGTCATCACCGAGCCGATGGACTGCATGATAATGGACGGCAGGCCCACCCGGTAGATTTCCAGCGCAATTTTCCGGTCAAAGCGGATCAGCCGCAGCCGCAGGTGAACCTCCGGGTTCTTCTTCAGGTTCATCAGAATGGCAGCCACCGCGGAGAGCATCTGACCGGTCACCGTGGCCACCGCGGCGCCCTTGACGCCCATCCTGGGCATTCCAAGAAGGCCGAAAATGAAAATCGGATCCAGAATGATGTTGGTCACAGCGCCGATTATCTGCGCCAGCATGGCAAGACTGGTGCGGCCTGTGGATTGCAGCAGCCGCTCAAAGCAGAACTGGCAGAACAAGCCCACGGACAGGCCCAGGCAGATGGTGGCATAGTCGGTGCCGTAGTCCACAATTTCGGCCACGTTGGTCTGCATCCGGAAAAACGGGCCGGTCAGGAACAGGCCGATGAGCGCAAACACCACATAGCTGCACAAAAACAGAAACAGACCCGTATTGGCGGCGCGATCCACCAGATCCTGCCGCTTTTCTCCCAGGGAGCGGGACAGCAGGGCGTTCATGCCCACCGCCGTACCGGCGCCCACGGCAATCAGCAGGCTCTGCAGCGGAAACGCCAGGGACACGGCCGTCAGGGCATTTTCGCTGATTCGAGAGACAAAAATGCTGTCCACAATATTATAAAACGCCTGCACCAGCATGGAAATCATCATGGGAATCGCCATATTGGCAAGCAGCTTTCCAACGGGCAGCACGCCCATCTTGTTCTCTTTCAGTACCGTCTCATTCATGTTCTTTCTCCTCAAAATTTTAAGTAGCACGCTACTTATTATAACCGGGATCCACGACAGGGTCAACCGGGTTGCCTGCCATACCTGCACAGGCTTTTCCCTGATCTTTTGTCGAAAATAGACAAGAACGGCCATTCCGGCCCTATTTTCGGGTTCCCTCCAGCCGCAGGAGGAATTCCTTCAAAGGCAGACCGGCGGAAAAACCGGTCAGACTGCCGTCCTTGCCCATAACCCGGTGGCAGGGAATCAGAACCAAACAGGGATTGCGGCCGATGGCCTGGGCAGCTGCCCGCACCGCCGTGGGACGGCCGATGGCCTCTGCCACCTGACTGTAGCTGCGGACCTGACCGTAGGGGATCTGCCGCAGCGCCGCCCAGACCTGCCGCTGAAAGGCCGTTCCCGAGAGATCCAGCGGAACGGAGAATTCTGTTCTTATGTGAACAAAATATTCCTCCAGCTCCCGCGATGCCTGCCTGGTTATTTCATTTTCATTCACGAGAACTTCGGATTCGGAAGGGTAGATTCCGGTAACGCCCCATTCCGATGCCGTGATGCTCCACTGCCCGACGGGTGTTGAGATTGAGCTTATGTAAACCATATCTTATCCTTTCTGCCATTCTGATTCCCCGGAAAACCAAGTCCACGGCGCCTGCTCCGGCGGAGTCTGGGCAAACGTCAAAGGCTTCCCTGTGACAGGGTGCGGCAATCGCAGCTGCCACGACCAAAGGCCCAGGGGGATTCCCGTCTCCTTGCCGCCGTATTTTCCGTCCCCCACTAGGGGCAGCCCCCGGCTGGCAAACTGCACGCGGATCTGGTGGGTGCGGCCGGTATGGAGCCGGATCCGCACCAGCGTCCGCTCCCCGGCCGTCTCCAGAACGTCATAGTCCAGTCTGGCGTCCTTGACACCTTTCCGGACACGGTCCACCACATAGGTCTTGTTGCGGTTCTTATCATGGAACAGCAGATCCTCCAGCGTTCCGGCAGGCGCCTCCGGAACACCCCGCAGCACGGCCAGGTAGGTCTTTTCCAAAGTCCGTTCCTGCACCGACCGGCTCAGCGCCCCTGCGGCTGCCTGCGTTTTGGCATAGACCATCACGCCGCCAACCTCCCGGTCCAGCCGGTGGACGACGCCCATATAGTCCGTTCCCAGCTGCGCCCGCAGAAGCTCGGGCAGGCTGTTTTCCCCCGCGTCCTGGGACAGCACCCCGGCGGGCTTGACGCAGACCACCATATGGCGGTCCTCATACAATACCATAATCATTTCCAGCACCTTCTTTTCTTTATCCTATCATATCCGTTTCTTTCCCGCAAGGATGGTTGCTTTTTCCGAAAAATTCAATATAATAATATAGAATACAAGAAACGGAGTATTACAAATGAAAACGAAGGATTTTAAGAATTGGGGCGTCATGCGGATTTTCCTGTCCTACTTCCGTCCCCATTGGAAGCTGTTTCTCGTGGATATGGCCTGCGCGTTCTGTGTGGCCTTGATTGATCTGAGCTACCCGCTGGTCTCCCGCACAGCCATGTATGATCTGCTGCCGGAAAAGGCCTATACCGCCTTTTTTGTGGTCATGGGGCTGGTGATTCTGGCCTATCTGCTGCGGGCCCTGCTTCAGTTCGTCATCACCTACTGGGGGCACACCTTCGGCATCCGGGTCGAGGCCGATATCCGGCGGGATCTGTTCCAGCATCTGCAGACCCTGGGCTTCGAGTATTTTGACCGCCACCGCACCGGCCAGCTCATGAGCCGTCTGACCACCGACCTGTTTGAAGTCACGGAGCTTGCCCACCACGGGCCCGAGGATCTGTTCATCTCCTGCTCCACCATCCTCGGCGCGCTGATTGTCATGTTCTCCATGGAATGGCGGCTGGCTCTGGTGGTCAGCATTCTGATCCCCATCTTCCTGATTGTGGTCACCTCCCGCCGGCGGAAGCTGGGCGCGGCCTCCCGTCAGGTCAAGGTCAAAACCGCCGCCATCAATACGGAAGTGGAATCCTCCCTGTCCGGCATGCGCACGGCCAAGGCCTTCGCCAACGAAGATCAGGAATTCCACAAATTCAGCGGCGCCAACGAGCGCTTCCGGGTCTCCAAGCGGACGTTCCACAAGGAAATGGGCATATTCAATAGTATCATGGAGTTTTTCCTCTCCATCATGTCCGTGCTGGTGATCTCCGTGGGCGGCTGGCTGATTATGAACGATCAGCTCAACTACATCGACCTCATCACCTTCAGCCTGTATATCTCCTCCTTTATCTCTCCCATCCGGAAGCTGGCCAACTTCGCCGAGCAGTACGCCGTGGGCATTGCTGGCCTGCAGCGGTTTACGGAGATCATGCGCACCGATCCTGCCGTGGCCGATGCCCCGGACGCCGTTGCCCTCACCCAGGTTCGCGGCGACATTCTGGCCGATCATGTGGACTTCGCCTACAACGGCGATCTGGACGTGCTCCACGACGTTTCCCTCCATGTGACGCCCGGCGAAACCATCGCCATTGTCGGTCCCTCCGGCGGCGGCAAGACCACCCTGTGCCAGCTGATCCCCCGGTTCTACGAGGTTTCCTCCGGCCGCATCTGCGTGGACGGTCAGGATGTGCGGCAGGTCACGCAAAAGTCCCTGCGGCAAAACATCGGCATCGTTCAGCAGGATGTGTTCCTCTTCGCCGACACGGTGCTGGAGAATATCCGCTACGGCAAACCCGGCGCCTCCATGGACGAGATCATCGAAGCCGCCAGACAGGCGGAAATCTACGACGACATTCTGGCCATGCCCGACGGCTTCGACACCTATGTGGGAGAGCGGGGCACCCTGCTGTCCGGCGGCCAGAAGCAGCGCATTGCCATTGCCCGGATTTTCCTGAAGAACCCGCCCATTCTGATTTTGGACGAGGCCACCTCCGCCCTGGACACCATCACGGAGTCCAAAATCCAGCACGCCTTTGACAAGCTGGCCCAGGGGCGCACTACCTTAATCATCGCCCACCGCCTGTCCACCATCCGCAGCGCCACCCGGATCCTGGTCATCGGCGACGGAAAAATCCAGGAGCAGGGCTCCCACGAGGAGCTGATGAAGCTGAACGGCATCTACGCCAACCTGTACAACACCCAGACCCAGCTGCACGGCTGACACAAAGCATAACCCGGCAAAGCGGTGAACCGAAACCGCGTTTGCCGGGTCTTTTTTTCAAACTGCGGGAGCATCGCCGGCGGAAAGGACTGACTCGCAATTCTTCTGGGCTTGCACCATCATCAGGCAGTAAGCTGCGGCAGGTTCCATTCCTGTCTCAATGCCCTTATGGATTCCGTTTTTCGCAAAAATTCCGAAAACATTTGCGTTTTTCGTTTATATTCTATGCAAGGCAATCGCATTTGTCTTCTTTGTTCCTGTGAAATATGCCAATTTCCGCTGGCGAAACCTGGGTAAAACGTCAAATTCTTTTCCGTTATCCGGGAAATAATTGACTATTTTATACACTCTTGCTATAATCCAATTAATATCAGATATCGGAAACGTGTTCGTAGAAAGGAAGGGATGAGAGTGAAAATTCCCCCGCGTCAGCCGACGTATCCCACGGCAGCCGCGGTGATTCAAGCGCAACCCCAACGATGAAAGGAGCACAGAAGTGAAAAGGAAGATCGAACGTCGTCCGTTCAACAAAATTCGTCTCAAGAATCAAGTTCTGAATGTGGTGAAAAACCCGTTCAATATGATTGTTGCGATCAGTTTGGTGATCCTGTTCTGCCTGATCGTGATCCCGCTGCTGCAGATGGTGGCCTCCACTTTTACTGCAGCCAGAACCGAAATTAAGCGCATTGGCGGTGAAGTCGGCGACTTCACGCTCTATTACTGGAAATACCTGCTGGTGGGTAAGCTGTCCGGCGCCACCCTGTGGGGTCCTCTGAAGAACTCCCTGGTAGTCGGCATCTTTACCGTTCTGGTGTCTGTGCCCCTGGGTTCCGTTCTGGGCTGGCTGATGGTCCGCTCCGACATCCCCGGCAAGAAGCTGCTGGGCATGCTGGTGGTCATCCCCTACATGATTCCCTCCTGGTGCAAGGCTCTGTCCTGGCTGGCAGTGTTCCGGAATAAGACCTCCGGTTCTCTGGGCTTCCTGGCAGGCCTGGGTATTCCCATCCCCGACTGGCTGGCCTATGGCCCCGTTGCCATCGTGCTTTGTATGTCCCTGCACTATTACGCGTTTTCTTACATCCATGTTTCCTCGGCTCTGCGCTCCATCAACTCCGAGCTGGAGGAAATGGGCGAGATCTGCGGCGCCAACAAGGTGCAGATCCTGAAGTCCATCACCCTGCCCCTGGTGCTGCCCAGCATTCTGTCCGCTGTGGTCATGACCCTCAGTAAGTCCATCGGCACCTACGGCGTGGCCGCAAACCTCGGCTCCCGCATCGGCTACTTCACCCTGGCCACCAAGATGAAGACCTTCATCAACGGCGGCCCCCAGGGCGTCGGCTACGCCATGAGCCTGGTGCTGATCTCCCTGGCGGCTCTGATTATCTTCTCCAACCAGAAGATCATCGGCGTGCGTAAGTCCTACGCCACCATCGGCGGCAAGGGCGGCCGCTCCAACGAGATGCATCTGGGCAATGCGAAGCTGCCTCTGATGATCTTCCTGATCGTCTTCCTGTTCCTGGCCATGGTGGCGCCCATGTTCGTGCTGGTCATGGAGACCTTCCAGGTCACCACCGGCAACGGCTACGGCCTCGATAACCTGACGCTCTACAACTGGATCGGCACCCTGGACGAAGCCCAGACCTACACCAGCATGGAAGGCATCTTCCGCAACAAGGAATTCGGCCGTGCGGTGTACAACACCATCCGCCTGACCTTCATCGGCTCCATCATCACCGCCCTCTGCGGCCAGTTCCTGGGCTACATCTCCACCCGCGGCCGCGGCAAGTGGTATGGCTCTGCCACGGAGCAGCTGGTGTTTGTGCCCTACCTGATGAGCGGCGTGGCCTTCTCCTCCATGTACGTGGCCATGTTCAGCAGACCTCATCTGGGCGGTCTGATCCCCACGCTCTACGGCACCTTTGCCCTGATTGTTCTGACCTCGGTTGTCAAGCACTTCCCCTTCGCCAGCCGCTCCGGCACGGCAAATATGATGCAGATCGCCGTGGAGCTGGAAGAAGCCGCAGATATCAACGGCGCGAACTTCTGGCAGAGAATGGGTAAAATTGTGCTTCCGCTGGCAAAGAACGGCTTCATTTCCGGCTTCATGCTGACCTTCATCAGCATTGCCAAGGAGCTGGACCTGATCATCATCATGATGGATAAGCACACTCAGACCATGTCGTATCTGGCCTTTACTTACTCGCAGGAGGGCTACAACCAGATGGCCGACGCAATTTCCGTGTGCGTGCTGATGTTTATTTTGGTGTGTTACATCATCGCCAACAAATTCGGCGCGGATATCGGCAAGGCGTGGTAATCGGCAACCGACAGTATTGCGAAAGGACTTATAGAGTATGAGCAGAATTGAACTGAAGCATATTGATAAATTTTACGGCGACAACCATGTCCTGCGGGACATCAACCTGGTCATCGAAGACGGCGACTTCATGACCCTGCTGGGCCCCTCCGGCTGCGGCAAGACCACCACCCTGCGTGTGGTCTCCGGCCTGGAGAAGCCCCAGGGCGGCGTCATGACCATCGACGGCGAGGAAATGATCAACGCAGACCTGGCCTATTACGCCGAGCCCAGCAAGCGCGGACTGAACCTGGTGTTCCAGTCCTACGCCCTGTGGCCCCACATGACCGTCCGGGAGAATATCGCCTTCGGCCTGAAGATCCAGAAGCTGCCCAAGGACGAGATCAACCGCCGCATCGCGGAATCTCTGAAGATGATGCGCATTGAGGAGTACGTGGACCGCTATCCCAACGAGCTGTCCGGCGGCCAGCAGCAGCGTGTGGCCATCGCCCGTGCCGTGGCCTCCAACCCCAAGCTCCTGCTGCTGGATGAGCCCCTGTCCAACCTGGACGCCCGCCTGCGTATCGATATGCGCTCCGAGCTGCAGCGCATCCACCGGGAGCTGGGCACCACCATCATCTACGTCACCCACGACCAGGTCGAGGCTTTGACCATGTCCACCAAGATCGCCCTGTTCAAGGCAGGCGAGCTGAGCCAGGTGGCTACCCCCATGGAGCTGTACATGAATCCCATCGACCTGGAAGCCGCCGACTTCATCGGCAATCCCCGGATCAACTTCCTGG
>JAEDJR010000168.1 GCA_016296235.1 Oscillospiraceae bacterium
CACCCTGGACGCCGCCACCGGCCGCTGCACCGCCGTGGAGCAGGTCATCGATCAGCCGTAGGGGCGGCCCGATGTGGCCGCCCGCGTGCAGGCAGCAGCTTCCTCAGACCACATACATCCGGCGGGGGCAAGCCCCCGCCCTACGGTGTTCTTTTGAACCACGCCGTAGGGGCGGCTATCAGCCGCCCGCGCGCAGGCAGCAAGCCATTTTTCCAAACTTTTTGTTGTATTCTTTTCTAATCTGTGCTATATTGAATATTTGTTGAGAAATTCCGAAAGATTGGAAAGGGGCACCTTTTATGGCGCAGGATAAAATTCGAAATATTGCAATCATCGCCCACGTTGACCACGGAAAGACGACCCTGGTGGACGAGCTGCTGAAGCAGGGCGGCGTATATCGTGAGAACCAGGCCACCACCGACCGGGTCATGGACTCCGGCGACCTGGAGCGGGAGCGCGGCATCACCATTCTGGCCAAAAACACCGCCGTTCATTATAAAGACTACAAAATCAACATCGTGGACACCCCGGGCCACGCCGACTTCTCCGGCGAGGTGGAGCGCATCCTGAAAATGGTGGACGGCGTTCTGCTGCTGGTGGACGCCGCCGAGGGCCCCATGCCCCAGACCCGGTTCGTCCTGCAGAAGGCCCTGGAGCTGGGCCACAAGGTCATCGTGGTGGTCAACAAGATTGACCGGCCCGACGCCCGGGTGGACGAGGTCATCGACGAGGTCCTGGAGCTGCTGCTGGATCTGGACGCCACCCAGGAGCAGTTCGACTCCCCCACCATCTTCTGCTCCGCCCGGCGGGGCATCGCCTCCTACGCGCCCCACGAGGAGGGCACCGACCTGGTACCCCTGTTTGAGACCATCATCAACTATATCGATCCCCCCAAGGGCGACGAGGAAGGCCCCCTGCAGGTGCTGGTCAGCTCCATCGACTACAACGAGTTCGTGGGCCGGATCGCCATCGGCCGCGTGGAGCGGGGCGTCATCCGCCAGAACCAGGAAGTGGTGGTCTGCGACTTCCACGACGCCTCCATCCGCGAAAAGGCCAAGGTTGTGGCCCTGTACGAGTTCACGGGCCTGGGCCGCAGCCCCATTCCCGAGGCCAAGGCCGGCGAGATCGTGGCCTTCTCCGGCATCAGCGATATCACCATCGGCCGCACCATCTGCGCCCCCGACACCGTGGAGCCCCTGCCCTTTGTGAAGATCTCCGAGCCTACCATGGAGATGACCTTCTCTGTCAACGACTCTCCCTTTGCCGGGAAAGAGGGCAAGTACGTCACCTCCCGGAACCTGCGGGACCGCCTGGAGCGGGAGCTGCTGAAGGACGTGTCCCTGCGGGTCACCGAGCAGGGCATGGACGCCTTCAACGTGGCCGGCCGCGGCGAAATGCATCTGTCCATCCTGATTGAGACCATGCGCCGCGAGGGCTATGAGTTCCAGGTCTCCACGCCCCACGTTCTGAACAAGACCATCGACGGCAAGGTCTGCGAGCCCATCGAGCGGCTGGTGGCCGACGTGCCCGAGGGCAGCGTGGGCGCCGTCATCGACAAGATCAGCCAGCGTAAGGGCGATCTGGTGTCCATGACCCCCATGGGCAGCCGGATGCGGCTGGAATTCCTGGTGCCGGCCCGGGGCCTGTTCGGCTACCGCAACGAGTTCCTGACCGACACCCGCGGCGAAGGCATCATGGCCTCCGTCCTGGACGGCTACGCCCCCCTGAAGGGCGAGATCGAGCGCCGTCCCAGCGGCTCCCTGGTGGCCTTTGAGTCCGGCGAGGCCTGCGCCTACGGCCTGTTCAACGCCCAGGACCGCGGCGTTATGTTCATCGGCGCCGGCACCCCGGTCTACACCGGCATGGTGGTGGGCCAGTGCAGCCGCAATGAGGACATGTCCGTCAACGTCTGCAAGAAAAAGCAGCTGACCAACATGCGGGCCGCCGGCTCCGACGAAGCCCTGCGCCTGACCAGCCCCCGGGTCATGAGCCTGGAGCAGTGTCTGGAATACCTGGCCGACGACGAGCTTCTGGAGGTCACCCCCAAGAGTCTCCGCATCCGCAAGCGCATCCTGGATCACGCCGAGCGCATGAAGCACATCAAGGGCGGAAAATAAGAATCAAAAAAGGCCTGCCGCGAAATTGCAATTCTTACAAAGACAGGCTGCACCCGAAGCCTCCCCTGTGCAAGGGGAGGTGGCCCGAAGGGCCGGAGGGGTTGTGTGCAGGCAATCGGTGCCAGCAACGACCCCTCAGTCACGCTTCGCGTGACAGCTCCCCTTACGCAGGGGAGCCTTGGTGCGGTCATCTTTTGTGCTTGTTGCGCTTTTTGCGACAGGCCCTTTTTTACTGCCGGGCAGCAGGTTTGGGGCCGGTTATTCCGATAGGTCTTCGATGGAGGAAAACGCCTCAGGCGGCTTAAAGGGGCAGCATGGCAGAGGCCACGGCAAAATAGATCAGCAGGGACAGGGCGTCCACGATGGTGGTGATAAAGGGGGAGGCCATGACCGCCGGATCCAGGCCGATTTTCTTTGCCACAATGGGCAAGCTGGCGCCGATGGTCTTGGCGGCCAGCACCACGAACACCAGGGTCACGCAGACCACCAGGGCCACGGTGACGGTGATATCCGGATTGTTCATCAGAAGCCGGTCCACCAGCAGCATTTTCACGAAGTTGCACACGGCCAGAATGACGCCGCAGAGCACCGCCACCCGGATTTCCTTCCAGACGATCCAGGGCAGGTCTTTGGATTCCACTTCGCCCAGGGAGATGCTGCGGATGACAGCCACGGAGGCCTGGGAGCCGGAGTTGCCGCCGGTGCCCATGAGCATGGGAATGAAGGCCGTCAGGGCGGTGCAGACCGCCAGGGCATTTTCAAAGTGGGTGATAATCAGGCCCGTAAAGGTGGCCGACAGCATCAGCATCAGCAGCCACGGAATGCGCCGCTTCACCAGCTCAAACACGCCCTCCTTGGCGTAGGGCTTGTCGGAGGGCAGCATGGCCGCCATGACTTCCATATCCTCGGTGGCCTCGTCTTCCATGACGTCCATGGCGTCGTCGAAGGTGACGATACCCACCATGCGGCCCTCGGCGTCCGTCACCGGCAGGGCCAGAAAGTTGTATTTGGAGAACATCTGGACGACCTGCTCCTGGTCGTCGTGGGTGGAGACGGAGATGACGTTCTCCTCCATGATCTCACGGATGGGCGTGTCGTCGTTGCTGCACAGCAGCAGATCCTTCACGGATACCATGCCGATCAGGTGCCGGTCCTGGGTGACGTAGCAGGTGTAGATGGTCTCCTTGTCCACGCCGGTGCGGCGGATCCGCAGAATGGCCTCTCCCACGGTCATATCGGGCCGCAGGGAGACGTATTCCGTGGTCATGATGGAGCCGGCGGAGTCCTCGGGATAGCGCAGGATCTCGTTGATCTGCTTGCGCATGTCCGGATCGGCCTGGGCCAAAATCCGCTTGACCACATTGGCCGGCATTTCCTCCACGATGTCCACGGCGTCGTCCACGAACATCTCGTCCAGGACTTCCTTCAGCTCCGTGTCGGAAAAGCCACGGATCAGCAGCTCCTGCTGGTCGCTGTCCATTTCCACGAAGGCCTCGGCGGCCAGCTCCTTGGGCAGCAGCCGGAACACCAGGGGCAGCCGGCGCTCATCCAGCTCCTCCAGCAGATAGGCGATATCCGACGGGTTCATGGTGGCCAGGATATCCCGCAGGGAGTGGTACTTTTTCTGATCCAATAATCGCAGGAGGGTTTGCTCCACAAAGGTATTCTGATCCAACAACGGGCATCCCCTCCTTCGAAATCTATTTATATAGTATGTCCCGGCCGGGGGTTTGTCAATCTTTTTCGAAGGTTTGCATTTGGAGGAAAATCTGATAGAATAAAGGAAAACCCGCGGATCGGT
>JAEDJR010000016.1 GCA_016296235.1 Oscillospiraceae bacterium
ATTCGTGATCCTCGGAGGTATGGTTCATCACGAAATCCATGCACACATTCATGCCGGCTTCGTGGCAGGCGTCGGTGAGCGCATCCAGATCCTCCATGGTGCCCAGATCCGGGCGCACCTTCCGGAAATCCGCCACGGCGTAGCCGCCGTCGCTGCGGCCCGGAACGGTGTCCAAAAAGGGCATCAGGTGAAGATAGTTGACATTGGCGTGCTCCAGGTAGGGCAGCTTTTCCCGGACGCCCTTGAGGTTTCCGGCAAAATTGTCGATGTAGAGCATCATGCCCAGCAGCTCCCGGGACTGATACCAGCCGTCCTGCTTTTGCGCATCGCGCTGCTTCAGGGCGTCCCGGCGGGCGTTTGAAAAGGCGGCGAGGTTTTCCCGGAGCGCTTCCAGCATGGCATCATCGTGATACAGCTCCATGTATCGCTGCTTCAGCTCCGGCCAGTACAAACGCAGACGGTCTTCAAAGTTGGTTCCTGGTGATGCCAATGCAATCAAATCCTTTCAAACCGGCATTGGAAGCCGGGATAATCTCCTGTCATGATCGGGAGGGTGTATCCGCCGTGCATCAGCGCCGCACCGGAATACACGCTGCCGCTTTCCGTCTCCCGGTACAGCGCCTCCGGCTGCAGGCCCTTCAGCTGCACATGAATGGGATACGGATTGGCCTTGGGCGCTACCACGACCACGTTCAGCAGCGCTGCGCTGCCATCCTTGGCGGCGAACTGCCAGGCGGTAAAATAGTCGTCGGTCATGGCGTTGGTGAGACGGTAGTAATCTCCGAAGAAGATCAAGTCCCGGTGACGCCGGAACTGGCAAATCTGCCGGCGGATTTCTTCTTTTTCTTCTTCACTCAGTTTCTGAGGGTCCAGTTCATAGCCGAAGCTGCCGGACATGGCCACAATTCCCCGGGTGTGCAGGGACGTGGTGCGCCCCGTCTGATGGTTGGGGCAGGCGGAGACATGGCTGCCCACCGTCCGGATGGGATAGCCGAAGGAGGTGCCGTACTGGATTTTCAGCCGCTCCACCGCATCGGTATCGTCGCTGCACCAGATCTGGGGGAAGTAGTACAGCATGCCGGCGTCAAAGCGTCCGCCGCCGCCGCTGCAGCCCTCAAAGAGCACCTGCGGGAATTCCGCGGTGAGCCGCTCCAGCAGGTCATATACGCCCAGCATATAGCGGTGAGCCGCCTCGCCCTGACGCTCCGGCGGCAGGCTCCGGCTGAACACATCCGACAGGCTCCGGTTCATGTCCCACTTGACATAGCGGATGTCGTGGCTGCGCAGCAGGCCGGCCAAAACGCCGTACAGGTACTCCACCACTTCCTTGCGGCTGAGATCCAGCACCAGCTGGCTTCGTCCCTGCGCGGGTGTCCGTCCCGGAACGCTGAGCGCCCAATCCGGGTGGGCATGGTAGAGATCGGAATCCTGAGAAACCATTTCCGGCTCCACCCAGATCCCAAAGTCCAGCCCGATGGCCCGAATGCGCTGAATCAACTCGGTCAGCGTGGTGCCAAGCTTCTGCTCATTGACGTGCCAATCGCCCAGACCGCTGGTATCGCTGTTGCGCTTCCCGAACCAACCGTCGTCGAGAACCAGCATTTCCACGCCCAGCTCCTTTGCCTGTTGGGCGATGGCGCAGAGCTTCTCACTGTTGAAATCAAAGTAGGTTGCTTCCCAGTTGTTAATCAGGATCGGTCGGGGCGTATCCCTGAAAGTGCCCCGGCAGATGTGCGCCGCCAGAAAATCCTGATAGCGGCGCGATAAGCCGCCGAATCCGTCCACGCTGCAGCTCAGCAGAACCTCCGGGGTGTGGAAGGACGCGCCCGGCTCCAGGGTCCAGCAGAACCGCTGGTCGCTGATTCCCAGCACCAGCCGGGTGCTCTGCAGCTGGCTGCACTCGGCCTCGATTTTGAAGCTGCCGGAGTACACCAGCATGGCCCCGTAGCATACTCCGAATTCTTCGCAGGTCTCCGGGGCGGCGAGGATGACAAAGGGATTGTGCTGGTGGCTGCTGGTACCGCGGTCGGAGCCGACGGTCAAGGCGGCGTGAGGCACCGGGATTCGCTCCGGCATCCGCTCCATGCAGTGCCGCCCTTGAAAATGGAGGATATCCCATTTTCCAAAGGGAAGGTCCAGACAGGCGGAGGCGGCCTTGTACAGCCGGACTGCGCTGCCGCCTGCATTGCGCAGCACAGCGCAGCGGGTAATCACATCCTGCTCCGGGAACACGCCGTAGTACAGCGCCAGCTCGAGCTTCGTGACGGGATCCCGCAAATCAATGCGCAGGGTGCGGCACGACCCGCTGTTGTCATAGGCGGCAGGCAGACCGGGGATGGCGTATTTTCCTTCCAGCTCCGCATAGCCGGCATAGCGGAAATCCGCGCTGTAGCTGCCGTCGCCGTTGGTCAGGCTGAGACAGCCGATGCGGTAATCGCCGATTCCGCAGCCTGTATATTCCTGCGCCCGGGTGTCGAGAGAGAAGTCCCGCTGGGTGTGCATCTCTCCCGGATTGGGGGAGAAACCGCAATCGGAATGGAATTCCCGATACCGCATATCAAAGTTTCCGATTCTCTGGCCGTAATACAGATGCCGCAGGAAGCCCCGGCTATCAGCAAAAAACTGGTAAGTGGTATGGGAGGTGTTCAGGGAAAACAGCAGGTTTTCCCTGTCAATGGTAATGCACATAGGGGAGCTCTCCTTTCAAAGGAACAGGCGCCCGGCAACCAGGCCGGGCGCCGACATACAAACGTCTTATTTTCCGCCGGTCATGGCGATGCCTTCGATGAACTGCTTCTGGAACAGCAGATACAGCAGCACCATGGGGATCATGGCCAGCAGGCTGCCGGCCATCAGGACCGGGAAGTTGGTGGTATACTGTCCGTTCAGGGTGGAAAGACCGGCGGACAGGGTCATCATGTTCAGATCCGTGTTACAGATCAGGGGCCACATCAGATCTGCGTAGGCAAAGACCGCCGTGAAGATTGCCAGGGCGGCAATGCTGGATTTGGTCAGGGGCAGCAGCACCTTGGTGAAGGTCTGCCATTTGGTGCAGCCGTCGAGATAGGCCGCCTCGGCCAGCTCGTTGGGCAGTCCCATGTAGGCCTGCCGCAGGAAGAACGTGCCGAAGGCGCTGACCAGGCCCGGGAACACCAGTGCAAAAATCGAGTTCGTCATGCCCAGCTTTGCCAGCATCTGATACTGGGGAATGATGAAGATCTGGCTGGGCAGCATCATCTGCATCAGCACCAGGCCGAACAGCAGCTTCTTGCACGGGAACTCCAGCTTGGCAAAGGCGTAGCCGGCCATGGAGCTGAACACCACTGCGCAGATGACCCGGAACAGAATCAGCAGGAAGGTGTTTAAGTAAAGGTTCCAGAACGGCAGACTTGCCAGCGCCTTCACAAAATTGTCCAAATTCCAGTGGGACGGGAAGATCTGGGGCGGGATAGCCATGGATTCCGCCTGGGTTTTGAAGCTGGTCAGCAGCATCCAGACAAAGGGAAAGATCATGGTAATGCTGCCGGCAATCAGCGCCGCGTAAGTCAGCGACATGGACAGCTTTCGATTGGAGCTTAAATTATTTCTCATCGCTTACACCTCATAATTGACCCATTTCTTCTGCCCGATGAACTGTACAACGGTAACAAGGCCGATCAGAAGCACCGTCCAAATGACGATGGCCGAGGCGTAGCCCTTGTTGCCGGCAATGAAGCTTTCCCGGTAGAACAGGTACATAAGGCTCTGCGCACTGGTCAAAGCCGGGTTGGTCTGCTCTACCATCATGTAAATCAGATCGTAAACCTTTAAGGAAGCCATCAGCCGCATAATCAGCACCACAAACAGGGTGGGCGAGACCATGGGCAGGGTGATTTTGAAGAACTGCTTGACCTTGGAAGCGCCGTCCAGATCCGCCGCCTCATACAGAGACTTGGAGATATTCTGGATGCCGGAGAGCAGCAGCACGGCGTCATAACCCACTGCGCTCCAGATGGCCACGATGGAGCAGGTAATCAGCACCACATTGGGATTGGTCAGCCAACGGACGTTGGCGCCGAACAGCGTATTAATAATACCATATTCCGTGTTAAATATCCACTTCCAAACCATTGCAACCGCTGCCGGGGCCACCACCATGGGCAGGAAGTAGATGGCACGGAACGCCGTTTTGCCCTTGATCTTGGCGTTGAGCAGCACCGCAACCAGCAGCGACAGGAACACGCCCACCGGCACGGTCAGGATGCAGAAGTACACGGAGTTCCAGGTGGCCTTCCAGAATTCCGGGGTCTTGAACATCTCAATGTAGTTGGCTAACCCGCAGAATTCATAAGCGCCGAAGGCCTTGGTCTTGGAAAAGCTCATGTAGATTGTCTGGAAGAAGGGGATGATATTCAGAATCAGCAGGCCGATAATGGTGGGAGCCACCATCATAAGGCCCCATGTACTGCCGCTGCGGGCAAGCTTAGACGGTTTTTTCATTCTGTACCTCCCTGTAACAGCACCGGTTGATTATTTCGCGCTGGCTGCATCGACGATGGACTGCATATTGGCAAGGCCGGTATCCAGATCCGTCTGGCCGGAGTAGATCTTCAGCAGCTCGTCGCTGACCTTGCTCTTCCACTCAGGACGGGAGGCGTTGTTCACGCTCTGGATGCTGTAGTCAAACATGTCGATAAAGCACTGCACGTCGATGGGATAATCCTTGAAGCAGCCGACCCAGGTCTCCTCCAGACCCTGATAGGCGGGGATGGCGGCGCCGCTTTCACCCTGAATGCGCTGGCCCTCTTCGCTGCCGAAGAACTTCAGAACGTCCTTCACCACACCCAGGTTCTTGTTGTTGGCGGCAGTGGCGTAGCACAGGCCGTTGGAGATGGTGGCCTGGCCGTCGCCGCTGACAGGGTTGGGGCACTTGGGCAGAACGGCCACGTCCCACTTGCCAACCATGTCGGGGTAGTTTTCCAGCTCAGGCAGGATGTTCCAGTTGCCTTCCAGGAACATAGCGCCCTTTTCGGAGAAGAAGGCCGTGCCGGGAGCGGTTTCCGCAAAGTAGTTCTGATCGGGGCACCAGTCGTAGCTCTGCAGGCCGATGTAGAACTTCATGGCGTCGGCGGTGGCGGGCTGGGTGAAACCGGCCTGGGTCTTGTCGTCGTTCAGAATGTAGCCGCCGGCCTGGTAGACGAAGTTCCAGTAGCCCAGCTGCTCGTCGGCGTAGGCCATGTAGCCGTACTTGCCGGTGGCGTTGTAGATCTTCTCGGAAGCGGACACCAGGTCATCCCAGGTCCAGTCTGCATTGGGGTAGGCAACGCCGGCGGCGTCGAACATTTCCTTGTTGTAGACCAGGCCAACGGTGTCCTTGTCCTTGGGCACGCCGTAGTAGGTGCCGTCGGAGCCGCTGACGTTGGACAGGGAAACCTCAGAGAACTTGTCCGTCTCGATGATGTCGGTGCAGTCTGCCAGCATGCCGTTGTCGGCATACTTCAGAATTTCGTTGGTGTGCATCCAGAAGATGTCGGGCATCTTGCCGCTGGTTGCGGCGGCTTCCAGCTTGGTCCAGTATTCGTTCCAGCTGGTGACCTGCACTTCGATGGTCACGTTGGGGTTCTTTTCGGTATAGGCGGCACAAATGGCCTCCATACCGGCTTTCTGAGCAACATCCCAGATCTGGAAGGTCAGGTTGACTTTTCCGTCGGAACTGCTGCTGGAGCCTCCGCAGCCAGCCAGGCTGACTGCCAGCACGATCACGAGGATCATGGCAATGATTTTGGTACGCACTCGCATGTTCATTCTCCTTTTTTGTTGTAGAATCGGGAATACCTGAGGGAACGCGGCCGTGTTTGTGTTACGGTACAGGTTTCAGCACGTTTCACAAAAAACTGCTGTCTGATTTATGCATAGTGCACATTGCACAAAATCAGTTCCTGTTTTCTGAAGTTATTATATATTTTGACCACATTTTTCGGAATACCAAGATACGATTTTTTATATTCCAATTTATAGGTTTTGGCTTGATTTTTGTAAAGTCATGACGCATAATGGTATATATCGCATGAGGGAGGGAGCACCATGACCAGTTCCGTCATCACGCCCAATAAGCTGAAGTTTCACGTGTTCCGGGACGAACGCTTTATTGACCTGAACTTATACCAGTTCGGCTGGGAGCGAACCGCGCCGCTGCATTCCTATGGCCCCCATGCCCGGAACCATTATCTGTTCCACTATGTGATCTCCGGGAAGGGCACCCTGTTTGCCAATGAGAAGGAATACGCCATCACGGCCGGCCATGGTTTTCTGGTGGTTCCCGGGCAGATCACGACCTACCGTGCCGACGCGAAGGAGCCGTGGGAATACACCTGGATCGAGTTTGACGGTCTGCGGGCCCAGGAAAGCCTGCGGTTGGCCGGCATCAGCGGCATGGAGCCTGTGTATACGCCCTCCGGCAAGGAAGCGGGAGAGAGGCTGTGCCAGCAGATGCTGTACATCGTCAACAACGGCACCGCCGATCCCATGCATCTGATCGGCCACGGCTTTTTGTTTCTGTCTCAGCTGGTGGGATCCTCCGCCTACCGGCACACCCAGAATGTCCGCCGCCTCCGGGACTTCTATATCAAGGAAGCGCTGTCGTTCATTGAGTCGAATTACCAGCGGGATGTATCCATCGAGGAGATTGCCGCCTTCTGCGGTCTCAACCGCAGCTACTTTGGCAAGGTTTTTCGGGAAACCATGGGAGAAAGCCCCCAGGCGTTCCTGCTGCACTACCGCATGGCCAGGGCCGCCCAGCTGCTGAAGGATACCAAGCTGTCCGTGGGAGAGATCGCCCAGCAGGTCAGCTATGACAACCAGCTTCACTTTTCCAGAGCGTTTAAGAATGTCCACGGCGTCTCTCCCCGAGAGTACCGGCAAACGCATTTTGCTGCGTTTTCCCCTGCGGACAACGGATAGATTTCTGCTTGCCTGGCGGCTGGCCACAGCCGAAAACAAGCCCCGGCTCTTCAGTGTGAGCCGGGGCATCGTGTATCACAGCATAAAGTTGATGTATGGTTTGAAATCCTCGGGACGCGCAAAGGTTTCGGTGTAGCCGAGAACCATGTCGGCCGCGTCAATGACAGCCGTATACCACACCAGAATCGGTTCGTTCGGCGATACCTTGAGGTATTTTTTCTGGGGCGCATCGGGAAACGCAATGCTGATGTGCGTTTGAAGTCTGTACGGCTCCTTGTGACAATACTCGCTGATAAAGCTATGCAGGTAGCAGTTCTCAATGATCTTCTTGTCGATCTCGTGAGGATACATGGAATAGGGCAGATAGCTGTATTCAAATGCGATGATATCGTTATCCGCATACATGAGGCGGGCAATCCGATGACACGGTTCACCGGCCAGCAGCAGCAGCTTCGTCACATTGGGCAGGCTCTTATCTGTATTCACCAGATCCAGCCCAACCAGCCTGTGGTGATCTGCGTGTCCCTCACTGGAGATCTTGAACGAATGCAGCTTGCCGTTGACTGCACTGCTGAACAAGCTGGGCTCCCGTTTGCTGACAAAGGTTCCCTTTCCCTTGACGCGTGTCACGATGCCGCGTGTGCGCAGCTCGGAAATCGCAGTGGAAACAGTGACACGGGATACCCCGAACATATGCGCAAGCTCATTATCGGAAGGGACGAGGTCTCCGGGCTTCAAAATTCCCGACTCAATTTTCTCCAGAATATAATTCTGTATCACGACATACTTCGGAGTAAAAGAATCCATACCTTGTTCCTCCTGAACGGCGTTTTACTTTACGGCTGCTCCATCCTTGAGACACTGGTTCTGAAAGAATGCCCAGTTGGGAAGATAGGGCATACCCACATCACTCAGCTTGCTGGACAGCCGAGAAATGGTCGTGGGCTTCAGCTTGAGCGCTTCGAGCTTATCCACGTTGTCGCGGAAAATGGCAATGGGATCGCCGTTCAAAACAACTTCACCGGCATCCACAACGATCACGCGGGTCGCGTATTTGGAGACGACTTCCATATCATGGGTCACCATGATGATCGTGCCGTCATGGAACTCGATGAGCTCCTGCATCAGCTGCAGAATACCGTTCAGGTCGCGTTCATCCAGACCGGTCGTCGGCTCGTCGAGCATGATGATGCGCGGGTTCGCCACGAGCATGGTGGCCACCGCCAGACGCTGCCGCTGTCCGCGGGACAGGGAGAAGGGATGCTCCTTCTGCCGGTCGGTCAGGCCAACCAGGTCGAGGGCACGATCCGTCAGCTTTGCAATCTCCTCTTCCGGATACTTGTTGTTCCGCAGGCCGAATTCGATCTCTTCGCGGACGGTGTTGCAGAAGAGCTGGTTGTCCGGATTCTGGAAGACGTAGCCGATGTCCAGAATCATTTTGGAAATCTCGGTTTCCTTTGTATTGTGCTGGTTCACGATGACGTCGCCCTGGGTCGGGTGCAGAATGCCCAGCATGTTTTTCATCAGGGTGCTCTTGCCGGAGCCGTTATGGCCGACAATGGCGAAGAATTCACCCTTGAAGATATCAAAGCTGATATTCTTGAGAACATCCTTTTCGGCAGTGGGGTAGCGGTAGCAGATATTCTTGACCTCGGCGACCTTTTCCGTCGATTTGATGGTGTAATCGACGTAGTGCATCTTGGGGAAGGAGATCTTGTTCGCCAGCAGAGCGGTGCGGGCAAACTCCAGAACCTCGTCCTGTTTGACCGGATACGGATTCTTCTCATAGCGGAGGCCCTGATCCATCAGATACTTCGCCAGACGGATCTGGTCGGGAATACGGACGCCGATCTTGTCCAGATAATCAAAGTTTTCATAGAAGATGGGGCCGGGGGCGCCGTCCAGAACGATCTTGCCCTCGTGCATCACCAGAACGCGGTCCGTGAACTCCATGAGGTCTGTCAGCTCATGCTCGATAACCAGGAATGTCATTTTGGCCTTTTCGGAGCTGCCGGGCACATCCAGCTCAATTTCATTCTTGAGCTCCTGCAGAATGTCCATGACCTCCTGCTTGCTGATGGGATCCAGGTCGGTGGTCGGATCGTCCAGGACGATGATGCTGGGCAAAATGGCAAGGTTGGAGGCAATGCTGACCTTCTGCCGCTGGCCGCCGGAGAGGGAGAAGGTCAGGCGCCGGGCAATGTCGGTGATGCGCAGCTTTGTCATGGCGTAGTCCACGCGTTTGACAATCTCATCGTGCTTGTAGCCCTGGCATTCCACGCCGAGGGCGACCTCATCGCTGACACGGATGGAGAAGATCTGATCCTCGGGGTTCTGGAACACCATGCCGATTTCGCTGCTCAGCTCATGAATCGGAACCTCGGCCGTGTTCTTTCCGTTGACGCAGACCTCGCCGTACATATCACCGGCGGCAAGGTGCGGAATGATGCCGTTGAGGCACTTGGCCAGGGTGGTCTTGCCGGAACCGGAGGAGCCGCACAGCAGGACAAATTCGCCCATGTTGATGTCGAAGCTCTGATCGTCCACTGATTTGGCGTCGGAACCGGGATATACAAAACTCAGGTCTTTTACGCTGATGACTTTTTTCTGATCCATTGTTCTTCCTCCTTAGGCAGAAGTCACATAGGCATCCACGCCCAGGCCGAAGCCGTAGCGGATGACGATGGCCGAAATGGCAAAAAGAACACAAAATGCCAGTACAATGTAATCCACGCGGGTAAAAGAGAAGCTCTGGTAATACTCTTTCCACGCGCGCTTGCCGAAGCCCTTGCACTCAACCGCAGTGCCGGTCACACGGCTCTTGCGCAGAGAGTTCACGATCAGGGGGAAGGCGGCCAGACGGAAGGCCTTGAAGTTTTTCCGCATGCTGCCGTATTCCACGCCGCGGATGATCTGGGCGGTTTTGATGTTCTGCATCTCGCTGGAAACCAGGGGGAACATCTTGAGGGCGCCCATCATCATGAACGCGACGCTCAGAGGAATGTGCATCTTCATCATCGCCTTGGCCAGAGAAGCGGGATCGGTGGTGCAGATCAGGATCAGGGCAACCAGGCCGGGGATCAGGGAACGGAAGCCGAGCATCAGTCCGGAAACAAAGCCGACATTGGTCGCCGTCAGGGGACCGATCTTAAAGAGAACCGTCTGGTTCGGATGGTCGTAATTATAGAAGGTAGCAAACACAACGGAGCAAAGGGCAAAAATCAGAAATGCCACAAGCAGACCCTTGATGGGACGGATATCGATCTTCGCGGAGACCCAGACGGGCAGGATCAGCAGGGCGCAGCCGAGCAGATAGGAGAACTTGGTGAAAAACAGTGGAACTGTTGCGAACACAAGAATAAAAATCAATTTGGTGCGGGGATCCAGCTTGTGAACCCAGGTTGTCTTTTCGTAGTTGAGACTAAAATCCGTTCCCATGAAAACATCCTCCTGATAATGATAGCATCCGCCGAAAGCGGGGGTATTCGAATAGATAAGAACAAAAGAAGACAGAGCTTCCAATGACGGGAACCGGACGGAGCCGTCATTGGGAACCGGCTGCGGCGGCCTGCGCCGCAGCCGGAAAAAGGATCAGTTGATCAGAGAGTTGACCTTGGTTCCCAGCTTGTAGCCCAGGTAAGTGCCGGGGAAGGCCAGCACCAGAGCGCCGGCGAAAGCGATGGCAGAGAGGCCCCAGTTGATGGGAATCAGGAAGATGTAGAGCAGAGACCACCAGACGAAGCAGAAGTAGATGACGGTGTAGATCAGGCAGAAGACCAGCAGATCCTTGAAGCTGTGATACACATCATCGGGATTCTCAAATGCCTTGGCGCGGGCCTTCATATACAGCTCGGGCAGGAAGGGCAGCAGCAGAACCAGCGCCCAGTAGGACCAATGCTCGCCCTGCAGGAAGAAGTTGATTGCGCACCAGCCGACGGTGTAGTAGAAAGCCGCATAACGCTTTTTGACGACGGTGATGCAGCCGGCCAGGCAGAAGGTGTTGAAGAAGTGCATGAAGGAATGGTTGAACGGGAAAATAACGCCAACCGACTTGAAGACGATCCACAGAACGCGGACCAGCGCAGCAAAGATAACAACGGTAATCAGGTCGACCGCGGTAAACTTTTTATTCCCGACATTTACTTTTTTCTTATCCATAGAACTCTCCTTCTTTCGTGAAGCGGTGAAATTGATATGCGGGCATCTGTCTTCTTTTGTTCTATTTTGAAACCGGCACAATCACCGGTTATCAACAAAAATCTTCTTTCCGGAAGGTCAGCGTGCTTGCGATGAGCTCGGCGGGGAGCGCATGATCCAGATAAGCAAGCAGCGCATCCGTATACGGAGTTTCCACGCCGAAGAGTCTGCCGATCTGTGCAATCGGCGCGATGCCGAAGGGCACGTCCTCGGTGAGGTAGCGATGGTTGAGGGTCTTGGGGCCGACCGCCCGCAGATAGGTCTCGTTCTTGGTCAGCGCATCGAACAGATTGTCATGCTTCTGGGGCCAGAAGCTGTTGATGCCGGTCAGCACATCGTCGATTTCGCAGCCGATGGCTTTGGCAACGGCGATCCGCTCTTTGTCAATGCGGACAATCAGATCAACAGCTGCGCGGGAAGCGCCTTCGCCATAGAAGGTGAAAGGCTGGGCGTTTTCGATCCGTGCCAGATTGAACACGGTGATGGGAACATGGATCACTGGATTCGTGGTTGCCATGGTGGTCTCAATGATGGAATCAACCGGCTGAAACTGCGGGAAGAATCCGGAAAGCCGGTCAATCAAAGGACGCGTCTGCGCGGGATCACTGGCGGCGACGCCGACCTTGGCCTTGATGCTCATGTTGACCTGTCCGGGCTTGGGGGAAGACGCCACAAACAGCTGCGCCGAGGTCTCGGCCACAACGAGGTTCTTGCTCCGGATGTCGTCGCCAAGAACCTGGACAAACTCCATGGCGCCCCAGTTGCTGTTGAAAATGACAACGGCCTGTCCCTCAGTCAGAAGCGGCTTCAGCTGTTCTGCAACCGTTCTGTGCGCATTGGCCTGCGTGGTGACAATGATGCAGTCGGCGCCGTTCACGGCTTCGTCCAGGCGGGCAGTGGCCCGGACCGGATAGGTTCCGTTCAGACCTCCTGTGGCAGTAATGCCGTTCTCCTGGATGACCGCAGCCTTGGCTTCGCTGCGTGTATAGAGCACACAGCCGGCGTTTTTGTCTGCAAGGTAGGCGCTGATTGCGTGTCCGGTGTTGCCAGCACCAACGATGGCGAATTTCATTTCTGTTTCCTCCCCGCAATATGTTGTTGTTCCAGGGCGCACACCCGGCAATCCGTGGCCAGGTGCAAATGGCAGCTGGATTGCATACTTGACTAGACAACTAGATATCATTATTTTACACAATATGAAAAAACTTGTCAACGCCATGAATATATATAGAATTTTCGACAGCATCCTATCTGAATTGACCAATTTCACCATCCCATTCCTTTCGTTTCAATGGTAATCATTGACAATTCCGAATCTTTTTTCGGTCAAAGGCCGGAAAATCGGGCCAATAGTCTCAAAATCGCACAAAAATGGCTCCCCTGCAACAGGGGAGCCATGGTGCGGTCATCTTTTGTGTATGCTGTGAATTTTGCGGCAGGCTCTTCAGATATCGCAAGTCATTGAGCCGGATTCACATGGATCATAATATGCTTGATATTGGGGAACTGTTCCTCAACGCCGTCGTGGATGCGCTCCGCAACTGCGTGGGCCTCATTCAGCGTTTTGTTTCCGTCCATCGAAACTTCCGCATCCACATATACCTTGCTTCCGAACAGTCTGGTATGCAGCAGAGTCAGCTGAACCACGCCCTCCTGGGATTCAATATAACCGGCGATGGCTTTCTCGGTTTCCTCACCGCAGGACGTATCCAGCATCTTGACCAACGCGTCCTTCACCGTGTCATAGGCAACCTTGAAAATGCACAGGCAGATCACCACACACGCAATCGGATCCAGTACGGGGAAGCCGAGCATGGCGCCGCCAATGCCGATCAGCGAACCGATGGAAGACAGAGCGTCCGAACGATGATGCCAGGCATCCGCCATAAAGGCAGTGGAATTGAGAATCTTGGCATAATGGCGCGTATACCAGTACATGGCTTCCTTGACAACGATGGAAGTGATGGCGGCGACCAGGGCGATCGCGCTGGGAATCGCGAGAGTATCATAAGAGCCGGCGGTAATTTTCTTGATTCCATCCAACCCGATGCCGCAGCCGACCACGAAGAGGGAAACACCGAGGATCAAAGACGCGACGCACTCCACGCGCTCATGCCCATAGGGGTGCTCCTTATCCGCAACCTTGCGGGAGGTGCGGACGCCGATATAGGCGATGGCCGTCGCAAACACGTCGGACATGGAGTGAATGGAATCGGAAATCATGGCGCCGGAGTGGCCGATGATTCCGGCGATGAGCTTAAATACGGAGAGAAGCACATTTCCGATGATCCCAACCGACGATACCTGGGCTGCGATCCGCTTTTCTTTTTCGGGTGAGATACTGCTGACGCTTGTCATAAGATGTCCTCCATAATTTTTGATTGATAAACTCTCTTATGACACTTTATCAGAGGTCGATGTTCCAAAAATATAAAAAAATACACCCATGGAACATACAACTGTCCCACAGATGCAAAGCTTACGCAATCTGCTGCCACATGTCGTGACCCGGCCCCACGCCTATCCCGGCATCGCCTGCTCAGTTTGTACTGTTGATCTCGCACTTCGGAAAACCGAAATGTAATGCAGTGCAAAGAGTTTGTGAACGTATTATCAAAACTATACAATAATCGGGAGATATTGTCAACCGTTATTTTGGCATTTTTCAAGCCCCCGCAGACTTCGGCTGCGGGGGCTTGTCAGAAAAGCTGTGTTTCTTACAGAGCGGGCTGGTTGGCAGCTTCGATGATCTTGACGAACTTCTCGGGAACCAGGGAAGCGCCGCCGATGAGGCCGCCGTCGATATCGGGCTGGGCCAGCAGCTCAAAGGCGTTCTTGTCGTTCATGGAACCGCCGTACAGGATGGAGGTAGCCCGGGCGATCTTGGCGCCGAAGAGCTTGCGGATGACGGTGCGGATGTGCTCGCAGACCTCCTCGGCCTGCTCGGGAGTGGCGGTCTTGCCGGTGCCGATGGCCCAGATGGGCTCATAGGCGATGACGATCTTGCGGATCTTGTCCTCCGCAACGCCGTTCAGGCCGGCCTTGATCTGCATGGTGATCCACTCTTCCGTGATGCCGGTCTCCCGCTGCTCCAGGCTCTCGCCCACGCACATGATGGGGATCAGATCGGCAGCCAGGGCAGCCTTGACCTTGGCGTTGACGTCGGCGTCGGTCTCGCCCATGGCGCGGCGCTCGGAGTGGCCGATGATGACGTACTTGCAGCCGGCGTCCACCAGCATGTTGGTGGCAATCTCACCGGTATAAGCGCCGGAGGCGTTGGCGTTGCAGTTCTCGGCGCCGATACCCACGCGGGTCTCACGCATGGCGCGGACAGCGGCGGGAATGCAGACGGCGGGAACGCAGATGGCCACGTCGCACCAGCGGCCCTTGGGCATGATGCTCTTGAACTCGGCCATGAACTCCTTGGTCTCGGAGGGAGTCTTGTTCATCTTCCAGTTGGCGGCAATAACGGTCTTGCGGTACTTTCTGTTCATTCTGTTCAGTCTCCTAAAAAATCAGCAATGTATGGTTTGGTGGAACGATGGATCTTATTTGTCTTCCAGGCAGGCGATGCCGGGCAGCTCCAGGCCTTCCAGGAACTCCAGGGAAGCGCCGCCGCCGGTGGAGATGTGGGTGATCTTGTCGGCAAAGCCCAGCTGCTCGCAGGCAGCCGCGGAGTCGCCGCCGCCCACGATGGTGATGGCGTCGGACTCGGCCAGAGCCTCAGCCACGGCGATGGTGCCCTTGGCCAGGGTGGGGTTCTCAAACACGCCCATGGGGCCGTTCCAGACCACGGTCTTGGCGGTCTTGGCAGCCTCGGCGAAGAGCTTGCGGGTCTGCTCGCCGATGTCCAGGCCTTCCTTGTCGGCGGGGATGGCGTCGGCGGCCACGGTCATGACGTCGATGGGGCCGTCAATGGGGTTGGGGAAGGAGTCGGCCACCACGGTGTCCACGGGCAGCAGCAGCTTGACGCCCTTGGCTTCGGCCTTGGCCATCATTTCCTTGCAGTAGTCGATCTTCTCGGTGTCCAGCAGGGACTTGCCAACGGAGTAGCCCTTGGCAGCCAGGAAGGTGTAGGCCATGCCGCCGCCGATAATCAGGGTGTCAACCTTCTCCAGCAGGTTGTTGATAACATTGAGCTTGTCGGAGACCTTGGCGCCGCCCAGGATGGCGACGAAGGGGCGCTCGGGATCGGCCAGGGCCTTGCCCATGATGCCGATTTCCTTCTGAATCAGATAGCCGCAGACGGCGGGCAGATAGTCGGCCACACCGGCGGTGGAGGAGTGGGCGCGGTGGGCGGTGCCGAAGGCATCGTTCACAAACACGTCGGCCAGGGAAGCGAGCTTCTTGCTCAGCTCGGGATCGTTCTTGGTCTCGCCCTTCTCAAAGCGGGTGTTCTCCAGGAGCATGACCTGGCCGTTCTCCAGGGCGGCGGCCTTGGCCTGGGCGTCCTCACCGGCCACGTCCTTGGCCATGACGACGGTCTGGCCCAGCAGCTCGGACAGACGGTCAGCCACCACCTGCAGGCTCAGCTCGGGCTTGTACTCGCCCTTGGGCTTGCCCATGTGGGAGCACAGGATGACCTTCGCGCCCTGGTTCACCAGGTACTGGATGGTGGGCAGTGCGGCCACGATGCGCTTGTCGCTGGTGATGACGCCGCCCTTGATGGGCACATTGAAGTCGCAGCGGCACAGGACCCGCTTGCCGGTGACGGCAATATCTTCCACGGATTTCTTGTTGTAGTTCATACGATGGTACCTCCTCAACGTTCCTAGGGTTCCTTATTTTGCCAGGTTGTCATGGCGCCATACTCCCGCAGATGGGGAAACGCCTGCTGCCGCAGGGCCTCAAAGGCCACCACGGCCACGGAATTGCTCAGGTTCAGACTTCTTGCCTCACTTCGGATGGGAATCCGAAGGCAGCGGTCATAGTGCTTTGCCAAAAGTTCCTCCGGCAGTCCTTTGGTCTCCTTGCCGAACAGCAGCCAGCAATCGGGAGAGAACCGGGCCTCCGTATAGGCTCTGGGCGCCTTGGTGGTCAGGAGCCAGAGATCCTCCGCTCCTGTTTGAGCAAAAAAAGCGCCCAGGTTTTCATAGACCCGAACATCCACCAGATGCCAGTAATCCAGCCCGGCACGCTTCACTGCTTTATCGGAAATATCGAAGCCCAGGGGCTTGATGAGATGCAGCACAGCGCCTGTGGCCGCGCAGGTCCGGGCAATGTTGCCCGTGTTGGCCGGGATCTCCGGCTCCACCAGAACAATATTCAGCATAGCTATTCGCGCCTTTCTTTCCTTTGGATATTTTAGGCCAAAAAACGCAGAATTGCAACCATTTTTTCCGAGTTTATGCAATTTATCGGTTGTTTCCAATAGGACTGGCTTCCCTGCGGTCTTTTTTTGTGAGTATTACCGAAAAAGTGGGAGAACCGGTGTGCAGCAGGCAAAAAAGCCGCGGTTCAGGGCAGCAGCGCGTCCCTGAGCCGGCGGGCGAAGCGTTCCGTTTCCGCTGCAGCGCCGGGGGCCTTCATGGCGTCGCCGGGATCGTGGGCCGTCTGCAGCAGGCAAAAATCCGGCGGCAGAATGCAGCCCCGGTTGAGGCTCATGGCGCCCAGCAGCTGCCGGGCCACGATGTCGCCGCCGGAATAGCCGGAGACCACCACCGCCGCCAGATAGGTGTCCCGCAGCTCCTGCTGCACCACCAGACTGGTCATGCGGTTAATGAGCGCCATGAGGTTGGCGCTGAGGGCGTCGTTGTAGTTGGGGCACAAAAACAGCAGCAGGTCGGCCTCCCGGATGGCGGGCAGCACCTCCTGGGCCACCACGCCGCCGTAAAAGCAGGTGTTGTTCTGGGCGAAGTGGAGACAGGCATGGTAGCCGCAGCCCCGGCAGTCGTAGACCGTGCCGTTGAGCAGCTGCAGCTCCCGGATCTCGCAGCAGTCCTCCAATTGGGCGCACACCGCCCGGCCCAGGGCCAGGGTGTTGGAGCGCTTCTGATCCGAGGCGTGGAGCATCAGCACCTTTGGCCGGCGGAACCGGGGCTGCCGGAAGGCTTCCAGCCGCCGGGCCAGCTCCCGCACCCGCAGAAAGTAGGTTTCCTCCCGGGAAAGGCCCAGGTTTCTGGCCTGGATATGCTGGTTATAGAGGGAGCCGGTGGCCTCCACCAGGGGGCGGCCCGGGAAGCCGCAGCCCGCCAGATTGGCCGCCAGCACCAGCTCCTGCGCAGCGGCCTTGGTGTACAGTTCTGTAGTTCCGTCCACCACCACGCAGGCAGTGCAGCCGCGCAGACAGTCCGGTTCCTGCCGCAGGCGGCGCAGGAAGGCGTAGTATTCCGGGCAGGGCCCCGCTTCGTCCACGGCCACGGCAAAGAGAATCCGGCGGTTTTGCAGATTGGAATCCGGCGGTGCCGGTTCCAGCTCCAGTCCTGAAAGGGCCCGCTCCAGCCGGGGATTCGTTTCAAATTGAACCAGTGAAAGCATAGTCTCCTCCACGTCCCCCGCACGAGGGCCCTATTCCGCCGTCAAGTCTCTGTAGGCCCGCTCCAGCCGTTCGAACAGCTCCGGGCAGATGGGCTCCCGGAGGGTTTCCAGGCCGTTTTTCGTAAACCGGCTGCGGCAGCCGAAATAGGCTGCGCCCAGGGGGACGGCGCCGTAGTGATAATCTCCCCGCAGCAGCTGCAGGACAGACAGGGCCGCAGAGCTGATGCCCGGGGCGATGTAGGGCTTGAAGCCCAGCTCCCGCACCCGCAGGTTGGCCTCCCGGGTCAGGCAGGTCAGCCTGTCCGAAAGCTCCGGATCGTAGCCCTCGCCGGGGCAGTTGGCCGCCACCAGGCCCTGGCCGTGGGGACCGTAGACCCGGATGGCATCGGGATCCAGGTTCAGCTCCGGCGCGTAGTACCTGGCCCGGGCTGCCATAACGCCCAGGCCGAAGCCCTGCACCTGCTCCGGCAGCAGACCCTGCCAGTCAAAATGCCCGGCCTCTCCCCGGTTGGATTCCAGGTATACCGCCCGGGCCAGCAGATCCACCGGGTCGGAAATCTGGCAGAACAGCCCCTGGAAGTGAGCTGCCCGGGCCAGGCGGGCATAGGCGGCAATCATGGCGCGGTTGGCCTCGTACTGGGCCATGCGCACGTCCGTCACCTGATCTCCCACCGTCGGGACGCCCCGGGACGCCGTGAACAGGAACAGGTCGCAGTCAAACAGCTGCTCTTCCCGGCAGACGGTCACCACCGGCCGGGGCTCCCCCATGGGCAGCACCTGGTTCAGTTCCATGGCATAGCGGCGGCATTGGGCCTCGTTGAAGTCAAAAATCCGGATCTCCCCGATTTCCCGGCCCAGGAGCTTCAGGGCCGTCAGCACCGTGCCGCCCACATCGCCCAGGCCCACCAGGGTCAGGGTTTTCCGCTCCGGCCGGGGGCGGAACCAGTGGGCCGCGAACTCAAAGCCGCCGGGGAACGCGGTGTTGAGCACCGATGCGCCGTGGGCCCGGACGAATTCCGCCAGCTCCCGGTGACCGCCGGCCCCGGGCCGGGGCAGCAGGGCGGCGGGGCCCTCCGGTTCCTCCAGCTGGCTCAGGTCGGAGATAGCCCAGAAGCCCCGGCTGCGGACCGGATCCCGGCGAACCGTGATGACCAGGGGCTCCGACGGCCCGGACGCCGCCTTGGCGCCCGCCGGAACTGCGCCGCCCAGGGATATATAACAAATGCCGTTGTGAATGCGATATTCCATGGAAAAGGCTCCTTTCTCAAATTCTGTGTCGGGGGACGGATTGCCGCGTCGCTTCGCTCCTCGCAATGACACGCGTTTTGAATGCAGCACGGTGAACGAAACGTACTTTTGTAGGGCACGACCACTGGGCGTGCCGCTTGCAGGCAGCTGCGTTTTTTTACCAACTGCCAAACGGCGCGCCGGGTCGTCGCGCCCTACGGGCTTCTGCTGTTCCACAGCAATGACACGCGTTTATGAATGCATCACGGTGAGTGATAGCCGCCCCTACGCCCTCTTTTTCGGTCACTCCGTTTCCGTCCGCAGCAGGAGGGTCAGATCCT
>JAEDJR010000169.1 GCA_016296235.1 Oscillospiraceae bacterium
TGCCGTTGCCCAGGTTGATGACCATGGTCTGGGTGGCATCGAACAGGGAGCCGAAGCGCATGCCGATGATGTCGGAGGAAACGATCTCGTCCTCGTTGTAGCCGAAGGACTCGGTGGCCTCAGCCTTCATCTGGGCGTTGATCTCGTCCTTGGTGGGGTTGCCTTCCACAACGGCGTTCAGGATGGTGGTGGAGCCGGTGGGGGTGGGAACACGCTGGGCAGCGCCGATCAGCTTGCCGTTCAGCTCGGGGATGACCAGGCCGATGGCCTTGGCAGCGCCGGTGGAGTTGGGAACGATGTTCACAGCGCCGGCGCGGGAGCGGCGCAGGTCGCCCTTTCTCTGGGGGCCGTCCAGGATCATCTGATCGCCGGTGTAGGCGTGGATGGTGCACATAATGCCGGACTGGATCTTCCAGCCGTCGTTCAGAGCCTTGGCCATGGGAGCCAGGCAGTTGGTGGTGCAGGAAGCGGCGGAGATGATGTTGTCTTCCTTGGTCAGGGTCTCATGGTTGACGTTGTAAACGATGGTGGGCAGGTCGTTGCCGGCAGGAGCGGAGATGACGACCTTCTTGGCGCCGGCGTCGATGTGAGCCTGAGCCTTGGCCTTGGAGGTGTAGAAGCCGGTGCACTCCAGCACCACGTCCACACCCAGCTCGCCCCAGGGCAGCTCGGCGGCGTTGGCCTTGGCGTAGATGGTGATCTTCTTGCCGTCGACAACGATGTTGTCCTCGCCGGCTTCCACGACGTGACCCTGAGCGGCGTAGTTGCCCTGGGTGGAATCGTACTTCAGCAGATGAGCCAGCATCTTGGGGGAAGTCAGGTCGTTGATGGCGACAACTTCGAAGCCCTCAGCGCCGAACATCTGACGGAAAGCCAGGCGGCCGATGCGTCCAAAACCGTTAATTGCAACTTTAACAGACATGATTTGTTTTCCTCCTTCAAATTCCACCGGCGAATCCGGCGGCAAAAGTATGGATTTCATACTTTTTTTATTGATTTCATTATAATGCATTTTTACGCCGGTGTAAACCTCGCAGTTTTGATGAAACCAGCAGAATTTCGCCGTTTTTATCTGTGAAAAATGGATACATCAGGGAAAACAGGGCCGGACGGCCATGGCGAACCAAAAAGTGTCAGCTTGGCTAAAAAAGATTCAGAATTTTTGGCGGGGCCGATATGCGGCCTTTCTTGCGCCCTCCGGAGAAACGTGGTACAATGAAATCATAAAAGGGGGAGTGGCTATGGCGACATTTATGGTGAACGGCCGGACCGTAACGGTGGAAAAGAATCAGAAGCTCATGCGCTATCTGCGCGACGAGCTGCGCCTGACCTCGGTGAAGGACGGCTGCAGCGAGGGCGCCTGCGGCACCTGCACCGTTCTGATGGACGGCAAGCCGGTGCGGGCCTGCGTGCAGCAGACCGACAAGATGGAGGGCAGGCAGATCATCACGGTGGAAGGCCTGACGCCCTTTGAGCAGGAGCTGTATACCTATGCCTTCGGCGCCGCCGGTGCGGTGCAGTGCGGCTTCTGCATTCCCGGCATGGTGTTGTGCACCAAGGCGCTGCTGGATGTCAACGACCATCCCACGGAGCAGGAATGCGCCGCCGCCATCAAGAACAACATCTGCCGGTGCACCGGCTATGTGAAGATTATCCGGGCCATGCTGCTGGCCGCGGAGCTCAAGCGCAGCGGCCGGGTGCCGGAGATCAGCGACGACTGGTCCCTGGGCCAGCCGGTGCACCGCATCGACGTCCGGGAAAAGGTGCTGGGCTATGGCCAGTATCCCGACGACGTCTATCTGGACGGGATGATTTTCGCGTCTGCCGTCCGTTCGGCCCATCCCAGAGCCAGGGTGCTGGCCATCCACGCGGAGGAAGCCCGGGCGCTGCCCGGCGTGGTGGGAGTCTTCACCGCCGCCGATATTCCGGGCCAGAACAAGGTGGGCCACCTGAAAAAGGACTGGGACACCATGATCGCCGTGGGCGACATCACCCACTATCTGGGCGACGCCATCTGCATTGTGGCCGCAGAGAGCCTGGAAATCCTGGAGCAGGCCAAAAAGCTGGTGCAGGTGGACTATGAGGTGCTGGAGCCCGTGCGCAATCCCCGGGAGGCCATGGATCCCCATGCGCCCCTGGTGCATCCCGAGGGCAATCTGCTGGCCCACAAGCACATCCAGCGGGGTTTCCCGGCAGAGGCCATCGCCAAATCCAGGCACATCATCACCGAGCGGTTCTCCACGCCCTGGACGGAGCACGCCTTCCTGGAGCCGGAGTGCGCCGTGGCCTATCCCGAGAACGGACACATCACGATTCTCACCACGGATCAGGGCGCCTATGACACCCAGCACGAGACGGCGCCCATGCTGGGCCTGCCCATGGAGCAGGTCTGGGTGCAGAATATGCTGGTGGGCGGCGGCTTCGGCGGCAAGGAGGACGTGACGGTTCAGCACCACGCGGCCCTGGTGGCCTACCTCACGGGCCGTCCCGTGAAAATAAAGCTGAGCCGGGCCGAGAGCCTGCTGATTCACCCCAAGCGCCACCCCATGGACATCGAAATTTCCATGGGCTGCGATGAAAACGGCAATATCCAGGGCGTGGCCGTGGAGGTCATCGCCGATACCGGCGCCTACGCCTCCCTGGGCGGCCCGGTGCTGGAGCGGGCCTGCACCCATGCGGCGGGACCGTATCACTATGAGAATTTCGAGTGCGACGGCTGGGCGTACTATACCAATAACCCGCCGGCCGGCGCCTTCCGGGGCTTCGGCGTCACCCAGACCTGCTTCGCCGTGGAGACGGTTCTGAACCGGATGGCCGACAAGGTGGGCATCTCCCCCTGGGAAATCCGCATGCGCAACGCCATCCGGCCCGGTGAGGTGCTGCCCAACGGACAGATTGTGGACAACTCCACCGGCCTGGTGGAGACCCTCCTGGCGGTGAAGGAGCAGTACGAGAATGCCAAATTCGCCGGAATCGCCTGCGCCATGAAGAACGCCGGCGTGGGCGTGGGTATTCCGGATACCGGCCGGGTGAAGCTGACCGTGGAGGAGGGCAAGGTGGTCATCCGCTGCGGCGCCAGCTGCATCGGTCAGGGCCTGGGTACGGTGCTGGTGCAGATGGTGTGCACCAGTCTGGGCCTGAAGCGCAGCCAGGTGGTCTATACCCGGTCCAACACCTACAACGCCCCCGACAGCGGCACCACCTCCGGCTCCCGGCAGACCCTGGTCACCGGCGAGGCCTGCCGCCGGGCCTGCGAGCAGCTGAAACAGCGGCTGGACGCCGGTCTGACCCTGGCGGATCTGGAGGGTCAGACCTTCAAGGGCAAATACCTGGCCGTCACCGATCCCCTGGGCGCCGATGTGCCCAATCCCAAGTCCCATGTGGCCTATGGCTATGCCACCCAGGTGTGCATTCTGGACGACGATGGGAAGATCAAAAAGATGATCGCCGCTCACGACGTGGGCAAGGCCATCAATCCCCTGTCCTGTGAGGGACAGATCGAGGGCGGCGTGGTCATGTCCATGGGCTACGCCCTGACGGAGCAGTATCCCCTGGTGGACTGCCGGCCCACGGCGAAATACGGCACCCTGGGCCTGTTCCGGGCCAATCAGATTCCCGAGGTGGAGGCCATCGTCATTGAGAAGGAGGGCCTGGACGTGGCCTTCGGCGCCATCGGCATCGGTGAAATCACCGCCATTCCCACGGCTCCGGCCATTGCCGACGCCTACTTCCGCTACGACGGCCGCCTCCGCACGACCCTCCCCCTGGAGGGCACGCCCTATGAGCGGAAGAAGAAATAAGCCGGTCAAGCCCCCTGCCCTGCGTGATACGCCGTAGGGCGGCCAGACCCTTGGCCGCCGTGTGTTGGCAGTGCGATTTGCCGGAACCCATCTTCCGAATCAC
>JAEDJR010000170.1 GCA_016296235.1 Oscillospiraceae bacterium
CCGCTTTTTCCCCATTATAATATGATCCATTCCCGAATCCAAGTCAAAAATACCCGGGGCAGCAAAAACCGTCCCGGGTTGATTCACGTTCCGGACTCAGAATGACCGGACCGTCTCACAGCAATTGAAATCGTGGTCAATATAGTGGGCGATAAACCGGGCCTTGAAGTTCCGCCGGTCGCAGATGCCCTCGGTGGAGCCGCCGGATACGTCCAGATCCTCCGGCAGAACAAACCTGATGCACCGGACGGTGACATCCCGGCACTGGGCTCTGGTATGGGCCGGCACCGTGAAGGTTTTGAGTCCCCGTTTGTGCTCCAGGCCGTGTTCGTCCACCTCCGAGAGGATCACCGCCAGCGCCACCCGCCGGTTGGGGCAGACATTGCGCAGGGTCACATCCAGCTGGAGAATCCGTCCCAGAGACTCCAGCTGCAGATCTCCGGCGTCAAACTCCACCGCGTCCCCGCAGCCGTCAATGGACACCGGAACCGGCTCCGGGCAGGGCTCCGGGAACTGATCCGAGCCGCAGTCCACCTCCACCACCGGGTTGGGGAACTCCACAAGGTTGCCTTCCTTGTCGTCATAGGTGATCTCGCTGTTGACCTCCACCGTGCCGGAGCAGGTGCCCAGGTGCTGCACCATAAAGTCCAGGCTGGCCCCTTCGCTGCCGCTGACGCCCAGCTCGTCGATGGTCCAGCGCAGGGACCGGGCGTCGATGACGCTGGCCGCTCCCTTGGTGGGCGCGGACACCGAGACAATGCGGAAGCAGTCCTGCAGGGTTTCCTCAATGACGATCTCCGTGGCTCCCGGCTTCGTCAGATTCCGGGCCAGGTTCTCAAACAGATCCTCCAGCTCCTGCTCCGTGGGGGCGATGGCCACATAGGCCTCCGGCGGTTTGGAGGCCCAGTCCTCCAGGGCGTTTTCATCCAGACCGCCGTTGCCCGCCAGACCGATGACATAGATGATGCTGCCATCGGCCCGGATTCCCGCGGCCACGGGGCTGGGATTGGGGCCCGCCGTGGTGACGCCGTCGGTGAACATCACCAGCACCCGGGCGTTTCCGGAGTGGGGCGTGAGAAGCTGGGCCGCCTTGGTGAAGGCGTCGGCATGATTGGTGCGGCCGCCGGCGGTCAGGCTGTCGATGGCCGTTTTCAGCTGGCTCACCGAGGTGATCATCTGGGTATCCTGGGTGGCCGTGGTGGAAAAGCTGACAATTCCGATGCGGCTGCCGAAGCCGATCTGCCCGCTCTGGGCGCCGCCGGTGGCTTCCGCGATGATATCCACAAATTTCTTGGCGCCGTTCTTCAGGCTGGCCAGGGGTGTGCCCGTCATGCTGCCGGAACGGTCCAGAATCAGCACAATATCCGTGGGGTTGGACATGAGATCCGGCTCCGCCGTCAGGGACAGGGTGACCTGAAAGGTTCCGCCGCACTCAATTTTGTCCACATTGATGCTTTTGTTGGCATTGGTTACTCCCATGCGCACCATACCTTTCTGAGCCATAGGCTCAGGCCAGTATATGACGCGGTTCGACAGGAGGTGCAAGCCCTACCGGTCCCACTTTTCGCACAGAGCCGTGACCTGGTCGGCAAATTTGCCCAGCTCCCGGTTGCACAGGCCCCGGTTCTTCTCGATGATGTGCAGCAGCCGCCGGCCGGCCTGATACAGCCGCTCAAAGACGGGATTGAACCTGACGCCCTGGGTCTTCTTCTCCAGCCTGGTGCGGAAGCCCTCCGCCAGCCAGGTCATGGCAGTCAGGTCAAAGACGCCGCCGTTGTAGGGCGCCTCGGCGTCCAGGCCCAGCTGTTCCCGGACGGTCTGGGCAAAATCGTCGGCGGACTGGCTCTCGCCGTGGTTGACAAAGACCTTGGCGGGCTTCTCCTCCAGGGCCCCCAGCCAGTCCAGCAGAATCTGCCGGTCGCCGTGGCCGCTGATGCCCTCCATCTGGGCGATCCGGGCGGCGACCTGGATTTCCTCCCCGAAGAGCTTGACGGACTTTGCCCCGTCCAGGAGTTTCCGGCCCAGGGTGCCCTCGGACTGGTAGCCCACAAAGAGAATGGTGCTCTGGGGCCGCCAAAGGTTGTGCTTCAGGTGGTGGCGGATGCGGCCGGCCTCGCACATGCCGCTGGCGGAGAGGATGACCTTGGGCTCCGGATCCAGGTTGATGGCCATGGAATCCTGGCTGGTGACGGAGGGTCGCAGATTGGGGAACATAATGGGATCCACTCCCCGGGCCAGCAGCTGGAGGGTTTCCTCGTCGTAATAGTCCATGAGCCCGCCGGAGTAGATTTTGGTGGCCTCCACCGACAGGGGCGAGTCCACATAGACCGGGAACCCGTCATGGCCCCGGATGGCGCCGGAGGCCTTGATCTCCCGCAGCAGGTACAGCAGCTCCTGGGTGCGGCCCACGGAGAAGGCCGGGATCACCAGATTGCCGCCCCGGTCCAGGGTGTCCTGAAGCAGGGCCGTCAGCTGGGTCACATAGTCCGGTCTCGGCCCGTGGAGCCGGTTGCCGTAGGTGGATTCGATGACCACGAAATCCGCCCGGTCCGGCTTCTGGGGATCCCGGATCAGGGGACGGCTGACATTGCCGATATCGCCGGAAAACAGCAGGGTCTTGTCCTCCACGGTCACATAGATGCTGGCGGAGCCCAGCAGGTGGCCTGCGTCCTGGAACCGAACCTGCACGCCGTCCAGCACATCATAGACCGGGCCGTATTGGCAGGGATGGAACAGCTGCAGCGCCGCCTGGGCATCGGCGACGGTATAGACCGGTTCCACCACAGGTTGTCCGGAGCGCTGGGCCTTGCGGTTGCGCCACTGGGCTTCAGACTCCTGAATGTGAGCCGAATCCAGCAGCATGATGCCGCAGAGCTTGGCCGTGGCCTCCGTGGCATAGATGGGGCCCCGGAACCCCTGGGCCACCAAGGCCGGAATCATGCCGGCGTGATCCATATGGGCGTGGGTCAGGAGAATGCAGTCGATCTCCCCGGCCGCCATGGGCAGCGGCGGATTCTCGTAGACGTCCACGCCCTGTTCCATTCCGTAGTCCACCAGGATGGTATGTCCGCCGGCCTGCAGCAGGGTCCGGGAACCGGTGACCTCATGGCCTGCGCCCAAAAAACTCAGCTTCATGGAAACAGCTCCTTTCTGATTTTCGCGTGTATATACTTTGATTCTACCATACCACGAACCGCGGAAAAGCACAAGCACCGTTCTTGTATTCTCAGGGCGTCCATCCGCTGGTTTCGCCCGATTTCGCTTCGCGCCTCCGGCCTGCTGGAGGCGCGAAGCCCATGTACTTGCCCGGCCCCGAGGGGCCGGTGTTTTTCCTTATACGCAGCCGCAGTCGCGGTCGCAGTCGCAATCCCGGTCGCGGTCACGGCGGCGGGCGCAGATGCTGCAGCCGCAGCCATTGCAGCCGCAGTTGCCGCAGCCGCAGCTATGGCAGCCGCAGCCGCAGCTGCCGGTGCCGAGAACCGAGCCGCTGCAGCAGGGATTGCAGCAGGAGTTGGAGACGAAATCCGGGAACGTCAGGGTGTTGAACAGGGAACGGTTGCAGGAATTGCAGGCCATGAGATCTCCCCCAAAGAAGAAAATATCGTGGAGGTTTTTGCCTCCACGACATTTTATGCGCCTGTTCTCCCCGGTGTCACAGCCAGCTGTCAAAATCCGCCGGCCGCGCCGTATCCCGCTGCAGAACATTCTCCGGCCGCGGCAGCAGATCCCGGCGGTCCGTGACGGCGCCCTTCACCGGCGGAACCGGCCGGTCCCGCAATTCCTGAACCGCAGGCGCTTCCTTCTTCTCCATGGCAATCACCCCGGTTTTATTGTTTGATTGCCTTAATTTTTTATCCATTCCAGATAAACCCTATGCATCCGGCAAAAAATCTGATATAATAA
>JAEDJR010000171.1 GCA_016296235.1 Oscillospiraceae bacterium
GACATCATCGTGGACTTCAAGGGCTTCAAGTGGCTCATTCAGACCACGGACTATCAGCCCGTGGGCAAGCGGGTGGGCATTCGCCTGAATCCCGAGGACATCCACGTCATGAAAAAGAGTGCGTACTCCGGTCTCTTCGGCGACTACAGCTCCTACAGCGCCGAATATGACGAAATTGCGGAGGACACCACCGATGAAGAGTAAGCGTCTGCTGGCGCCCTATGTGGCGTGGATGACGGTGTTTACCCTCATCCCTCTGGGCGTAGTAGTCTATTACGCCTTTACGGATTCCATCACCGGGCAGTTTACCCTGGCCAATCTGAGCAACCTGGGGGTCTATCTGCCGATTTTCCTGCGCTCCATTTTCCTGTCCCTGATCTCCGCGGTCATCTGCCTGCTGATCGGCTATCCCGTGGCCTATACCATTGCCAACACCAATCCCAAATGGCAGCGGATGCTGTCCATGCTGGTGATGCTGCCCATGTGCATGAGCTTCCTGCTGCGCACCCTGGCCTGGGTCGCCATGCTGGAGGACACCGGTATCATCAACAGTCTGGTGACGGCCCTGGGTCTCAAGCCCCTTCCCCTGATCCGGAACAACGGCGCCGTGATCCTTGGTATGGTCTACAATTACCTGCCCTATATGATTACGCCCCTGTATACCGTCATCATGAAGATCGATCCCAGGCTGGTGGAGGCCGCCCAGGATCTGGGCTGCAACCACCGCCAGGTGTTCACCCGGGTGATTCTGCCCCTGTCTGTTCCCGGCATTATCTCCGGCGTGACCATGGTCTTTGTGCCTGCCGTCTCCACCTTCTATATTTCCCAGAAGCTGGGCAGCACCGGCACCACCATGATCGGCGACGTCATCGAAAGCCAGTTCAAGACCGCCTACAACCCCAATCTGGGCGCCGCTCTGAGCCTGGTCATGATGATTCTCATTTTCATCTGCATCGGTTTCATGAACCGCTTCACCGACAGGGATGAGGAAGGAGTGGTGACGCCGTGAAAAAATTCAGCCGCGTGTTCACCGTTCTGGTGTTCCTCTTTCTCTATATCCCCATGATCGTCCTGGCCGTGGCCTCCTTCAACACCGGTACGGACATGGCCATGTTCAAGGGCTTCACCCTGTCGCGCTATGCGGAGCTTTTCCGGGACAGAAGTCTCCTGGGCCTGCTGGGCAACTCGGTCATCATTTCCGTTCTTGCCAGCCTGATCGCCACTGTCCTGGGCACCATGGCCGCTGTAGGCCTCCACAACGCCCGCGGCCGCCTGAAAAGCGCCGTCATGACCCTGACCAACATCCCCATGACAAACCCGGATATCGTCACCGGTGTCTCTCTGGCCCTGCTGTTTGCCTTTACCGGCACCATGCTGAAAATCAAGTCCATTCTGGGCTTCTGGACCCTGCTGATCGCCCACATCACCTTCAACCTGCCCTATGTCATTTTGTCGGTGCTGCCCAAGCTGACGCAGATGGATCCGGATCTGGAGGATGCCGCCCTGGATCTAGGCTGCACGCCGTCCCAGGCTTTCTTCAAGGTCATTCTCCATGACATCATGCCCGGCGTCATCTCCGGCTTCATGATGGCTTTCACCATGAGCCTGGACGACTTCGTCATCAGCTATTTCGTCACCGGCTCCAGCTTCATTACCCTGCCGGTGGAGATCTATAACTACACCAAAAAGCCCATCCACCCCAAGATCTACGCCCTGTTCACCTTGATGTTCCTGACCATCCTGCTGCTCATGGTGGTTATGAACCTGCTGCAGGGCAAGGACGCCGAGCGCAAGCAGAGAAAGCGGGGTGCCCGGGCATGAGAAAACGGATTTCCCTGCTGCTGACGCTGCTCCTGCTGCTCCCCTGCCTGTGCATTCCGGCCGCTGCGGCGGAAAACGAGATCACGGTCTACAACTGGGGCCAGTATATCTCCGACGGCTCCGACGGCTATGTGGACGTCATTGCGGAGTTCGAGGCCGAAACCGGCATCAAGGTTCATTATCTCACCTTTGACAGCAACGAGAGCCTCTACACCAAGCTGAAAACCGGCGGCTCCACCTACGATGTCATTATTCCCTCCGACTACATGATCGGCCGACTCATTGCCGAAGGCATGCTGGAGGAGCTGAATTTTGACAACATTCCCAATTACCAGTACGTGGACGAGGCGTTCAAGAATCAGGCTTATGATCCCGAAAACCGCTACTCCGTCCCCTACACCTGGGGCACCGTGGGCCTGATCTACAACACCAAGTACGTGGACGAGGGGGATGTGGGCGGCTGGGATCTGATGTGGAACAGCAAATATGCCGGCAAGATCCTGATGTTTGACAACTGCCGGGATGCCTTTGCCATTGCCGAAGCCATGCTGGGCTACAGCCTCAATTCCCACGATCCCACAGAGCTGCGCAACTGCGCCAATCTGCTCAGCGAGCAGAAGCCCTTGCTGCAGGGCTACGTTATGGATCAGATCTACGACAAGATGATCCGGGAGGAGGCCTGGATTGCCCCCTACTATGCCGGCGACTACCTCTACATGCTGGAGGAGAATCCCGATCTGGGCTTCTATTTCCCTGAGGAGGGCTTCAACGTCTTTATCGACGCCGCCTGCATTCCCAAGGGCTGCAGCAATAAGGAGGGCGCCGAGGCCTTCATCAACTTCCTGTGCAAGCCGGAAATCTGCGGCGAGAATCTGGAATACCTGGGCTATTCCGCGCCCATTTCCGCCGCCAAGGATTATATGGATCCGGAGGTTGCGGAAAGCGAAATTGCCTATCCCAGCGACAAGGTTCTGGCCGGCAGCGAGAGCTTCAACGTCCTGGAAACGGAAACCAGCCAGCTGATGGACAGCCTGTGGCTGTCGGTGAAAACCTCCGGCAGCGACGCCACCGGCTACCTGATTGCAGCCGCTGTTCTTGTGCTTCTGGCTGTGTTCCTGACTGTTTTCCTGAAGCTCCGCCGAAAGTACCGCCTGGCCCGCCGCGGCATCAGCAGACGAATGAATCAAGAACCATAAGACAATCAAAGAGCCTGTCGCAGAACAGCAGTTTTGCACAAACACAGGCTGCACCGAACGCCTCCCCTGTGCAAGGGGAGGCTTGGTGCGGTCATCTTTTGTGCATGCTGCAAATTCTGCGGCAGGCTCTTTTTTATTCCAGGGCTGTTACTGAAATCGCCGTGGGCATGGTTTCATCCGTGGCATTTCCAAAGTCAAGGCTCCAGGGCCGCTGGGCGAATTCCGCCGGGCCGTGGCAGACCATGCGGATGTGGTCCCCCTCTTTCAGCGTATCCAGTCCACGAAGCTGCGTGGCGGCGGAAGTGGTGAACACAAACTCCAGGACATTCCCGTTCTCATCCAGCCGGTCCAATTGCAGAGAATAAAAGTCTGTTCCTACCACATTGACCACGCCATCCACAACGGCTGTTTCCAGGAACATGACGCCGGTGATCTCGCCGGAGGCGTAGCTGTACCAAAAGTAGCCGTCCCGGTCGATCCCGTCCGTATCCACATAGGAGAAATAGATCAGCATGCTGCTGTCGTACTGACTCCACTGGAGGAACCGGAACTCAATCTCCTCCCGGCCGTCTTCGTCCTTGGGCACATTCCGGAATTCCTCCAGGCCATAGAGCGCGCTGCCCAAATAGGCGTCCAGATTGGAGCCTGTGTTGCGAAGAAAGTCAAAGAGAATCAGATAGTATTCGCCCTCGTCCAGAAGAGACACCACCTGGTAGTTGCTGTCCGCAGACCACCACAGGCCGTCAAATGTTCCATGGAGGATCGTCCTCCCCTGCCACGCGCCCTCGTCCACGAGGGTAATGTGATCCTTTTCCGGTATCCATTCCGAAATATCCCGGCTGTAGACCGTGGTT
>JAEDJR010000017.1 GCA_016296235.1 Oscillospiraceae bacterium
AGCGAATTCCAGAGGCTCAAACAGGATTTGAACCTCTGTTTTTCCATATTCAGGCTAAATTACTGCGTCAGCGCCCTTTTTGAGCTGCTGACTGCAGCAAAAATCGAGCAAATTCTATGGAAATTGTTGCACAAAGTTTTGGGCGCCAGATTGTTGGTCTTCACAAACCAACGATTTGGCGCCCTTTTGCCTGATTATCACTACGAGCCGGACATGCTGACCGTGTCCTTCCGCTGTTCTCTGCCGGTCGAAGCCGAAAACTGACACTTGTTCCGATTATCCAGAGCCTTGCACAGCTCGAAAAAAACTACGGTAAAGAGGGAGCGGAAATCATAGGCGACAACTGTCAGGACACAATTTTCGGTGGCTTTGCGCCCAACAGTCAGACAGCCGAAACGCTGTCCAAAGCGCTTGGCTCCCGAACGGTTCTGACCGGCTCCGTCAGCAAGGGGAAGGAGAATAACAGCCAGAGCCTACAGATGGCGGAGCGGGCTTTGCTGTCGCCCGATGAACTCAAAAATCTGCCAAAAGGCAATTTCGTTGTGATGAAAACTGGTTCCCATCCAATGCGCACGAAGCTGCAGTTATATTTCAAATGGGGCATCCAATTTGAGGAACCATACCAAGTGCCGGAGCGAGTGCGGCGGGAGGTCTACTACGCGGGGAAAGAGGAACTGCTGATGAACATCCGAAAAGAGTTTGCAGTACATCAGAGAACGGAATGCAGCGAAAAACGCAGCGATTATATGAGCAGCTACGGCGGCACATGAGCTTCTTCGGTTCTATCTATGCGGACCCGGATCTGCCGCACCGTGCGCGAACGGTCTATATGTATCTCCGCGACCGCGCAGGCAGCGGAAGCTGCTGGCCGGGTGTCAAGACCATTGCAAAAGATTTGCATCTCTCCCCACGAACAGTACAGAGAGCTCTGAATGATCTGGAACATGCAGGCTACATTCGTCGCCAGCGGCGATATCGTGAAAACGGAAGTTACACATCAAACCTTTACATCATAAGCGATGAAAGACGGAAGAATTGCGCACGTTCCCGCCAAGGGGAACGTGCGCAATCTTACTGTCAGGAGTACCGTGACATTGTGGCAGCCCTTGAATGGCACACTGTAGCGAAGAATTTATTCAGAGAAGGAATGCTTTATTTCATAGTGAGTGCTCAAAATAGAGTGTGTGGCATTTATTAAGCTATTATGACGTTATCTCTGGATGCGGAAAGTTTTGATTTCATATGGCTTGAATTGCGTTGTAAACTGATTGCCCGTCAATGAAAGGTCCTGATAAACGCCCTGTTCCAGCATATCGGTTTCCTGTATCGATGAGGCATCAAAGCCAAGCGTCAGCATGGCCTGTGTGCGCTTTCCCTGCGATTCATAGGCACGCAAAATGATGCTGTCATCCTCGCAGGCTTCCTTGGCCACGGTCAGAATCACATTGGATGGAGCTGCGGCAGCCAGACTGTACGATGCAGGAAGCGAACCTGCGCCGTCTGCCTTTGCGGCAAGCAGCGGACAGTTGTAAGCGTAGGCCAAATTCGGAATCTCGGCTTCACGCCAGTCCCCTGCGTGCGGCAGTAAACAGTAACGCATGGCATGGTGCCCCTGATCGGCGTCCTCGTTGGGATAGGTGCCGCACTTGATGAGAGAAAGCCGCATGACGCCATCATGAATGTCATAGCCATACTTGTTGTTGTTTATCAGAGCGACACCATAATCGGCTTCTGCAAAATCAGCCCACTTGTGTGCACAGACTTCAAATTTTGCTGCATCCCACGTCGTATTTTTATGTGCGGGACGCTCCACACTGCCGTACTGAATCTCATAGGTGGCCTTATCCGACAGAATGTCTACCGGGAAAGCTGTTTTCAGGAAGATATGATGCTCGTGCCAATCAGCAGTCAGAGAAAAATCAATGCCGCGCTGATCCGCATAGACGGTAATCGTCTGCCAAATGGTGGAATGGAGGAATTTGCGGCGGATGAAAATCCTGGCGTACCTGTCTCTGATCTCGGCGGTACATTCCTCCACTTCTTCGATCGTCCACATTTTCTCGGCGTAATAGTTGGAAAGCTCCCAGTTGTCGTAGTCCTTGGGATGATCGTCATAGGCTTCCAGCATATTTGCACGGCCGGAGAGAACTTCCCGCTGGTTTTCTTTGTCAAAAATGCGGGTCAGGCAGCCGGTTTTATCCAGCTCGATCAAATAGAATCGGCTTTCCAGATGCGTTGTGCCGGCGGACAGGTCAGCACCGGTTCGCGTTTCAGTTTCCGGAATCACCGTCCAGCCAAAAGCGGGAACAGCCTCGACGAAGCGCATCCCGGCCTCCGTTTCGATCAGTCCGCCGCGTGAAATACCGGTTGGGTTGTAGACAAGGAGGCCGGAGCTGGAGACGTTTTCGGCAAGCCGCTGTATGATTGCGGCTTGCTCCCGGCTGTTTCTCCCGAGCAGATCCTGATACTGCTGTTCGGAATCGGCATAAACCTCGCGGATGGATGAGCCGGGGATGATGTCATGGAATTGATTGAGCAGCACCGTCTGCCAATCGTCGTAGAGTGCCTGCTTGGGATAAGAACCGCCAAGCAGGATTTTTTCTGTCAGTGCCTCGGCCTCCAACTGCTGAAGCAGATACTCGCTTCGGCGATTGTAGTTTTTGTTTTTTGCCATGGAGGTGTATGTTCCGCGATGCAGCTCAAAATACAGTTCACCGAACCAGGTCGGGAGCTTTTTGCCGGCGACTTTTTGGCGAATGCGGCTGAGTGCATCCCCGGCTGTTGTGATTCGCGTTTTGGGCGTTCCGGGAATCCCGTGCTGCATCCGGCGATTCATTTCCAGCATTTCACGGGTCACACCGCCGCCGCCATCGCCAAAGCCGACGGTATTCAAAAGCTCGTTGTTCAGTGCCTTTTGCTGATACATCTCCCAACCCTTGGCCTGCGCGATGGGCATGACCTCGCCGGTGTAGGTCGAGTAGGTATCGCCGTCGCCGAGTTTCATCCATTCTGTGCCGCAGAGAATATACTGTGTAAATACTTCGCTTCCGTCAATCCCCTTCCAATTGAACGTGTCGTATGGAAAGTGATTGGTTTCGTTCCAGTGAATCTTACTGGTGACAAAGGTGTCCACACCGGTTTTCCTGAGAATCTGCGGCAGGGCGGCCGAGTAACCGAAAACATCCGGCAGCCAGAGAATATGGGAGTCTACGCCAAATTCCTGCTGCATAAAGCGCTTGCCGTGCAGGATTTGCCGAATCAGACTTTCGCCGGACGAAAGATTACAGTCGGCTTCCAGCCACATGGCGCCCTCGACTTCCCAGCGGCCTTCCTTCACGCGCTGCCGGATTTTTTCATACAGCTCCGGCGCATCCTCTTTCACATAGGCATAAAGCTGCGGCTGGCTGGACATGAAAACGTGCTCCGGATATTCCTCCATCAGGGCAAGCTCTGTGGCAAAGCTGCGGACAGCCTTGGCCCGCGTCTGCTCCAGCCGCCACATCCAGGCGACGTCGATGTGCGTATGTCCGATACAGTTGGCAATCACCGTATCATCCCTGCAGAATTTTCCGTAAAATTCTTCCTGCATAAACCGGGCGGCGGCCCGAATGGAGGCGAAGTATTCCGCGCTGTTGGGAATGCGGCAGTCCAGCAGGTTCAGGGCCTGTGTCAGATACTGCTCAATCCGGATGCGGCGATAATCGGTTTCGGGGTACAGTTCCGCGGCCTTATATGCAGCGAACAGATCATAATAAAGCTGCTCCGCGTCCCGGTTGTGGCAGTAGGCGGTCAGTTCAAATTGGGCCGGAAGATCCTGAAACGAACGGTTGCCCACCTCGCGCCCGGCGTAGACCTCAAAATCCAGATGATACTGCGTACCGGCTTCGGCTGAAAAGGAAAGCGGAAAGCTGGTGTGGTTGGAATCCAGCGCCTGAACGATCTGACCGTTAACGCGGACCAGAACCTGTGGATTGATGGCGTTCCAGATGCCCTCGCGGCAGGTACGAAGCCGGACGCGGACGTAGTGCTCTGCATATTCGGGCGGGACGGTAAAATCTGTGCGGAAACGGTACCATGTGTCATGCTTGCCCCAGTAGCCACCGCGGGGAAACGGATGCCAGATACCGGCTTCCTCCCGTCCCTCGTGGTATTCTGCGTCCAGAAGCTGTGGGTTCTGAATAATAGATTGCTTCAAGATTTGGAGAAACTGATTGGTTCTTGGCAAAACAAAATCCAGTGTTGTGCTGAGCGGCATAAGAAGAACCTCCGGATGTTTTTCAAAAAATCTGTGGGATATCAGATGTCTGTTTCTAAGCCGAAGGACACAAACGCATAGGTGTCCCGGTAGCCTGCGCTTTTGCCGCCCTGCCAGCTTCCGTAGAGAGAAAACAGGGTGGGATCCACGAACTGCGGTTCGGGGCAGGCGGCGTTATGGTGGGGGCCGAAGAGATTGCGGTTGCTTGCCATCAGCTCCAGTTCGATGGTGTTTTCACCGGTACGAAGATAGGGAGAAAGGTCCAGAGTATCGGTGAACAGGAGCGTTCCGGCCTGCTGGCCATTGACGAAGACACACACATACTGCACGCGGCCTCTGCATCGAAGCTGCCAGCCGGGATCGTCCAGCACAAACGTTTTTTTCAGCCGCATCACGCCGTGGAAGAACGGAAAGCCCTGTACGGTGATGTCGTCGAGGGTCAGGGCCGTGACCGGCTCGCACAGGCGGAAGCCGTCAGCCAGACGCACGCCATTGGACTGCTGATCCCAGCCGCTGTCCGGCTGCACACTGAAGCTGCCGAACAGATAGCACGCCTCAATATTTGTATCATAGCTGACACAGTTCATGAGCGTCTCCGTGACTTCGCCGTTTCCATAGTAGAAACCACGAAAGACACGATAGGTATCCTCCGACTGGTAATAATCGAGGGCGAGAACCAGTTCGTTTTCGCCTTTCCGCGCAAGCTTCGCGATGCTTCCGCGCAGGAACGAGCGGTCAAGTATGCCCTGTTCTGATAGACGAACCTCCACGCCGTTGACAAACAGTGCCGCATTCTGAAGCGTTTCGACTTCCAACGTCAAATCATCCGGCAAATGCTCCGCAAAAAAAGTATAGCGGAGCCAGATTTTCCGGTTGGTGCATTCCCGCAGCAGCCGCTCGGAGATGGCGGGGATGGGCAGAGGTGCGGTGTAGCTTACGCCGTCATAGCTCAGCGCCGCCTTGTCCAGCGTCAGACTGTTCTCAGCCGGTTTGGAAAGGATCCACAGGCCGTCCAGCGGAAGCGTTTTGGCGGACGGGTGGATTTTGCTCCGCGGCTGGGCAGCGTCATTTTGCACCAGCAGGACGGATTCGCCTGCGGAAAGGGAAAGGTGTGCCAGAATACCGCGTTCCGTTTTTTCAAAGGGCGCAGGCGCGGTGGTATGGGTCAGCAGGTCATATCGCTCCGCGCCGCCGAAGGGAAGCTTGAGCGTGACGTCAGCGACGCCGGTCCCGGACAAATTGACGGCAAAGAGGAAACCGCCGTCCTCGGAAAAGCGGAGCGTGCAGCGCACGTCGCGGTTCTCCTCCGGCAAAAGCGCATGGGTCTGGACCAGATCGTCCCAGGTCATGGTTTGCGTCAGGAAGCTGAGATCTGCAAGCTCGCCGTCGATGCGCGTGGGACGCTTTCCGGCAAAGAGCAGCCGGCCGCCCTGCGCGAGGAATTCTCGCAGAAGCGCAACTGTGCTGTGATCGAGCGTATCGCAGTCCGGGATGAGAACACAGCCATAGCGGCACTGGCCGATGACCAGCCTGCCGTCCGCGACGCTTCCGTACTTCTCCATCAGGAACTCATCGCCATAGTGATGGCCGATGCCAAGCGCGCCAAGGCGCTCGATGAGGGCGTTGAACGGTTCGGCAACGGCACGGACGGATGCCTCGTCGTCGCGGCGGTCAAAGGTCAGATAAGCGGAGTGAATGGGGTGGATGACGAGCAGGTCTGCTGATTCGCGGCTGTTAGCCAGCAGATAGCCCAGCTCGGTGAAATAATCGTCGAAGGTTTTCAGCTCGTCCGTCCACGGATTGTGTTCGGAGTAGAACGCGGGATAGTCGCGCTTGCGCTGACCGCGGATGGAGTAGGGATAGAGATGCTGGCACATGAGATTGACGCCGTTGACATACTGCCACTCGGCGATGCGCTTGAGCTCCTTCGGCGTGACATCCCAGCCAACACAGGCGAAGGTCTCGGTGAGCACCTGCTTTTTGCCGAGCTGCTGCGCGACAGAGGAAACTTGGCGCGGCGCCAGCTCTGTGTCAATTGGCCTACCGAGCCAGTCGATTCCCGGAATGTCCTCATACTCATAGAACGGCATGACGCCCGCACAGCACCACATCTGCGTGAAAAGCTGGTTTTCCTCAACGGTGTGGCCGGTCACGCGGCAGTTGTGTGCGTGGCACCAGCGGTAGACTCTGCCCATGAAGTTTTCGGTGTAGAGCACGTTCATCAGCCGCCAGTAGCGGAAGCGGAAGCCGGGAGCCTCATCACAGTCCACGAACAGCGCGCCGAGCAGCGAAAGCACATCCTCACCGCCATAGGCTTTCGGGAACTCCGTCAAAAGCATGGGCGTGTAGGCGGTCTCATAGCGGAAATACTGCGGCTCGTCGGTGAAGAAGCCGGAAATGCCGCGTCCGAATTCCGCGCCGAGGCGGGCAAAATATTTCTCGTGTGTCAACTCAAGAAATGCGTCGGTGACGCGCGGATTGAGAATATCCACAGCCGACGGATTTTGGCAGTCATAGACGCAGAGATATTCCGAAACGCCGTCCTCCGCACAAAGCAGCCGCCGCAGATGGCTGCCTTCCAGCGCGTAAACGCCGAGCGCTGAAGCGTCAAAGTCCGGCTTTTTTGCAAAGCGCAGGAAATGCACCAGATTCTCCGGATTTTTGAGCAGCGCTCCACCTGCAAAGCCGCTGGGCCAGCCGTTTTCGTCGTAGCACCATGCGTTCATGCCGAGCTTTTTTGCCTCGTCCATGGAGGCTTCGACGGCGTGGAACCAGTCCTCGCCCATGTATTCGGTCTCCAAACCGCCGCGCGCGTGCATGAAGAAGCCACCCATACCGGCTTCGTGCATGTTCCGCACCTGACGGCGAAGCTCCTCCGGCTCGAGCCGGTCGTTCCAGCTCCAGAACGGGATGGGGCGGTAGGCACGCAAATTCTCTTTTTTCAGTTCCTTCAGCAGTTTCATACCAATGACTCTTTTCTTACAACACTGCGCAGGAGGAAACCCTCCTGCGCGTGCATTTTACTGTTTTTCCAGATGCAGCGGGACGATGCTGTGCTCGCGCAGCGCCTTGTCGGCGGCGTAGCACAGAAGATGACCGTTGATGGAATCCGAAATATCCGTTGTGGAGATGGACGGCGCTGCGCCCTCCATGCGGGCGCAGAAGTCGCGGACAAGGCCTGCGTCGCCGCCCAAATGGTTGCCGTTTTGGGCGATTTCGGCGTTGACATCGCAGGTTTCTTCCGTGAACCATGTGCGAGACGGATCATAGGTACGGTACTTGATGATGCCATCCTCGAAAAAGCCCTCAATCTCACCGCGTGTACCCTGAATCCAGATGTTGCGGCCGGGACGCATGGCGCCAAGGGTCATGGTGTGCAGGGCAGTGGAGCCGTTTGCGAACGTGACGGCGACATTCTGATGATCGACCAGGTCGCCGCCTGCCTGATAGATGCAAAGGCCGTGCGGATTGTAGGTTTTGAGCGACGCAATGCGCTCTTCCATGGTCACGTCCTCCGGGTTTTTGCCGGTACACTGCCACGGATACTGCGGAAGCATGCAGTGGTCGATATACATGTTCTGCGCGTCATAGAAGCACTTCGCGCGTACCTCAGCCGGACAGTCCACCAGACAGCGCGTACCTGCGCCGGCAGGTGCCTTTTCGGGAATGAAGTAGTTCCGTCCGCCCTGACTCGTGACCGAGACGGGGACGGTTGTATTGTTCAGCCAGCAAAGCAGGTCGATGTCGTGGCAGCACTTTGCCAGCAGCAGCGACGAGCCGCATTCCGCCTCGCGGTTCCATTTTCCGCGGAGATAGGAGACGGAAGAATGGAACGCGCCGACACGTTCGCTTGTTTCGATGTTCATGATTTCACCGACCGCGCCCGCAAGAATCAGTTCTTTGATCTTGTGATAGAACGGCGTGTAGCGCAGCACATGGCAGACGGTCAGCGTGCTTCCGCTTTTTGCGGCGGTATCGCGCAGCAGAAACAAATCTTTTTCGTTGTTAACCAACGGCTTTTCCAGCAGCATATCGTAGCCCTGCTCCAAAAACGGCAATGCCGTCTCCAGATGATACTGATCCATCGTACCGTCGATCACGCAGTCGGCAATACGCCCCTGTGATAAGACCTCGTTCATATCGCGGAAGCAGGCTTCTGCCGGAACATCGAAATGCTCCTGCATATACCGCAGACGCTCGGGATTGGGGTCGATCGCCGCGACGACCTTCATTTTCTTAAGGACATGGACGCCGACTTCCAGATAGGTGGTGGTACGATCGCCGCAGCCAACGGCAACAACTGTAATCATGGTTTTTGCTCCTTTTGTTCATTTTGTGCGGGTGTTGGCCCGATATTCAGTGGGGGTAACGGAATAATAGCGTTTAAATACAGTGCAAAAATAGTTGAAACTTCCAAAACCGGTGGATTCTGCAATTTCACTGATGGGAATATCTGTCTGTTCCAGCAGCTCTGTTGCTTTCCGAATGCGAAGATTTCGCAGATAAGAGGAGATCGTGCTCCCAGTGGCGGTTTTGAAAATGTTTTGAATATGAGATGGTGAAAGACCGACATGATCCGCCAGGATATCCACATTGAGCTTCGGATCCGCGTAGTTTGTCTTGATAAAGCTGAGAATGTCATCAATGTAATTGCTGCGGGTTCCGACACTTGCAAATGCATAAGAGATATCCAGAATCAAATCAAGAAACAGCTGCTTGACAGCTCGCGAGGAATCAGCGCGCAAAGCCTCTGAGCGGAAATGAGAGGGGTTAAAGTCCATGGTGATCGCATAGGCGCGCTTAAATGTGGAGATATACTCGGAAAAACCGGAAAGCAGCGCGTCGATGGTGTACGGGATCTCGCTGACAGGCTCAAACCATGCGTCAAAGAATTTTCCGAGAATCGAAGATGCGTCCTCAAATTGCTGGTTCACCAGTGCCTGAATGACCTCACTGCGCACCGGCTCGGCCTGACTGCTTCCGACAATCGCATGCTGGCGGATTGCAGACATGGAAACCAAGGAATCCGCAGGATAAAAGAACAGCAGATCCATCACGGCGCTCAGAGTACGATAGGATTCGGGTAGCTGCTCAAGGACTCCCAGCTCGCCGCTGTAGATACCGGAAAACGTATATTCAGCACAGCACGAAAAACACCCGCACAGTTTCTCGCAAAAATCATCCAGATGAAAATTGGAGGATGGCTCACAGACCAGAAGAAACCGGCCCTGAAGCATATCCACAAGCTCATATTGGCTTCCGGCGGGGAAAAGCCGCGAGAGCTGCTCCAGCAAAAAGACGTGAGAACGGCGGTATCTGGCGGCCGGTACCTCATCGGTAGCATGGCGCTGGCTCAGATGGAGCAGGAAGAGGACATAGCCGGAATACTGTTCCAGCGCGATACCATTGTCCGCAAATTGCCGCCCGACAATAAAATCTGAGCTTCGCAGAGTGAAAAAGCTTCGCAATATGGACTGCTTGATATACTGGTAGTTTTCTGAGTAGCGCTTTTCGGAACGCGAGAATCGTTCCTGCAGCGCGGAGTATTCGCGGTTCACGCGTAATGCAAGGTAAACGCTGATCATCGCTGCAAAGACGAGTACGGCGATATAATAGAATGTGATCCATCTTGTCAGTGCGGAAAGCTGGTGCTTGAAATCGGAATAGCTGATACAGCTTAAAAAGTACAGGCCCGTCTCTTCGGATTGAATCCATGTACAGATGGTATCGGTTTCCCGCATAATAAACTGGCCGGAGGTATCCTGACTGTTCAGGACGGCCTCGACCAGACTGCTCCGGCCAGGTTCATCCAGCAGCTGACCGTCTGTGCAGATCTGTGCATCATGGTCGGCAACAATCAACTGACGGCTGGAAGCAGCCGCCAGATTACTGCCAAGGTACAACAGCCGGTCGGCGCTGATGTTGACGATAAAAAAGCCGTCATAGGTACTTCTGGAGCTGCGTACAGGAAGCACATAGGTAAAAACTGTTTTTACAGGAAGATCCTCATGATATTGGAGCGTTCGCATCTGCGGCAGCTGTGTAATGGTTTTTGCCTCAGACAGCGTGCGGATATATTCCGCGTCAAAGAAGCCGCTGATCGGTGTAAATGTCAGCTTACAATTGTTGCCGTCCACATAACTGTAGCAGATTTGATCTTCTTTCGCACAGTATACATATACAGAGTCGATCCACTGCGAGGCGCGGGTATAGCTTTGCAGGGTTCGCATGCCTTGAATAGTCTGCAGCAGACGCGTATCCAAAGAGTAGATCAGCTGCTGCGTAACAGGTGTGCTGTTGAGCTGTTGAAGCATGGAAACAGCGGCGTCCTGCATGATGACGGAAGAATAACTGATGTTGGAAATGACCTCATTCTCTGTTTGATAAGAGGTCTCCAAATTCTGCTTTTTCACATTCTGATAGATCAGCAAAAAAATCAGCGAAACGAGAAACAGGCAAAAAGCCAGAATGACGCTTAATATTTTAATGAAAAATTCGTTCCTGCGGTCAGATGGAACGTGAAACTTAACCAGCCGTATTTGACTCAACTCCTTTTCAAGAAGTACAGGCAGACGGGGTGACGGATTGACCAATTTTACCGAAAGGAGAGACTCGGTACTTGGATGCTATGTAAAAATAACACAAATCCACCGCAAATTTCAACAGTTTCAGTAAAAATCAAAAGTGAAATAAAAAATCGAAAGTGGTTTTTGGAGAAATTTGAAGCAATCCTGAAAAAACGAAAATTACAAGCGAGGAACAGGGTGCTACAATACGGACATAAATAAGCTGTGCGAAGGAGTGAATGGCTGTTGAAGGAAAAAACAATTGTGCCAAAGACGGCTGCGGTGAAAAAGAGGTCAGACTACAGCAGGACGCTGCGGAAGGATAACCGGCAGCTATTCTCCATGTGCATGCCGGGAATTATTCTGTTGTGTCTGTTTGCGTACCTTCCGATGTTTGGCCTCATACTGGCATTCAAGAACTATAAATTCAGTCTCGGCTTTTTCGGAAGCGAGTGGGTCGGTCTGAAGAACTTTGAGTTCTTCTTTAAGTCCGGTGTATTCGGCAGACTGATCAGGAATACGTTGGGTTTGAATTTGTTGTTTTTGTTTTGCAACACCTTCATTACCGTGATTCTCGCGCTTCTTCTTTATGAGGTAACCAACCGTCATGCGATCAAAATTTTCCAGACGGTTATTTTCCTCCCCTTCGTGGTTTCCTGGGTTGCCGCCTCCTATGCGCTGTACGCGAATATCGCGGATGTCAATGGTATTGTAAACAGTATCCTTGTGTTCTTTGGGAAAGACCCCGTTTCGTGGTACACAACCCCCAAATGGTGGCCGTATATCCTGCTGATTTGTTACCTGTGGAAGAATATGGGGTATGGCATCATTATTTATTATGGAAATCTCCTGTCTATTGATAAATGCTATTTTGAAGCAGCAGAGCTTGACGGCGCGAGCCGCTGGCAGATCATGTGGAAGATATCCTTCCAGTTCATCAAGCCGGTTGTCACAATGTTTTTTGTGTTGTCGCTTGGCCGTATTTTCAGCGCCGATTTCGGTATGTTCTATTATTTAACCAAGAACTCCAGCCTTCTGTACAGCGTAACCGATGTGATCGACACCTATGTTTACAGGGCCCTGCGCGTGACGGGAGATGTGGGTATGTCTACGGCCATTGGCCTTTGCCAATCCGTTGTGGGATTTATTGTGTTGGTTCTGGCAAATAAGATCACAAAGAAAATCAACGGAGAGGGGGCACTGTTCTAATGAGAAATAAATATAACCGTGTTAGTACAGTGCTGATCTATCTGATATTTATTGTGCTTTGTCTGGCAATCCTTTATCCGTTTCTCTGTGTTTTGTCCGTTTCGCTGACCAGCAGTGCCGATTTAAAGGCATATGGCTTTCGCATCATCCCCAAACATCTTGATTTTTCTTCTTACGCCTATATTTTCAAGGATGCAAAGACAGTTTTGAACGCGTACGGTACGACCATTCTGGTGAGTTGTCTTGGCACATTGATCGGCTGCATGGTCACAAGCTTATATGCCTATGCCATTTCCCGCAGTACGTTCCGTTTGCGCAATTTTCTGTCCTTATTCGTGACCTTTACGATGTTCTTTTCCGGCGGTATGGCGGCGCAGTACATCACCTATGTCTCCTGGCTGAATTTGAAGAATTCCATCTGGGTGCTTGTCCTGCCGGGCGCGTTCACGGCGATGAACTGTATCATCATGCGCGCCTATTACGAAAAGCTGCCCTACAGTATGATCGAGTCGGCGAAAATCGACGGAGCCAGCGAATATCAGATCTTTTTCAAGATCATGTTCCCCATGGCAAAGCCTGCCCTGGCCACCATCTGCCTGACGCTCTTCGTGAATTATTGGAACGCGTACTATGAAGCCATGATGTATATGGATACCGGCAACTACGTCACGATTCAGCTGCTCCTGCAGAGAATGCTGGACAAGGTGGATTTCCTGAAAAACAGCGCCTCGACCGGACTTCTGGCAGCGGAGGCCGCAAAGCTGCCGGGCGATTCCATGCGTATGGCCATGTGCGTGCTGACGGTTGCGCCGATGCTGATCGTTTTTCCGCGTTTTCAGAAATATTTTGTCAAAGGTATGGCAATCGGTTCTGTCAAGGAATGATCCTTGGAGAGCAGATCTGACATAAATATTATAACAAAGGAGAAATCACAATGAAAAAGTTCCTCGCATTGCTCCTGGCTGCCGTGATGGTTCTGGCGATGTTCACCGCCTGCGCCAAGACGGAAACCGCACCCCCGGCAGACGACAAGCCTGCCGCAGAGACCCCTTCCACCACCGAAAAGCCGGCCGAAGACACCGCTCCGGCGGAAGAGCCTGCTGTTCCCGACGGCCCCTTCGCCGAGGAAGTGACGCTGCACTGGGTCATCCCTGCTGCTGCCGACTCTTACCCCGGTTGGGATGCAATCCTTGAAAAGATCAACGAGATCACCAAGGAGAAGATCAATGCCACGGTGGAAGCAGAACTGATCCCCCTGGGCGAATACACCGATAAGATGAACATGAAGTTCACTGCCGGCGAAGAATTTGATCTCTGCTTCACCGGCGCATGGAACCCCTATCTGCCCGCTGTTTCCAAGGGCGCTTACGCGGAGCTGTCCCAGGACGTTCTGGACACCTATGCCCCCGATGTGATGGCCGATCTGAACAGCGGCGTGTGGGATGCCGTCCGTGTGAACGGCAAAATTTACGGCATTCCCCTGCAGCAGATTTATGTCCGCCAGACCGGCATCCGTTTCAACACCGATCTGCTGGACGCCACCGGCTTTGATCCCAGCACCGTTCAGACCCTCGACGATCTGGATGCCTATTTTGCGCAGCTCGCAGAGCTGGGCGAAGGCTATGATGTCATCGCGATGAACGCCAACACGGAGTTCTATGACTGCATGGTGAACGCCCTCGGTTACGATGTGATTATCTCCAACAAGACCCCCGGCGTTGTTTACTATGCGGACGAAACCCCCGTTGCCGTCAACCAGTTTGCCAGCGAAGAATTCAAGGAATTCTGCCTGAAAATGCGCGAGTGGGCCGCCGCCGGCTACTTCCCCGCTGACGCGGTGACCGGCGGAACCTCCATCGGCGACAATGGCATTCGTGCTGTCGCGTTCGACCCGGCACACAAACCCGGCGGCGATGTCGTGGAAGCTGCTGCCCGCGGCTATGCCATCACGGGCATCCCCTTCGGCGACTGCGCCATGACCACCGGTGCCGTTCAGGCCACCATCACAGCTGTCTCTGCCACCTCCAAGAATGTTGAGCGCGCTGTTGCGTTTATCAATCTGCTTGACTCTGACGCCGAACTGTTGAACCTCGTCTGCCACGGCATCGCGGGCGTTGACTTCCAGTTTGTCGGTGATCCTGCCGACTGCGTGATCGAGTCCATCAGCGACTACCCCGGCATGTACTCCTTCCTGATCGGCAACGTTTTCAACGAGTACTATACCGATCCTTCTCAGGTCGGCACCTGGCCGGAAACGGCTGAGATCAATGCCAATGCACAGGCGTCCTGCGTCCTCGGCTTTGCCTTCGACGCGGAACCCGTTTCCACCGAGATTGCGCAGTGCTCTGCCGTTGTGGAAGAGTATCTTCCCGCACTGAACTGCGGTGCGATTGAAGATGTGGAGGGCACCCTGGATGCGTTTAACGCCGCTCTGGAGCAGGCCGGTGTCAGCGCCATTCTGGCCGAGATGCAGAGCCAGATCGACGCATGGCTTGCCACGAAGTAATCGCCCCATATCTCGCGCATCCACGCTCATAAAACTGTCCGTTCTGGACGGCTGAATACTTGAGCGGCGGGCGGGATGAGTCATTTCCATGTCTCGTCCCGCCCGTTTTGTATACAAAATGTATGATGTATTTCTTTTCAGTCATACATAATAGGACCCTCTGTACGCCTTTTGAACCAGAAATGATAATTTTAGGGAGTCGTGTCATATGAAAAAACTACTTTCCCTGTTTTTGGCGCTTGTGATGCTGGCCGGCACGTTCGCGGGACTGGGCACAACGGCGCTGGCTGCCGAACCCGACGGCATTTGGGTCGATCCGGTCAACGGCAGCGATACGAACAGCGGCGAATCCGGTTCTCCGCTGAAAACCATCGAAGCGGCAAAATCCAAGGCCGCTGCCGCAAGCGCCGCAGGTGATGTGACCGTCTGGCTCATGGACGGCACCTATTCCGTCTCCGAAGCCATTGAATTTACAAGCGATGACTCCGGCAAAAACGGCCATACCATCACCTATCGGGCTGCCTCCGGCGCAGCGCCCGTGATCTCCGGCGGCAAGGAAGTCACCGGCTGGACGCTGTACGATGCGGAGAAGAACATCTATGTCGCTGACGTGCCCGAAGGTGCGGTCAATTCCCGCCAGTTCTATGTGGACGGTGAGCATCAGACCCGCGCCATGACTGAGGTTTCGCCGACGGAGTGGAAGCTGTTTGGTGCAAAGGGATATGTCTCACCGGCCAGCAGCACACAGGATACGAACGAATATCTCATCCTCGATCTTGGCGCCACCAAACCGGTGAACTATCTGACAATCTATACCGGCGCTGACGCAGACCGCAATGGCCGTGCGGCAGGCTTCCCGCAGGATTTCACAGTTGAAACCTCTGAGGACGGTGAAATCTGGACGACGGTATATACTGCAAGCGGCTATTCTGCCCCCGCGACCGGCACGTCGGCCACCTTTGAATTTGAAGCGGCCAGCGCCCGGTATGTCAAGCTGAATGCCACGAAGCTCGGCACGGCAAGCAAACTGAACCCGGGAAAATATATGCTGGCAGTTTCCGAGCTGGAAACCGGACTGGATAACGGCAGCCATACCACGGATTTCACGGCGCTGCAAATCGACTACAGCCGCAATCGGATGGACAAGCTGGAGGCCATCGGTCATAAGGAAAACCTGGACTGGAACGATCTTGCCAATAATCCGGCCGAAAATCTCTTTGACGGCGATTTGACGACCTATGTGGCGACGGGCGGCTACTGGAAACAGTGGCTGGTCGATCACGAAGGCGGCTGCGCACCGTTTGTCGCGGCGAACGTATCCAAGGACGGCGAAAGCGTTGAGATTGCGGCGGTCACGGTTTCCGTGCTGAGCCACGATCAGCCGTCGCACTTTACCATCGAAGTGTCTGAAAAAGACGAGCCGGCGGAAGAGGACTGGACGGTCATCACCGAACAAACCGCGTTCGACTGGGACACGGACAAGACGGCAACCTTTGTGTTTGAGCCGGTGGAGGCGAAACAAGTCCGTCTTCGTGCGACCGACCTTGCCAACGGCGTGGTCAGCTGCGAAGCATCGACGGACGGCTATGAATACCGGCTGGCACTGGCGGAATTTGCCGCCTGGGCGCCCCAGAGCGCCTCGTCCGAGCCGGTTGAGGTGGATTACACGGAAGACCTGCTGAAGCCCGGATGTGTGGTCGGCATCTTCCACAACAGCCCCAAGTATGAGTCCTTCAACTTCGATGAGGCCGGTACATTCCAGCTGGATAACCTCGTTGATGGAAATGAGCAGGCAACCTTCATTACCTCCAAGTCTTACTCGGATGTGAATCAGCTCGCTGGCCGCGGCGGAGCGGATACGCCGTGGGTCGAGGTCAAGGTCAGTGAAACCAAGCCGGTTACGGTTGCGGCGGTACGCGTTGTGGTGCGTCCTCGTGTCGTGCCGGACAGCTTCCTGATCCAGGCCTCCGTTGACGGGGAACACTGGTCCACCGTTGCGGAAGAGACCGGTTATGACTGGAGCACGGAAAAGACCTCCGCGATCTTCACGTTTGAGCCCGTTCAGGCAACCCGCCTGCGTTTTGTCGCCCGCGACCTGAAAAAGCTCGTGGAGGACGAGGCGTGGTACTTCCAGCTCATGGAGATGGAAGCGTTCTCCGTGTGCGCGCCGGAAGACGCAACCGGCTCGGCGGATTATGAAACCAATCTGCTTTCCGGCGCAACGGGCGACAACGTTCTGTTCCTCGGTTACTCGAACTCCGCCACCGGAGAGGTCGCATCCTATATCCATGGCGGGACGCCCACTGCGAACCTGTTTGACGGCAGCAGCGCAACGTTCCTTTCCACGGGCGGTTTCCTGGCGGCCTGGATGAAAGGCAACGGCGGGCCGTGGACCATCATTCTTCAGGTCAAGCTGGCGGATACGGCAGTCAGTGTCGGCGCAGTCAAGCTGACGCCGCGTGATACCGGTGTTGGCCGCCCCACGGACTTCACCGTCCAGACCTCGACGGACGGCGAAACGTGGCAAACCGCGACGGCCCTGACCGGCTATGACTGGTCAGCTGAGAATGCGGGCTTTATCACCTTCAAGTCCGTCCCTGCGACGCAGATCCGTTTTCTGGTTGAAAACACCGAAAATCCGGAAGGCACGGACTCCTTCCTCCAGCTGGCCGAGCTGGCGGCATATCCCGGTGCAGCAGCTGCTTCTTCCGAGCCGTCCGGCCAGATCGTCTATGTGACGGCAGGAGAGGCCGAGAAGTATCCGGCAGCGGGCATTTCCGTGCTCCACGACAACTCTGACTATACCTACGCCGCCGATCAGGCGATCAACGGTATGGCCTGGGAAAATATCGAGCGCTGCGGCTATGACGCGCCGGAAAGCTTCGGGCTGAAAAACTTCAAAAACACCGATGATATGGAGGTTCAGATCCTGCGCTGGTGGTATCACCGGATCCTCAAAATCAGCAGTGTTTCCGCCGATGGAACCAAGGTCTATCTCGATGATGACTGGCTGTGGCGCTATCAGGACGCCAGCTATGCCGATCGAATCACCTGGCTGGAAAACGCTTATGAGTTCATCGACCAGCCCGGCGAATGGTACATTGACCGGGCGGAACAGAAAATCTATTATAAGCCCGACGGCACGATGAGCGGCAAAACCGCCATTCTGCCTGTCACCGAGCAGCTGGTCGTCTTTGAAGGCTGCGAAAACATCACCTTTGACGGCGTGAAATTCGAAAACACCTCGTGGCTGACGCCCAACGAACTGGGCTATCATGATGCGCAGTCCGGCACCTATGTCCAGCATAACGGTGTGTGGGGCGATGTCCCCGGTGCGGTTGAAACGCATGCGGCGAAGAATATCACGATCACAAACAGTGAGCTTTGCAATCTGGGCGGCGGCGGTATCCGGATCGGGAACGGCAGCTCCGGCTGCAAGATCACAAACAGCGCCATTCATGATATTTCCAGCTCCGGCATCTGGGTCGGCAATAATACCGGCCACAACCATGGCTGGTGCGACGCCGGAACGGACGTCACCGATATCCTGATCCAGAACAACTATGTTACGCGCACGGGTCTTGATATTTTTGACGCAAGTGCCATTTGTGTGCTGTATTCCTCGAATACCGTGGTCGATCACAACGAGGTCTGCAACACTTCCTACACCGGCATCTCCCTTGGCTGGGGCTGGGACTGGAAAAACGCGCCGTGCAGTGGCAATAACACGGTTTCCAACAACTATATCCACGACACCGGCAAGACCGTTCATGACGGAGGATGCTTCTACTCCCTCGGCCTGCAAAATGGCACAAAGGTGTTCGGGAACTACGTCCATCACCATAGTGACGGCCTGTATGACAAGGACGGCGGCCTGTATACCGATGAAGGCTCCACAGGCATGGAGCTGTACAACAACGTTGTGGGCGACGGTGTTTACTGGTGGCGCAAGATCTGGACGTCCAACATCAAGGACTGCAACTGGCATGACAACTTCTATTCAGTCAACCGTGACTGGAATGACGGTACGAACATCACCAGTACCAACAACACCTGGGTCGAAGACGGTGATTTCAGCAAATATGAGGCGGCGCAGGCCATCATCGATAACGCCGGTCTGACCGATGTGAGTGTGAAGAACGGCGTGAGGGTTGGCGTTGCCGACAAACACAATGTGGTTCTGACACAGTATCCGGACTGCGAGGCATATTACTTCGCCAGGTCCACCGGCCTGCTTACGTTCAGCATTGCCAATCAGGTTGGCAACACGCAGTATAACAAGCTTGCCCGTACCGTGAGCATCCTGATGCCCGAGGGCACGGATCTGACGGTGCTTGCTGGCTCGTATACGGCGGCTGCGGGCTTTACCTGTGACAAGGCCAGCGGCAGCGTTCA
>JAEDJR010000172.1 GCA_016296235.1 Oscillospiraceae bacterium
CGGCGACACCTCAATTTTGCATGTTGCATTCTTCATTTTTAATTATTCTCATAGTCCGTAATCACAAACACCTGCTCCAGATCCTCCAGGTCGCAGCTGGCCTGGAGGGAGGCGAACTTGGCCACGCCGGTTTCGTCCATGGAGACGTTGGTGATGGAGCCGAGGAGCAGGCCCTTGGGGTACTGGGTGGAGCCGGTGGTGACCACCTGGTCGCCGTTTTTCAGCACGGCGTCGTTGGTCAGATAGGTCATGCGCAGAAGCCGGGTGTCCTCGGACTGGTAGGTGCCCTGCACCACGCCGGTGTAGCCCGAGGCGGCCACGGAGGCGCTGATTTCCAGGCCGTTGTCCAGAATGGTGGTGACCGTGGCCCAGTTGGCGCCCACGTCGGTAATCAGCCCCACCACCTGGCCGTTCTCCGTGATGGCGCACATGCCGGCTTCCAGGCCGTGGTTGCTGCCCTTGCCGATGGTAAAGGAGCTGCGCCAGCTGGAGGCGTTCCAGGAGATGATGTAGGCCGGCTCAAAGCGGTAGTCCTCGTGCTGGTCGGCCAGCTTCAGCAGCTGCTGATACCGCAGGTTCTCCCGCTGCAGCTCCTGGGCTGTGCGCACGTCGGCCTGCATCTGGAGAATCTGCTCCTTGAGGGCGGCGTTTTCGGCCTCCAGGGCCTCGTAGGAGAAGATGTAGTTGTAGATCCGGGTGGCCTGCCGGTCGATGGCGGCCACGCCGCTGCGCAGGGGCTGCAGCAGGGTGCCCACCACGTTTTCTCCCAGAGTCGTGCCCCCTGCCACGGCGGCAATGACCGTGGTGACAATGGCCAGCGTCACCGCCGCCACCAGGAGGGTCTTGATTTTCGAAGTAAACAATTTCTTTTTCATAAAATCACCAGACAAGTTTCAATGCAGAATGCAAAATGCAGAATGCAGAATTTTTGGGAAACGCTGCCAGACAGAGTTCATTATGCATTCAGCATTCAACATTCTGCATTTCTCCTAATACCTCCACGCCCCAGCTGCGCAGACATCGGGTCAGGGCGCACAGGGGCAGGCCCATGACGTTGTAGTAGTCGCCCTCCAGGGCCTCCACGAACACGGCGGCCTGATCCTGGATGCCGTAGGCCCCGGCCTTGTCCATGGGGGAGCCGGTGGCGATGTAGGCGTCGATCTCCCGGTCGGACAGGGGGCGGAACCGCAGGCGGGTCTGCTCCACATGGGTCTCCTGCCGGCCGTCCCGCCACAGGCAGAAGCCGGTCATGACCGTGTGGCTGCGGCCGGACAGGCTGCGGAGCATGGCCCGGGCCTCGTCCTCGGAGTGGGGCTTGCCCAGAACGCGGCCCTCCACCACCACGATGGTATCGGCGGCCACCACCAGCCGTCCGGGACGGGACTGCCCCACCGCCCGGGCCTTCTTTTCACAGACCGCCGCCACGGCCTCCTCCGGGGACAGCCCCGGGGCCATGGTTTCATCGATGTCGGCTGTGATAATTTCAAAATCCAGCCCCAGCATAGCCAGCAGCTCCCGCCGCCGGGGGGATTGGGATGCGAGAATGAACATGACGAACTCCTTTTGAGGGATTCCGAATTTCGGATCAGCCCTTGTGCCCCCTCTCCAGGGGGCTGCTGAGCGTAAGCGAAGCTGGGGGTTGCATCGATTAGCAATTTTACTGTATTACGATACAACAGCAAACTTGAAGCAACCCCCCGACTGCCCTTCGGGCAGCCACCCCCCTGTGAAGGGGGGACGAGGGGTCACTCCACCCCGCGCGAGTACAGCCCCCGGGTGCAGGTGCCGGGATCAAAGGCGGCCCGGCCCTGGTATTGGTTCAGCACGGCGTCCACCTCGCTGGGATTCTCCGTGGTGAAGCTCAGGCGGTGGGCCCACAGGCCCATCCCCCGCAGGGAGCCCAGCTTATCCAATAAATACAGCTTCTTGCCGTTGTACAGCACATTCCGGCAGGTGCCCACGTCCCGCAGCACCGGGAACTCCTCTCCCATGCGGTCGATGAGCTTGGTGGGACTGTCGCAGGAGCAGGCCCCGGTGCGGTTTTTGATAACGCAGTTCTCCATGAGCATCAGGGGCAGCCGGCCGTAGACCAGCACCTCCGTGGGCACGGCCTTGCTCAGGTCCCGCAGCTGGGGCAGAGTCATCTCGAAGCTGGCCAGCTGGCTCTCCAGCTGGAGGCTGCGCAGATAGTGCATGGCCCGGGAGTTGTAGATGTTCAGGCCGAAGTCGCCCCGGACGGCGAAGCCCTTCTGCTTGGCCAGTCGGATCTGGCCCAGGTTGCCGGTCAGAACGTGGTTCACACCCAGATTGCGGACGTGCTCCAACGCGGCGGCCCACTGGCTGCGCTCGCCGTCCCGGATGATCCGGGGCAGAATGACCGTCAGCTCCGTGTCCACAGGCACGGCGCTGCGCAGCTCCGGATGGGCCAGCAGCTCGGAGATGGGCACATACAGCACCGCCGGATTCATCCGCAGGAGCCTGGGGGTGATCTGCTCCGCACTGCGGACGGCCACGGTCAGCCGGGCCTCCCCGGGGATGCCGTCGTAGGCCGCCAGGCGGGAATAGGGGTTCAGCTTGGGCAGCTCCACCCGGCCCCGCAGGGCCGTCAGCCGGTCCAGCACCTCCCGCCGCATGGCGTTGAGGGCCGATGCCGGCAGCATGAGCCCCGGCTCCAGCATGGAGCGCACCCCGGCGCAGTAGTAGGGGGTGCCGCCGGTCTTGGCCAGCCGCTCCTCCAGCATGGCGGGGGTCAGCTCCCGCATGCGGGAGACCTCCGGGACGGGGCCGCGGGTCTTGCAGACGTGGCCCTGATCGTCCTCCACAGCCAGCTGGGCCTCTTCCCCGGCCCGGAGCATGGCGTAGAACCGCACCGGCACCCGGGGATTCTCTCCCCGCTCATAGCTGGCCCGGGCGGCGGCGAACAGCTCCCGGTCCTCGGGCCCGTCCTGGTGGACGCCGAACATGTCCGGCCCCTTGCGGTCGAGATAATAGCCCTGGGTGAAGCCCTGGCGGGAGAACGCCGCCTCCAGCTGGTACAGGTCGTCGTCGGAGACGGCCCGGCCGTCCAGAACGGCGCGGTAGATCCGGGTGACGATGGCCACATACTCCGGGCGCTTCATGCGGCCCTCGATTTTCAGGCTCCGCACGCCCATGCGCCGCAGGTCGTGGAGGTACTCCAGCAGGCAGGAGTCCTTGAGGCTCAGAGGGTAGCGGCTCTCTTCGAACCGGCCGTAGCCGTAGGCCATGCGGCAGGGCTGGGCGCACTGGCCCCGGTTGCCGGAGCGCCGGCCGATGACGGAGCTGAGATAGCACTGGCCGGAATAGCACATGCACAGGGCCCCGTGGACAAAGACCTCGATCTCCACGGGGGAGTTTTTGCAGATAAAGGCGATTTCGTCCCGGCTCAGCTCCCGGGCCAGCACCACCCGGCTGCAGCCCAGCTCCGCCGCCTGGAGCACGCCCTCCAGGGAGTGGACGCTCATCTGGGTGGAGGCGTGGACGGGGACGGAGGGGGCGATCTGCCGGCACAGCTGCACCAGACCCAGATCCTGGACGATGAAGGCGTCCACGCCCAGGTTGGCGGCGTTGCGGATGACCTCGGCGGCCTGGCGCATCTCCCGGTCGGAGACGAGAATATTCAGGGTCAGATGTACCTGGACGCCCCGGATGTGGCAGTAGCTGACGGCCTCCTGGAGCTCTTCCACGGTGAAGTTTTTGGCGTTGCGCCGGGCGTTGAAGTCGCCGTAGCCCAGGTAGACGGCGTCGGCGCCGTTCTGGACGGCAGCCCGGAGGGCCTCCATGGACCCGGCGGGAGAGAGAAGTTCAAGCATGGCATACCTCGGGCCGCGTGCAGGCAC
>JAEDJR010000173.1 GCA_016296235.1 Oscillospiraceae bacterium
CCTGCTCCAGCGGCGCCACCGCCATAGGCGGGCCGTACTTGTAGCCCCATTCATATGAATGCATGCTGTTTGCACACAAAAACGTTGTTTTGTGGTTTGTTGTATGGAATAATCTTGTGTTGGAAGCTGTCAGAGTCTGTTGTTTTTTGAAATCTGTCAGGAATTTCCTTTCTGGGACATTTTTTGACAGATTGTATGCAAATCTACATCATACAGGTCCGTGCATCACACAAAAGAAACAATCCCGTTATCCTGAACGACAGTTGCCAAGTCGTACAGCTTATCGGATTCTTCCGCAAACCGGAAATAGATCTCAATGTGGTTTTGATCATGAAATACGATTTTCTGAACTAGATTGTTTAATACATCACGGTCCAGCTTTTGGATGTTCCCGTATTTCTGAAAGAATGCCACGAATGCATCATCCTGTTGTCTGGCCTCTTTCAGTTCCAGCAGGCTCTGGTTCAATTTTTCAATCTTGCTCTGCTGCAGGGCAATTTCCTGCCCGTACCGGTCCTTATACCGCCGGTATTCCGCTTCCTGCAGCAGGCCGCTCTGGAAATTGTCATACAGGCGAAACTCTGCATCCATCAGGCGTTCTTTTTCCTTTTCCGCCTTATTCAGCGCCATCATGTACTCGTTCTGTGCGCCGGAAGTCGTTTTGATCTGACGGGCTGCATCGATCACGGCTTTGACGTCCACCAGACGCCGGATCTCCGCTTGGATTGCCCGTGTAATCAACTGTTCCAGATGGTCTTCTTTTACGGTGGGGCACTGGCATTCGTCAGGCGCATAAATGCGTGTCATGCAGCGATAACGCACATAACCATGGGAGGTAAAACGGTTCATGGTGTGTCCGCAGCGGGCGCAGATCACAAGCCCTGAAAGAAGGTACGTCTGGTCCTGCGCAGGCGCAACGCGGGTTCGCCGGGCAAACCGCTCATGCACAATGGCGAACTGTTCTTCGGGGATGATCGGCGCATGGGTCCCTTCCACGACGGCCCATTCGCTTTCGTCCGTCAGCGCCATCTTTTTGCTGCGGTAGGACACGCTTTTGTGCTTGCCCTGCACCATATTTCCGATATAGACCTCGTTGGTGAGGATGGTTTTCACGGTGTTCACGGCCCAGGTTCGAGTTTTCGGGCTGTTTTTTTCATGGGTAATGAAGCTTTTGCAGCCGTCACGGATTTTGAAGTCTCCCGGCGTCATGATCTGCATGGCGTTGAGACGCTTTGCGATCCCGCTGGCGGACATGCCTTCCTCATACCAGTCAAAGATCCTCCGGACGATTTCCGCCTGCTCCTCATCGATCACCAGCTTGTGACGGTCGTTGGGGTCCTTCTGATAACCGAAGGGCGCATAGTTTCCGGTAAACTCCCCGCGCTCACGCTTCATGGCCAGGGTACACTTGATTTTGATGGAAAGCTGCCGGATGTAGTCGTCGTTGACAATATTGGCAAAGGAGACAATGGCGCTGCTGTAGCCTCTCGGGTCTTTCACGCTGTCCAGATTGTTCAGGACGGAAATCACCCGGACACCCTTTTGGGGAAAATAGTCCTCCATGAGCCGGCCCAGCTCCGGGTAATTACGACCCAGTCTGGAATTGTCCTTGAAGATGATGCAGTTGATTTTCCCGCTCTCAATGTCCCGCAGCAGATCCTGATAGCGGGGACGGTTAAAATTGCCGCCCGCATACCCGTCGTCCGAGTATACCGTCACGGACAAAATCTGTTCGCCCTGATCGCGCAGATATTGAATATGCTTTTGATTGATGCTGTGCTGATTTTGGATGCTGTCGCTCTCCGGTTTGTCTCCGTCCTCCTTGCTCAGGCGGTTGTATTCTCCTACCCGCCACTGAATTTCCAGATAGTCTGGCTTCCCGTTCTTTTTGTTTTGCACAAAGGTCATAATTGCTCCTTTCTGCCGAACAAATAAGAAACAGTATTTGCATGATGATTGTAGCAAATACTGCGGGTTTTTTCAAATTTTGACCGCATTTGAAATATGATTGCTCAAAATACGCACCATGCAGTCCTGCAAGGTCGTTTCTCCCGGTGTGAAATGAAGGACGATCACTGCACCGTCGTCACATCGCATTTCCTTCCCTGTATCAGGTAATTGATTCCGCTCCATTTGCGTTCACCTCCTGTTACAGGCTATGAAATACGGCTTCAATTCATACGATAAGCCTTGCGGCAAGCAGATGCTCATCCGTTTTTCAAAGACCATGCAGACGGCAGCTGGCAGGCTGCGCCATAGGTTTTGACCTCCCTCCATTCTGATGGCGGGGCGTTCCATGCTGTGACGTATGGCGAACGCAAGTATCATCATTCTCTGTATGCGGTCGTCGCCCATGGTCCAGCCACGGACCGGCTGCAATGCAGGCGTCTCTCGCTCCGCTTTGACACCCGATCACCTCCCGGTTCAAAGCATCCCCGCGCACCCATTACCGGCTCACACATACAGAACGTATCTGCTGGCCCTATTCAGTTGTCAGTCAGTTTGTGGTCGGCTGATTGTCAGCCTGAAAAACGCAGTTTTGTAAAATGCGCTTTCTCAGAATGATAATCCAGACGTCTGCTGCGGAGGCCGTCCCGTAGACCAGACAGGCCATCCGGCTTACGCAAGTGTCTCGCCGCATCATCGCATAGGCTTGCTTCTATCGTATGGATTGCGTCTCACAGTGGGACGCAATTTGACTATTTATGACCTGCGGAGCTTATTTTTGCCTGTCAGCCCATAGTCTTGCGGAAATCAGACAAATCAGTTCTTTGGCAGTCGGCGGTTCTTCGATCCAGTATTGATGCAGTGCTTCACGATTTCCATTCTGCCAGATATCCTTTGCAGCGCGATCCAGTGCTTTGGCAACAGCAGCGGTTGTACGCTTTCCGGTTCTCGTGCAAATTTCGTGGCAGATAAACTGCATCTGAGGCATATTCGGTTGATGTGCAATTGCAATATCGATTGCGTGACATAAGATGCAGTAACATTCTTTGCCACGAGTCTCAACGATGGAGTATACATTCCTTTCGTCCTGAGCTGATATAAGGATATTGCATTGTTGTACAGATTTCAGGTTTCTTGCCTATATTGGACCAAATCAGACATTCTTTGACATCAAAATACAGAGGGGCAAAGCAATCTATTGTAAGCCGTGTGCTGGGAGTAGCCCATGGTCTACGATACGAATGTAGCGAGGGCAGAAAAAATAAGATCCTCTTTCCGGAATGGAGAAAGAGGATCTTGCGGTATCAACGCTTACCCAGGGAAGGCGGCTTTGTCGCAGATGAGGGTCACGTCGGGATGGAACTGCAGCACGGAGGCGGGCACTTCCGGGGTCACGGGGCCGAAGAAGGACTTGCGCAGGATCTCCGCCTTGTCCGCGCCGGTGACCACCATGACGATCTTCTTCGCGGCCATGACCGTGCCGATACCCATGGTGAAGGCGGCGGTGGGGATCTCGTCGATGAAGTTGAAGAACCGCTTGTTGGCCTCGCAGGTCATGTCCGTCAGCTCCACCTCATAGGTCATGCGGGGGAAGCTGTCGCAGGGCTCGTCGAAGCCAATGTGGCCGTCGTGACCGTTGGGGTTCTGGCTCTGCCAGTGCCAGCTGTCGCAGCACATATCGTTTTGATTGTGGGTGGCCTCCCAGCCCAGGCCCTCTCAGCTCTTGCTGAGGTCGGCGTAGCAGGTGGGCAAGCCGCCGGAGCAGCGGGGGCTATGACGTAGGGCACCTTCACGCCATTGGTTTCTGCTTGCGCCCGCCGAACCGGCTCCCCATACCGGCGGCCATGATGACTAGAGTTGGGGTC
>JAEDJR010000174.1 GCA_016296235.1 Oscillospiraceae bacterium
CTTCCCCGCCCTGCACCGGATTTCCGATCTCCACGACGGTCTTGGCCACCACGGACTGAAGCCGGTCGATGAAGCTGGTATCCATGGTCACAGCCCCCACGGGCAGCTTTGTTCCGCCGCTTTGGTATACCAGGCCCTCACCGCCGATGTCGATGTGCGCGATCACATGCTTGCCCGCCGCCCCTTGGGGCAATGTGCCGCGGATTCGGAACCAAGCGCAGCCGAACACCTCCGCCCATCTTCCGTTTTTCGGCAGCGGACGGTATTGCAGCGCATCATGTTCCTCCCATGGAACCGGTTCGTCCGAGGGTGCGAAGGTTACCTCCAGCTTGGCCAAAGGCGTATAGATGTTCCGGCGCAGCTCGTCCAGACGAGCCATCTGCACCTTTTCCTGTTTCAGAATATCAACCGGTTCCATGGCTCTACTCCCCTTCCGGCACAAAGTAAATCGGATTGGAAACCGCCAGCGGATATGTCCCGCCGCCCGGCAGGAGCAGAGCCGCCAGCAGATACGCAAATCGCGTTCCGCAGACTTGGATCGTGTCCCGGATTACGCCCCGGTTCGGCTTCCGTTCCGCCAATACCCCGTCTTGCCCAATGACACGCAGGACGGAACCAACCGGCATCCGCTCTGCTCCAAAGGTCAGTTCCCAAGCGGAGCCGCCATCCATGACCGCGCCGAAGGTCTGGCCGCCGCACTGCAGGTCCAGGCGGACGCCGTGGACACCGCTGCTGACATAGCTTCTTCCCTGAGCCACGGCCGCCAGAATGTCCCCGATGGCGGGCGAATCGGCATAGACTGCCGTCACCGGATTGCCCAGGCGCACCGGTCCCCGATCCCGATGAAAATCACTGCCCCCCACTGCCGGAATCCGGCGGCCTTGCCGCAGCAGTACCGTCCACCAGGCGATCCCGTCCCGGTTGACCTGCCGCATGGGGCCGTTCCAGACCTCCACCAGCTGGAAGCTCTGGTCGTCCTCCCACAGATAGGGGCAAAGGCCGCACTTTGGGTGGTTGACGCTGATCAGCGCGCCGCTTTCTCTGGCCTCCCGGGTGATGCGCCGCATCTGCGTCAGATCGTTGGCGATGAAGGAGCCGGAGAAGGGCTGTTGGATTCCGAGAAAGTTCATATGTCCCTTGTAGTGTGTCCACTCCACACCGGGAATGACCGTCAATCCCGGCACCCTGGGTAAGGAGAAATTCTCCGAATAATTGTTGTGGTTCGTCACCGCTAGGAAGTCCAACCCCAGCTTTTTCGCCTTTTTCGCGAGAGTCGGGATATCATGCTGCCCGTCGGAGGCGTCGGAGTGGACATGCAGGTCGCCGAACAGCCATTGCCTCGACCGTTCCTGAAAGGAGATCTCATAGCGGACCTTCACGCCTCCGGCTTGCACATGATACGCGCCGATCAGAATCTGCCAGGTTCCGGTCTGAACCGGGGCCATGAGATAGCCGGGCGTGGCATCAAATTCTCCCGCTGTGACGCTGGAACGGCTGCTGCCGGACCAACCAAGAAACTGCCCCTGTGCGTTTTCCAAGCCCAGATCGATGATATTCCCGGCAAGCTTCTGATACCGGTACGACACCGTGACCGCGCAGACGCCCTCCGGCACCTGAAAGGGCAGCGAATAATAGCTGCCCTCCCGGCTTTTTTCCACCAGATGCTCGATAACCGTCTGTTTCATGGCGCTGCCTCAAGAACAAAATCGAAGAAGACCGGAAGCTGTTCCTCCCAGAAATACCAGTCATGGCGGCGGTCCGGCACATAGACGAACCGGTTGGGCAGGTCCGCCCGCGCCGACGCCGCCTGGAATCGCTGGGTGCAGACCAGCAAATCGTCCTCCAGACCGCAGGCAATGTAGCCGGGCAAGCCCCGATGGCGGCTCGGATCCAGAAGATTGAGCGGATTCAGGTCCGTGGTCTGCACGTCGGCGGCACACTGGGTCAGGAACGGGAATTCCCGACGGGTGTTCTCATCCATGACCGCCAGCATGGGCATCAGGTCCAGCAGGCCCGACAGGCTACCCCAGGCGGCGTACTGTTCCGGATGGGTCAGCGCTGCTCTGGCCGCGCCATAGCCGCCCATGGAGAAGCCCATAATAGAATTCTGCTCCCGCCGTCTGGACAGGCCGAACACCTTGCTCAAATAATCTGGCAGCTCTTCCGTGACATAGGTAAAATAATCCTGACCCAGCACGCCGTCGCAGTACATGCTCCGGTCCGCCGAGGGCATCACCAGCACCAGTTCCCGCTCCAGAGCGTACCGCTCTGCGTTAGATTTCCGGCTCCAGGAGCTGGCGTCTTCGGACAGGCCGTGGAGCAGATAAACCACCTTGTATTCCGACAGCGGCCTCGTGAAGCGCTGATCGCAGTCCGGGATTGCCAATTGAATCTCCACATTCTTTTTGAGCCGGTCGGAACGGTAATGAACCGAAACAAGCGCCATAGCTTTACTCCTCCGCTTTCTTGACAGGCTTGTCCTGCTCGAACTTCAGGAACCGGGACATGATGATGCAGACCACAAAAATTACAATGGGAAACAGAATGGTCAGGAACCGGGAGGCGGCGTCGGGGGCTGTGCCGGGATTATCGCCGCTTTCAAAGCCGTAGATCTGGAACACCAGCAGGAACGCCAGGGAGGTAAACAGGCCGCTGGCCTTATTCAGGATGCCAATCAGGCTGGTGTAGGTGCCCTCTCTGGGAATGCCAGTTTTCTGCTTGTCCTCGTCCAGAATCCGGGCCGCCACGATATCCATGGTGGTGCTGACGCCGCCCATGCCAAAGCCAAACAGAATCACGCAGACCGCCGCCACGGGCAGGCTGCCGACGAAGAACAGCGGAATGACGCCAACGGCGCAGACCGCCAGAGCCAGCCGCCAGGCAGGCATCAGGGTGATCTTCTTTACAATCTTCACCCAAACGGGGATGAACAAAATGGCGGAGACAATGACCACGCCCAGCAGCACCGTGGTGCCGATTCCGCCGGCCTTCAGGTGGTACTTGACATAGAAGGGTACGCCGGACTGCACCAGACCCAGGCCTGCAAAAAAGGCGGCGTTGGTGATGCCGTAGAGCCAGAATTTGGGGTTGGAAATGATGGCGAGGATGGTCTTGAACAGGTTTGGCTTGGGCCGCTCCATGGCCTCAGGATCCTCATGGCAGCCCAGAGTCATGAACCAGATGACCACGATCGCCAAAGCGCCGTAGATGTATGCCGTCGTGGCAAAGCCGATCTTCTCGGTGATGATGGGCGTCAGAGCGATGCTGATAATCATCGCGATGAGCTGGAACACCTGCCGCATGGCGTTGGTCTTGGCCCGTTCCGCTTCCGTGGGGAACAGCTCGGGGAACAGGGCGCCATAGTTGGCATTGATCAGAGAATCCAGCGTGCCGGTCAGCATATAGGTCAGCAGGATATAGGAGAAGGCGGAACCCGCTGCCAGAGATGCAGGAGGATTGAAGAAGAGAATGAAGCTCAGCACCAGCAGCGGCGCACCGATCAGCAGCCAGGGACGCCGGCGGCCCCACTTGGTTCTGGTTCTGTCAGACAGAAAGCCGTAAACAGGATTGTCAATGGCGTCCAGGAAGGTATACAGGAACAGGATCAGGGCAAACTTCGGCGTGGTAATCAAGCCCAGCTTGTCAACATAGAAAAACGCCGCATAGGTCTTGAACATGTTGATGGGAATGGACGTGCCGAACATGCCCACCGCGTAGCGCAGCGGATTTGTTTTTCGGAACGAACGGGTTTTCGTTTCTTCCATCTGAATTCTCCTTTCACATCGC
>JAEDJR010000018.1 GCA_016296235.1 Oscillospiraceae bacterium
CTGCTGTCCGCCGCCACCCTGGTGGTCAAGCGGGTCAAGGGCATCCGCCGGGCGGCCCTGTGTCCGGAGATTCCCAATGACAATAAAACCCTGCTGATCGACTGCGGCGCCAACGCCGAATGCACGCCGGAGTTCCTGCTGCAGTTTGCGTTCCTGGGCACCGTCTACGCCAAAAAGGTCCAGGGCAAGGCCAATCCCACCGTGGGCCTGCTGAACATCGGCACCGAGGACTCCAAGGGCACCGCTCTGCAGAAGGAGACCTACGGCCTGCTGCAGAGAGCCCACGAGATGGGCCTCATCTGCTTTGCCGGCAACGTGGAAGCCCGGGATGTACCCCTGGGCGCCGTGGATGTGGTGGTGGCCGACGGATTTTCCGGCAATATTCTGCTGAAATCCATCGAGGGCACCGCGGCGTTCCTGGGCGGGCTTATGAAGGATATGTTCAAAAAGAACCTGCTGACCAAGGTGGCGGCGCTGCTGTGCAAGGACGGCATTGCGGCGTTCAAAAAGCGGATGGACTACCGGGAGGTGGGCGGCACCATGCTCCTGGGCATCACCAGGCCCGTGGTCAAGGCCCACGGCTCCTCTGACGCCCGGGCTATCCGCAGCGCTGTGAAGCAGGCCATGGAGGCGGTCCGGGGCGATCTGACCACGGAGCTCCAGGCCAGCATGCAGACCCTGACCCAGATGATGAAGGAAGCTTGAGGAGGCGGACCATGTACACAGAACTGGAAACCGGACTGGGCTATGCGTTCCGGGACAGAAGCCTGCTGGAAAATGCCCTGACCCACAGCTCCTATGCCAACGAGCGGCGGGACGGCCGTGCGAGCAACGAGCGGCTGGAGTTCCTGGGTGACAGCATTCTGGGCTTCGTGGTGGCGGATTTCCTCTACCGCAGAAACCCCGATAAACCGGAAGGCGACCTGACCCGTATCCGGGCCGATCTGGTCTGCGAGCGGAATCTGGCCAAGGCGGCGGGAACCATCCGTCTGGGCGAGTTCCTGCTCCTGGGCCATGGCGAGGAGCACGGCGGCGGCCGCTTCCGGGACAGCATTGTCTCCGACGCCATGGAGTCCGTCATTGCGGCAGCCTACCTGGACGGCGGCTTCCAGGCGGCCAAGGGCATCATCGACCGGCTGATTCTCAGCGACCTGCCCAAGGGGCGGCCCGGAAACTTTGACTACAAAACCATGCTCCAGGAGCTGGTGCAGCGGGAGAAGGATCAGGTGCTCCACTACGAGCTTACCGGCGAGTCCGGCCCCGACCATGACAAGGTCTTTTCCGTGGAGGTTCTGCGCAACGGCCAGGTGGTCGGCGCGGGACAGGGCCGCAGCAAGAAAAAAGCCGAGCAGGCCGCTGCCGAACAGGCGGTCGCTGCGCTGTTTCCGAAGGAATATGAAGCATAAACAAATCAGGAAGCACCGGATGCGGTGCTTCCTGATTTGTTATGCTGCCAGCGTCCGGCGATAGACCCGGATGAAATAGACAATCTCTGCCGCCGAGGTGATGGTCCAGGAGAAGATATACAGCAGGTACAGGGAGGAAATGGTCTGATAATAGGCGAAGACGGTGTAGACCCAGATGATTCGGAACACGCAGGAGCCCAGAATCACAATCACCGTGGGAATCAGGCTCTTGCCCAAAGCCCGGGAGGCGGCGATGGTGCAGTCCATAAAGGCGGAGAAAGCGTAGCAGCAGCCCATGATGGTCAACCGCTTCATGCCTGCGTCCACCACGGCGGCGTTTTTGGTGAACAGGAAGAGGAACGGCCGGCCGAACACCACCAGCAGCAGCCCCAGAGCCATGCCGAAGCCGAAGGAATAGGTCAGGCTGATGAAATAGCTGCGCCGGACCCGGTCCCTGTTGCCGGCGCCGAAGTTCTGCCCCATAAAGCTGCCGCAGGCCGTGTAGAACGCGGCCATGACATCGTAGACCAGGGCGTCGGCGTTGGTGGCGGCGGAGTTGCCGGCCACCATGGTGGAGCTGAAGGTATTGACGCCCAGCTGGACGAAGGAGTTGGCGATCTGGAAAATCACATGCTGCAGGCCAGACGGCACGCCGATGCGGAGAATATCCAAGACGCGCTGGCTGTCCGGCCGCAGGGCTGTCCAGGTCAGACCGTAGACGTCCCGGCTGCGGAACAGAGCCGCCAGCACCAGAACGGCCGAGAGATACTGGGCAAGGATACTGGCCAGAGCCACGCCTGCCACCCCCAGCCGGCATACCAGGACAAAGAACAGGTTCATCAGGACGTTGAGAACGCCGGACATGGACAGATAGAACAGGGGCCGCCGGGTGTCGCCCACGGCGCTGAATACGGCGTTGCCGAAGTTGTAAAGGCCAAGAGCCGGCATCCCCAGAGAATAAATCCGAAGGTACAGGACGGCCTCGTCCAGCAGATCCTCCTTGGTGTGCAGCAGCCGCAGGAAGAAACCGGACAGGCATACGCCGGCAGTCAGCAGAAGAAGGCCTGCGGCCAGACATACCAGCGCTGCTGTGTGAACGGTTTTTTGCAGGTTGTCCCGATCCTTCGCGCCGAAGTGCAGGGCGGCCAGCACATTGACGCCGCTGGACAGGCCGATGAGAAAGCCGGTGAACATGGTCACCAGCGTGGCGGTGGATCCAACGGAACCCAGGGCCAGGGAACCCACAAACCGTCCCACCACGGCGATGTCTGCCAGGTTGAACAGCACCTGCAGCAGGTTGGAGAAGATCAGCGGGAGACTGAATCGCAGAATCTGCGTCCAGAGGTTCCCGCGGGTCAGATTCTGATGAAATGAAATAGCTGACATGGTTTCGCCTCATACAACATAATCCAGGGAATTATACCCGCTTGCCCGCCGATTGTCAATTCTCTCTCTTGAAATTGCGGCGGGAACTTGCTACAATATATCGATAAAATGGAAAATGGAGAAGTGTGAGCGTGTATCTGAAATCCCTGGAAATCCAAGGCTTCAAGTCCTTCGCGGATAAGACAGTGCTGCGCTTTGGCGACGACATCACCGCCATCGTGGGCCCCAACGGAAGCGGAAAATCCAATATCTCCGACGCCATCAGCTGGGTCATGGGCGAGATGAGCTCCAAGGCCCTGCGGGGGGCAAAAATGGAGGATGTGATTTTCGGCGGCACCCAGAAGCGCGGCCAGGTGGGCTTTGCCGAAGCGACGCTGGTGCTGGACAATTCCGACGGAGCGCTGGCCATCGAAACACCGGAAGTCATGGTCACCCGCCGCTACTATCGTTCCGGCGAGAGTGAATACTATATCAACAAGCAGTCCGCCCGCCTGCGGGACATCAACGAGCTGTTCATGGACACAGGCCTGGGCAAGGAGGGCTACTCCAACATCGGCCAGGGCCGTATTGACGAGATTCTGGCCCTGAAGAGCACCGACCGCCGGGAGGTCTTTGAAGAGGCCGCCGGTATTTCCAAATACCGCCACCGCAAGGAGGAGACGGAGCGCCGTCTGGCCTCCACCGAGGACAACCTCATGCGCATCGGGGACAAGATCTCCGAGCTGGAGCTGCAGGTGGAACCCCTGCGGGTGCAGGCGGAAAAAGCGAAAAAATATCTGGAGCTGCGGGAGGAGCTGAAGGGCCTGGAAATTGCCGTCTGGCTGGAAAAGCTGGAGGGTCTGGCGGCCGCGGCCCAGAAGGCGGAAGCGGATTACAATTCCGCGGCGTTTATTCTGGAGCAGCAGCACGCGGAGCTGACCAGGCTTTATCAGCTGTCGGACCAGCTGGCTATGGAGCTGAACCAGCGCAGCCTGGAGCTGGACCGCCGGCAGGAGGATATCGCCGTCCGGGAGGGGCAGATTCACCAGCAGGAGAGCGAAATTGCGGTGCTCCAGGCCGGCGCGGACAATGCCCGGCAGAATATCGAGCGGATTCGCCAGGAGCTGGCGGATCAGGAGAGCCGCAGCGGCGGCATCGCCGGACAGATCCGGCAGCAGCAGGACAGAATTGATGAAATCAACCGAAGCCTGGAAGCCCTGCGGGAGACCCTGGAGGCAGCCCAGGCCGACGCCCGGCGTCTGGCGGCATCGGCAGACAGCGCCGAACGGGAAGCCCTGGGCCTGCGGGCCAGCCAGTCTTTGCTGCAGGCGGAAGCGGCCCGCAAGCGGGCGGAAATCGCCTCCCTGACGGCCTCTCTGGAGGAGGTCGCCCAGCGGCGGCAGTCCATCCAGGACGATCTGGATGCGGCGGAAGCCCGCCGGGAGGAGCTGGCCGGACAGGCGTCCGGGTTTGAACGCACCCTGGAGGAAGCCCGGGAGACGGTGACCTCCTGCAAGAATACGGCGGCGGGCTACGCCCTGCGGCAGCGCTCCCGCCAGGAAAAGCGGGACAGCCTGCAGCGCACGGTGGACAGCCTGCGCATTGAGCTGCAGACCGCCCAGTCCCGGAGCCGGATGCTCCAGGAGCTGCAGCGGGACTATGAGGGCTTCTCCAAGGCGGTCCGTCTGGTGATGCAGGAGGCCCGGAAGCACACCCTGGGACAGATTCACGGCCCCGTGTCCGCCCTGATCCGCACGGACGACGCCTACACCGTGGCCATCGAGACGGCCCTGGGCGCCAGTATGCAGAACATCGTGGTGGGCTCCGAGGAGGACGGCAAGGCGGCCATCCGCTTCTTGAAGCGGTGCGACGGCGGCCGGGCTACCTTCCTGCCTCTGAGCACCATCCAGGGCCGGGGTCTGCAGGAGCGGGATCTGGAAGGCTGCGCCGGTTTTGTGGGCGTGGCCGCCGATCTGGTTCACTATGACCGGGCCTATGAGGGAATTGTCCGGAATTTATTGGGTAAGATTGTTCTGGTGGAGACTCTGGATCATGCGGTCAGCATGGCCCGGAAATACCAGAACCGGTTTAAGATTGTCACCCTGGACGGCCAGGTCATGAATGCCGGCGGCTCCATGACCGGCGGTTCGGCCTCCAGGAGTGCGGGAATTCTCTCCCGTGCCAACGAGCTGACCCGGCTCCAGGAGAAGGAAAACCAACTGAAATCCAGGCTGCAGGAGCAGGAGGCCCAGCTGGCCGAAGCTGCCCGGTCTGCGGCCCAGGTGGAATTTGAGCTGACGGCCGTCCAGGGCCAGCTGAGGCAGGCGGAGGACGACGTTCTCCGGGCCGAGGGCCAGACCCGGCAGGCCAAGGCCCTGCTGGAGGCTCTGGATGAAAATATCCGCGCCTACCGGTGGGAGCTGGAGACGCTGCAGACCCGCAGCGGCGGCGATGAGGGCCGTCTGGCCCAGCTCCGGGCCGACACCGAGCAGGCGGACCGGGAGATTTCCGATCTGGACGCCCGCCTGGCCAATCTGGCCCAGGGACAGAACGCCCTCTCCCGGGAGACCGGAGAGCTGGCAGACCGGATGACGGCCCTGCGTATGGACGCCGCAGCCCAGGAGGCGGAGCGGACCAGCGCCCAGGAGAACATCCGGCGGCTCCAGACCCTGGCGGAAGCCATGGAGGGCGACCGGGGCCAGAAGGAGCAGCTGATTGACCGCTATACAGAGGAAATTGCGGCCCTGACCGGTCAGCTGGAAGAGGCCCGGAACCGCCGGCAGCAGCTGGAGCAGGCCCTGGAGGACAGCCGCAGCCAGCTGCAGGAGGCCCGCCAGTCCCGCGCCGACACCGAGGCCCGCCGCACCAAAACCGACAAGGATGCCCAGGATAAGAACAGGGAAATCCTGGATATGGAACGGGAATCCGCCCGTCTGGAGCAGAAGAAGGCCACGGCGGCCATGGAGGAGCAGCAGATCCTGGATAAGCTCTGGGACAGCTACGAGCTGACGCCTTCCACGGCGGCAGGGGCCAAAGCGGAGCTGGAGAGCACCGCCGCAGCCAATAAACGCATTGCGGAGCTGAAACGGAAGATCAACGGGCTCGGCTCTCCCAACCTGGGCGCCATTGAGGAATTCGCCCGGGTGAATGAGCGCTACGAGTATCTCACCGGCCAGCGGGACGATGTGCTTCACGCGAAAAAGGAGCTGGAGGCCATTGTCAGAACCATCACCGAGGAAATGACGGAGATTTTTGTCCGGGAGTTCGGAAAAATCAACGAGCATTTCCAGAAAACCTTTGTGGAGATGTTCGGCGGCGGCAAGGGAGACCTGGTTCTGGAGGATCCGTCCCAGCCCTTGAGCTGCGGTATCGAGATCAAGGTGCAGCCGCCCGGCAAGCAGGTCAAGACCATCACCCTGCTCTCCGGCGGTGAGAAGGCCTTTGTGGCCATCGCCCTGTATTTTGCCATTCTGAAGGTGCGGCCCACGCCCTTCTGCCTGCTGGACGAGATCGACGCGGCCCTGGACGACCGGAATGTGGAGCGGTTCGCCACCTATCTGCGAACCCTCTGCCGGAAGACGCAGTTCATTGTCATCACCCACCGCCGCGGCACCATGGAAGCCGCAGACGTGCTCTACGGCGTCACCATGCAGGAGCAGGGCGTGTCCAAGATCCTGCACCTGGATCTGAACCAGATGACGGCGGAGCTGGGCATTACAGAATAACAGAAAGGAATTGGAACATGGGATTTTTTGATAAAATCAAGCAGGGCCTCAGCAAGACGGCCTCTTCCATCAGCCAGGTGTTTACCGGCTTCTCCGAGATCGACGACGACTTTTACGAAGAACTGGAGGAAAGCCTGATTCTGGCGGATCTGGGCTTTGATACCACCATGAAGGCCATGGACAGCCTGCGGGAGAAGGTCAGGACCCAGCGCCTCAAGACCACGGAGGAGGCCCGAAAGGCCCTGCGGGAGGTGCTGGCGGAAATGGTCAGCGTGGGCGACACCGGCCTGAACCTCTCCACCAAGCCCTCGGTGATTCTCGTCATCGGCGTCAACGGTGTGGGCAAGACCACCACCATCGGCAAGCTGGCCCATCAGCTGAAGCAGGACGGCAAAAAAGTCCTGCTGTGCGCGGCGGATACCTTCCGGGCGGCAGCGGCCGATCAGCTGGAAATCTGGGCGGGCCGCGCCGGTGTGGACATCATCCGTCAGGACGAGGGCGCCGACCCTGCCGCCGTGGTCTATGACGCCATTGCGGCGGCCCGGGCGCGGCACAGCGACGTGATTCTCTGCGACACCGCCGGACGGCTCCACAACAAGCAGAATCTGATGAACGAGCTGAATAAAATCAGCCGGATCATCGACCGGGAGCTGCCGGACTGCGCAAAGGAGGTTCTGCTGGTGCTGGACGGCACCACCGGCCAGAACGGTCTGGTGCAGGCGAAACAGTTCCGGGAAATCGCCGGCGTCACCGGCATGGTCATGACCAAGCTGGACGGCACCGCCAAGGGCGGCATCGTGGTGGCTGTGGCGGATACCCTGCAGATTCCGGTCAAATACATCGGCGTCGGCGAGCAGATGGACGATCTGATGCCCTTCCGGGCTGACGCCTTTGCGGAGGCGCTGGTATGAAGCTTGTATTGGCCAGCAAGAATCCGCATAAACTGTTGGAAATGCAGACCATCCTGGGCCAGCTGGGCCTGGAGGTGGTGCTGGAGCGGGATGTGGGCGTCGATGTGGACGTGGAAGAAACCGGCACGACCTTTGAGGAAAACGCCCTTTTGAAGGCCCGCGCCGTCATGGAGGCCAGCGGCATGGCGGCCATCGCCGACGATTCCGGCCTTATGGTGGACGCCCTGAACGGCGCGCCGGGGGTGTATTCCGCCCGGTACGGCGGTCTGGATTCGGATTCCGCCCGGACGGCGCTGCTGCTTCACAATCTGGAAGGAGTTCCGGAGGAGCGGCGCACGGCCCGCTTTGTCAGCGCCATCGCCTGCGTCCTGCCGGACGGCCGGGTGGTTACGGCCCGGGGCGTATGCGAGGGCAGAATTCTGTTTGAAACCCGGGGCAGCAATGGCTTCGGCTATGACCCGGTGTTCTATGTGCCCCAATTGGGAAAGACCTTTGCCGAGGCCGGCGGTTCCGAGAAAAACGCCGTCAGCCACCGGGGCAATGCCCTCAAGGAGTTTTTACATGCATGGAAGGAGGCTGGCATATGCTGACCAGCAAGCAGCGCGCGGAGCTTCGCGCCCGGGCCAACGGCCTGGAAATCACCCTCATGGTGGGAAAGGGCGGCGTCTCTGAGCAGGTTCTGGCAGAGGCGGAGATTCTCCTGGACAGCCACGAGCTGGTGAAGGGAAAGGTTCTGGAAACGGCCATGATGACAGCCCGGGAGGCCAGCGACGCGGTTTGCGAGGCCACCGGCGCCGACGGCGTATCCACTGCCGGCGGAACCTTTGTGATCTGGCGGAAATCCGCCAAGCTGGAGGCAGAGCGGCGAACCAAGGAGCAGGCCGCTGCGCCCAAGAAAAAGAAAGTCAATCCCGTCAAGGTCGGGCGGCAGAGAAGAAAAGCAGCTGCCAAGGCGGAAAAGGAACGCCGCGCCCAGTATTTTCACGATGAGGCCGTCAAGGCCGCCATTGAGCGCAGAAAGCAGTTTTATCAGGACTGACAGATTGGAAAGGGGAGGGTGTTATGGCAAGAATCGGTATCTATGGCGGGAGCTTCAATCCGCCGCATCTGGGGCACATCCTGGCTGCCCAGGAGTTTCAGCGGGCGCTGAAGCTGGATTTGCTGCTGTTTGTTCCGGCGGCTATTCCGCCCCATAAGATTCTGGCCCCCAATTCTCCCGACGGCGCGACCCGTATGCGTCTGCTGCAGCTGGCGATTCAGGATCTGCCCTTTGCCCGGGTGGATGATCTGGAACTGCGGCGGGAGGGCGCCAGCTATACGGTGGATACCCTGCAGGCACTCCGGGTAAAATATCCCCATGACGACTTGTTCCTGTGCGTGGGAACGGATATGTTCTTGTCCTTCGATAGCTGGTATCAGCCGAAGAAGATCTGCTCCCTGGCGAACATCGCCATGGCACACCGGACGGATTGCGACGAGGATGAGCTGAAAGCCCTGGCCAGAGCGTTCCAGAAGAAATTCGGTACGGAGCCGATTCTCATTGAGAACGAGTTTGTGGAGGTGTCCTCTACCCAGGTGCGGCGGCTTCTGGTGCTGGGCGGTGCGGAGGACTTCCTGACGCCGGCGGTGCTGCAGGAGATCCGTGCCCGGGGACTCTATGGCACGGGCATCGACCGCCGCGGCCTGCCCTTTGAGGCGCTGAAACGGGAGAGCCTGGCCCTGCACAAGGAAAGCCGTGTGGCTCACGTCATCGGCTGCAGCGAAACGGCGCGGGAGCTGGCGCAGATCTATGGCGCAGACCCGGTGGAGGCGGAGCGGGCCGGCATTCTGCACGACATAACAAAGGCCCTGGACGGCCGTGACCAGTTGCGCTTGTGCGATAAATATGGTATAATCATCGACGATTTTGACCGGACGCATACCAAGCTGCTCCACTCGGTCACCGGCGCAGCCGTGGCGGAGCGGGTGTTCGGAGAAAACGATGCCGTGTGCCAGGCTATCCGCTGGCACACCTCCGGAAAAGCCCATATGACGACTCTGGAGAAAATCATATATATCGCAGACTACATGGAACCAAACCGCGACTTCCCCGGCGTGGAGAAGCTGCGGAAGCTGGCTTACACGGATCTGGACGCGGCGCTGCTGCTGGGTCTGGAGATGACGGCGGAGCATCTGAAACGGCAGGGGGCCATTATGGGCCGCCATTCCGTGGAAGCCATGGAGTTCCTCACCCAAGGAAAGGAACGAACGCTTAACACATGAAATTATTCGGCAATAAACGGAACGCGGCGATGCTTGGAAAGAGAGCGGGAGCGCCGGGTTCCGGCAGAGCCGTACCACACCGCCTGACCGGTTTGCAGCGGGGTCTCATCCTGCTGGCGGTCTGTCTGACGGTGCTGTGCGGCACTGTGGTTGCGGTTTATAAATCCTTTGTCCGGCCGGTGGAAATCCGCCAGCCGAACATCCCGCCGGCAGCGGATAGCCCCATGGAAGCGCCGGAGGAAACCTTTACGCCGCCGACGGTCATAGAGATTCAAACAAAAGTGGATGAACAGACCGGCGGCGAGATCACTGTGGAAACAGAGGTTCCGGCCAGCCATAAAGCCGGCTTTTACAACATTCTGATTGCAGGCACCGACGATGACGGCGGGCGGACGGATACCATCATGATCGGCCGTCTGGATGTGAAGAACCACACGGTGGCCCTGATGAGCATCCCACGGGATACGCTGATCAGCGGCAGCTACTCCGTGCCCAAGATCAACAGCGTCTTTGCCGGTGCGGGCCGGGGTGAGAAGGGCATGGAGGCCCTGAAAACCAAGCTGGCCCAGACCCTGGGCTTTGAAGTGGACGGCTATGTGCTGGTGAATCTGGATGCGTTCATTCAGCTGGTGGACCTGGTGGGCGGCGTGGAATTTGACGTGCCCATGGATATGGACTATGACGACCCGGCGCAGGATTTGCATATTCACCTGAAAGCCGGAAAGCAGCTGCTGGATGGCCAGAAAGCCATGCAGCTGGTACGCTTCCGAAAGGGTTACGCCACCCAGGATATCATGCGAACCCAGGTGCAGCAGCAGTTTCTGCAGACCCTGGCGAAAAAGTGCCTGTCTGTGGTGACTCTGACGAAGATTGGAGAGCTGTCTGAAATTTTCAAAGAAAATGTCCTGACGGATCTGACCCTGGGCAATATCGCGTATTTCGGCCAGGAGCTGCTGAAGTGCGATTTTGAAACCATGTTTTCCTATACCCTGGAGGGGGAGGGGGTCATGGTCAACGACGCCTCCTGCTACGCGATCTATCTGAACAAGACTCTCCAGGTGGTCAATGAATATTTTAACCCCTACGACGCGGAGATCACCGAAGACCATGTGAGCATCCGGACACCGGAGCAGGTGCGCGCCGAGCAGGCGGCCCAATCCGAGCCGGAGCCGGAGCAGCCGGAGGAAGCGCCCTGGCCGGAGGAAGCTCCCTGGAACGAGGATCCCTGGGAGGAAGCGCAGCCGGAGGATCCCTGGGAAGAGGTGCTTCCGGGCGACCTCTGGCCCGTGGGCCCATAGCAAATTGAATTCAAGATGGAATACGATTCCATTTGCAGAAAGAAGGTTTCACCTATGATGACACCCAAAGAAGTGGCCGCTGTTGCGGCAAAAGCCCTGGACGACCGGAAGGGCGTGGATATCCGCCTCCTGGAGATCACCGACGTCACGACGCTGGCGGACTATTTCCTGCTCTGCACCGGCACCTCCAGCACCCATGTGAAAAGCCTCTGCGATTCCGTGGAGGAAGCCCTGGATCAGGCCGGCGAGCCCGCCCTGCGCCGGGAAGGACACCGCAGCGGTACCTGGGTTCTGCTGGACTACGGCTGCCTGGTGGTTCATGTGTTCACCGAGGAAACAAGACAGTTTTACGATCTGGAGCGCCTGTGGAACGACGCCAAACGGGTCGATCTGGAAACCATTATCAAGGAATAAAAGGTGAGAGAGAAACAATGAAGTACGATTTTACCAGTATTGAACAGAAATGGCGGAAGCGCTGGCTGGAGGAAAAGCCCTACGCTGCTGTCACCGGCTCTGACAAGCCCAAGTTCTTCGCCCTGGTGGAGTTCCCGTATCCTTCCGGCAACGGCCTGCATGTCGGCCATGCGCGGCCCTATACGGCCATGGACGTGGTGGCCCGCAAAAAGCGGATGGACGGCTACAATGTCCTGTTCCCCATGGGCTATGACGCCTTCGGCCTGCCCACGGAAAACTTTGCCATCAAGAATCACATTCACCCGGCCACGGTCACCCACAACAACATCGGCAATTTCCGCAAGCAGCTGCAGATGCTGGGCTATTCCTTCGACTGGGACCGCGAGGTCAACACCACCGACCCCAGCTACTACAAGTGGACCCAGTGGATTTTCCTGCAGCTGTATAAAAACGGTCTGGCCTACAAGACCTCCATGCCGGTCAACTGGTGCACCAGCTGCAAGTGCGTCCTGGCCAACGAGGAGGTCGTGGAGGGCGTCTGCGAGCGCTGCGGCTCTCCCGTGGTCCGCAAGGAGAAGAGCCAGTGGATGCTGCGCATCACCAAGTATGCCCAGCGGCTGATTGACGATCTGGACGATCTGGACTTCATTGACCGGGTCAAGGCCCAGCAGAAGAACTGGATTGGCCGCTCCACCGGCGCCGAGGTGACCTTCCGCTCCACCCTGGGCGACGAGATTGTGGTGTTTACCACCCGCCCCGACACCCTGTTCGGCGCAACCTACATGGTGCTGTCTCCCGAGCACGCCCTGGTCAAGGGCTGGCTGGAGAACGGCAAACTGAAGAATGCCGATGCCGTCCGGGAATACCAGGCCGCAGCCGCGTCCAAGAGCGATCTGGAGCGGACCGAGCTCAATAAGGAAAAGACCGGCGTGAAGCTGGAGGGCGTTTGCGGCGTCAATCCCGTCAATGGCAAAGAAATCCCCATTTTCATCTCCGACTACGTGTTGGCTACTTACGGCACCGGCGCCATCATGGCCGTTCCAGCCCACGACGACCGCGACTGGGAGTTTGCCAAGGCCTTCGGCTGCGAGATCATCGAGGTGGTCTCCGGCGGTGAGGACGTGCAGAAGGCCGCCTTCACGGCCAAGGACGAGACCGGCATTCTGGTCAACTCCGATTTCCTCAACGGTTTGACCGTCAAGGACGCCATCCCGGTCATCACCAAGTGGCTGGAGGAACAGGGCATCGGCCATGCCAAGGTCAACTACAAGCTCCGCGACTGGGTGTTCTCCCGCCAGCGGTACTGGGGCGAGCCCATCCCCATGGTCTGGTGCGACAAGTGCGGCTGGCAGCCTCTGAGCGAGGATCAGCTGCCCCTGCTGCTGCCCGAGGTGGAGAGCTATGAGCCCACAGACGACGGCCAGAGCCCCCTGAGCAAGATGACCGATTGGGTCAATACCACCTGCCCCTGCTGCGGCGGCCCCGCCAAACGCGAGACCGATACCATGCCCCAGTGGGCCGGTTCTTCCTGGTATTTCCTGCGGTACATGGATCCCCACAACGACAAGGCCCTGGCTTCCAAGGAGGCTCTGGAATATTGGAGCCCCGTGGACTGGTACAACGGCGGCATGGAGCACACCACCCTGCACCTGCTCTACAGCCGCTTCTGGCACAAGTTCCTCTACGACATCGGCGTGGTGCCCACCAAGGAGCCCTATGCCAAGCGGACCTCCCACGGCATGATTCTCGGCGAGGGCGGCATCAAGATGTCCAAGTCCCGCGGCAACGTCATCAATCCCAACGACGTGATTGAGGAGTTCGGCGCCGACACCATGCGCACCTACATCATGTTCATCGGCGATTTTGAGAAGGCTGCCGCCTGGTCGGCCAACGCGGTCAAGGGCTGCAAGCGCTTCCTGGACCGTGTGTGGAACCTGTGCGAGATGGAGCACAGTGGCGAGGGGTACTCCGCCGCCAATGAAGCCGCCGTCCACAGAACCATCAAGAAGGTATCCGACGATATCGAGGAGATGAAGTTCAATACGGCCATTGCCGCCTTGATGGCCCTGGTCAATGACTTCTACGCCAACGGCGCCAGCCGCGGCGATATGAAGGCCCTGCTGCTGATGCTCAGCCCCTTTGCCCCCCACCTGGTGGAGGAGCAGTGGGAGCTCATGGGCTTTGCCGCCGAGGAGGGCAAGATGGCCGGTCAGATGGCCTGGCCCGCCTACGACGAGAGCAAAACCGTGGAGGCCTCCGTGGAGATGGCAGTCCAGATCTGCGGCAAGCTGAAGGCGACCATTCAGGTGCCCACGGATTCCGACCAGGAAACCGTCGTGGCCGCCGCCATGGCCCAGGAGAAAATCGCCAGACTGGCCGAGGGCAAAAACCTGGTGAAGACCATCCTGGTTCCCAATAAGCTGGTCAACCTGATTTTGCGATAAAAACCGCTTGACAAACTTCGGATATTTGATTATAATTATCTAGCTGTTTGAACAGCCCTGAAAGTATCCTGGAAGAACCGGATACATTGGAGGGAGGGAAATCATCAATGTCTGAAATTCACGTAAAGGAAAATGAATCTCTGGAATCTGCTCTGAAGCGGTTCAAGCGCTCCTGCGCCAAGGCCGGTGTCATTCAGGAGGTCAAGAAGAGAGAGCATTATGTGAGTCCCAGCCTGAAGCGGAAGCAGAAGTCCGAGGCTGCCCGCAAGAACAAGAGAAAGTTCTATTGATATCCCTCTGAGATGACGAACAAACGCCGCAGTCGTAAGACTGCGGCGTTTTTGCGTTTTGAACACGCTGTAGGGCGCGACGACCCCGGCGCGCCGTTTGGCAGTTGGGAAAGGAATGCAGCTGCCTGCAAACGGCACGCCCAGTGGTCGTGCCCTACAAAAGCACGTTGCGTTCATCGTGATGCATTCATAAATGCGTGTCGTTACGAACATCGTCCGCTGATGACGAAGCCGTTGGGCAGGGTGCGGCCATCGGGCAGCTTGTCGTTGGAGCAGCGGGTGATGGTTTCCGCAATGGCCTGTTCGTTTCGCTCCCAATACAGGGTAATAATGTCTTCGTCTTCCATGGGAGATCCCCCTCTCTACTTCCAAAGACGCCAAACCGCAAAAAAGGTTACAGAAATTTCAAAAATTCTTCCGGGGCAGCCCAGCCGCTGAAGCCGCAGGCCCGGGCCAGCTCCAGCTTTGTCCGCAAGCTTTCTTCCGTGTCCCATAATACCATAATCCCCTGATTTTCGCGAATAAAATGGGAATAATAACAGCACAGGGCGTCGGAAAAAAAGAACCGGTCTCCGGCGGGCACATCCGCAGGCGTTCCCACTCCCGAGGGGCAGGGGAGAGGGAATTCCATGCTCATGGGCTCCAGAAGCAGCCAGCATCGGTGGGGATAGGCCCGGGCGGCGTCCTGAAAGCGCTCCTGCAGGGTGCCGCCGGAAATGGCGGAGGAAATCAGCACCCCGGTCTGGGGCAGCAGCCGGCTCCAGGCCTCCGGCAGCAGCAGCCGGGGCCCCAGCCGTGCCGCCAAAGCAGTCACGGCGTCCTCCGAAGCCCGATCCCGGACCAGGAGGGCTGCAGGACCTCCGCTGCGGGGCAGCCGTGCAGCCTGCGCCGGGGATAAAACCGGGGCTTGGGGAAAATCCGGAATCGGTGAGAAGACCATTGGACATTGCACCTCCCATGTGCTATACTATAATGGAAATCTATGAAAAAGCAGGTTCCGATATGTCCTTTTCCCTGATCCCCCAGCTCATGGTTGAAAGCCTGACGGATCTGACGCCCCAGCTGCTTCAGGCCCACGGCGTCCGGTTCCTGATGCTGGATTTCGACAATACCATCGTGCCCTACACCACCAATGTGCCCACCCGGGAGATGGAACGGTGGCTGCAGCAGATGCAGGCCTCGTCCATTGGCCTGTGTGTGGTCTCCAACAGCCGAAAGAGCCGGGTGGTGGAGTTCTGCCGGGCCCGTGGGATCCCCTGCATCACCCATTCCCGCAAGCCCTTCCGGAAGGGAATCCGGCAGTGCAGGGAGCAATTCGGATTGGAGCTGCGTCATGCAGCCCTGGCCGGGGATCAGATTTTTACGGACGTGCTGGGCGCCAACTGCGCAGGGGCAGTATCCATCCTGGTGACGCCCATCCACCTGCATAACATCTGGCTTCGCCTGAGACATGTGGCGGAGCTTCCATTCATTGCCATGGGCAAGAAAAGGAGCGAGCAAGCATGAACAATCTGAAAAAAATGCAGGGCATTCTGTCCGAGGGTAAGGTGGACGCGCTGCTTCTGACCAGCCAGGTCAGCCGGCAGTATGCTGCGGGCTACGATGTGGCCGAGGGCGTGGCCGTGGTTGGCCGGGAGAAGAGCTTCTATTTTACGGACAGCCGATATATTGAGGTGGCCCAGGATGAACTCCGTGATTTTACCGTGCTGGAAATCAACCGGGAGAATTCCTACTCCGCCCGGATCAATGCCGCCCTGGAGGAACTGGGCGTCAAGACCCTGGGCATCGAGGAGGATTATCTGACCCACAGCGAGTATCTCCGCTATGAAGCGAGCCTGCATGCAGAGCTGGTGCCCTGCCAGAAGGAAATCTCCGTGTTCCGGCAGATCAAGGAGGACTGGGAGATTGCGGAAATGGTCAAAGCCCAGGAGATTACGGATCAGGTATTTGCGGAAATGTGCACGGTGCTGAAGCCCGGCATGACGGAGAAGGAAGCCGCGGCGGAGCTGATCTACCGCCTGCTGAAGCACGGCGCCGACGGCCTGTCCTTTGACCCGATTGTGGTGTCCGGCCCCAATACCAGCAAGCCCCACGGCGTACCCGGCGACCGGAAGCTGGAATACGGCGATTTTATCACTCTGGATTTCGGCTGCACCGTCAACGGCTATTGCTCCGATATGACCCGCACGGTGGCCCTGGGCTTTGTTTCCGAAGAAATGAGCAAGGTTTATGAGACGGTTCTCCGGGCCCAGGAGAGCGCCATTGCCATGACAAAGGCAGGCGTTACCGGTCAGGCCGTGGACGGTACCGCCCGGAAGATCATCACAGACGCAGGCTACGGCGCCTATTTCGGTCACGGCTACGGCCACAGCGTGGGCCTGGAAATCCATGAGGCCCCCAACTGCAACCCCTCCAACGACCAGCCTCTGGCCGCCGGCGTGGTCTGCTCTGCGGAGCCCGGGATTTATCTCCCCGGAAAGTTCGGCGTCCGGATTGAGGATGTGGTGGTGGTGACGGAGGACGGCTGCCGCGATCTGACCCAAAGCCCGAAAAATTTGATTATTCTTTAAGGAATTCGAAAATTTCCTCTTGAAAATTGAGGGGAAATCCTGTATAATTCCAATGTCTGTTTGAGTATATTTGTCGCACCCTGTCCCAGGCTGCGTTAGGAGGAAAAGGAATTATGATTTCTGTTAGTGATTTTAGAAACGGCGTCACCTTCGAAATGGACGGTAAAGTCATGCAGATCGTGGAATTCCAGCACGTCAAGCCCGGCAAGGGTGCCGCTTTCGTCCGCGTGAAGATGAAGAACGTCATCACCGGCGGCGTGACTGAAACCACCTTCAACCCCAACGACAAGTATCCCACCGCTTTCATCGAGAGAAAGAAGATGGAGTACTCCTATGCCGATGGCAACCTGTATTACTTCATGGACATGGAAACCTATGACATGATCCCCATTGACGAGTCCACCCTGGATGACAGCTTCAAGTTCGTCAAGGAGAATGATACCTGCACCGTTCTGTCCTATAAGGGCAATGTGTTCGGTGTGGAAGCTCCCAACTTTGTGGATCTGACCATCATCAAGGCGGAGCCCGGCGTCAAGGGCGATACCGCTACCAACGTTACCAAGCCCGCCACCGTGGAAACCGGCGCTGAGATCAAGGTGCCGCTGTTCATCAACGAGGGCGACCGCATCACCATCGATACCCGCACCGGCGAGTATATGGGCCGCGCAAAGGGTTAATTGCTTGGCTTTTGCCAGCGAAAGGAGAACACGTTATGACTCTGTCCGAAAGAACCGCTTATCTGAAGGGCCTCATGGAAGGCATGAAGCTCGACACCACCACCAACGAAGGCAAGCTGTTCCAGGCCATTGTGGATACTCTGGATGACATGGCTCTCACGGTTTCCGATCTGGAGGATGTGGTGGACGCCGTCTGCGACGAGCTGGACAGCATCGAAGAGGATCTGGACACCATCGAGGAGTATCTCCTGGATGACGAGGACTATGACGACGAAGATGAAGACGAGGACGACGAGGATGAGGAGTATGACTTCGGCGATGACGAGACCATCTACGAAGTGAAGTGCCCCACCTGCGGCAGCGTCATCAATCTGGATGAGGAAATGCTGGACGCCGGCTCCATCGAGTGCCCCGACTGCGGCGAAGAGCTGGAGTTTGACGTCGAGGAAGACGACTGAGTCTCCGATCATAACAATTTCATCCGGCCTCTCCGAAATGAGAGGCCGAACATGGGCCTGTAGCTCAGCTGGGAGAGCGTTCGGTTCGCATCCGAGAGGTCGAGAGTTCGAGTCTCTTCAGGTCCACCAAAAATCGACAAGCGACGATAGGAGCTTGTCGATTTTACTTATTCACTCTTCACTCTTCAATCTTCACTTTTTCTTCGGAGTCGATTTTTGGAAAGTAATAGGTAATAGTGAATAGTGAAGAAGTGATGTGTCCCTTCGGGACGATAAAAATTATTGCGCACGATGATACAACACTGTAGGGGCGACATATATGCCGCCCGAAGGGTTCCGCCCATCAGACCGGTCTGTTCAAACTGCAAGTGCCTACGGCGGGACGCATATATGCGTCCCCTACAAGAGAATAAGTTTTTCAAAGACATGTTTTGAACCCTTCATTTGTTTGATCCATGTTATCTATACCGTTTTGAACAGCCAAACAGAGAATCCTATCGAAAATCGGCAGGATTTTCTGTTTGTATGATTCATTCTTCATTATTCATCTAAGGGACAGGATTTTCTGAATGAATCATGAATGATGAAGCCGCTGCGCTGATGAATAATGAATAACCGCTGCTTTTTCTTAGCAGATTTGCGAAAACCGTTCGAGTCCAATTAGCAGACA
>JAEDJR010000175.1 GCA_016296235.1 Oscillospiraceae bacterium
TGGCGCAGGGGCCGAGCGGTTTCCCCTGCTGTGCAAGCTGGCGGAAGAACCGCTTTACGCCGTTGCCGCTGGTAAAGACCAGCCAGTGAGGACGTGTGGTTTCCCATACGGGAGACATGGGCAGATCCCGGACACGGGAGACGGCCAAACGCACGGCCTTTGCCCCCAACTGCTCCAGCAGAAAACGCTGCTTCCCGGCGATTTCCTCCGTGCCGGTGATGCCCACACAGATGCCGGACAGGGGCTTGGCATGAAGATCCATGGCAGCCGCCTTGCCCACCAGAATGATGGCGGGCGAAACGGCGCCGGCGGCTGCTGCGGCTGCTTCGATATCCTTCAGTGCAGAGCGGACCGCCACCGGATGGGGAGAATTACCGCCGGAGAGCACTGCCGCAGGCGTATCCGGGCTTTTTCCCGCCTCCAGAAGCCGCTGGACGATCCGGGGCAGCTGCCGCAGCCCCATGAGGAATACCAGCGTATCGTCCAGCTTGGCTATCGCGTCAAAATCCTCCGGCAACCCGTCGGCTGTGCCGGCGGCATGAGCGGTGATGATATGCACGCCCCGGCTGACGCCCCGATGGGTCACAGGGATTCCCGCCTCTGCCGGAATGCCGATGGCGGAAGGGATCCCGGGAATTTCGGCACAGGGAATGCCTGCCGCCTGCAGCGCCAGCATTTCCTCCCCGCCTCTGCCGAACAGGTAGGGGTCGCCGCCCTTCAGGCGCACCACGTGCAGGCCGGCCTGCGCCAGCGCAATGAGCTTGCGGTTGATCTCCTCCTGAGAAGCGGAGTGGTGACCGGATCGTTTCCCCATGTATATCCTGAGGGCCCGCTCCGGTGCGGCGGACAACAGAGCCGGGTCGATGAGGTCATCATACACGACCGCCTGACACTGCTGCAGCATCCGCAAGCCCCGAATCGTGATGAGGTCCGCTTTTCCGCATCCGGCACCCACCAGCGTGACACTGCCGAGAGGAGGCTCATGGTTGATGCACCGGGCTGTCTCCGCTTCTGTCAGCGGCGCGCCCTTCTCCATACAGGCGTCAAACAGCCGGTGGAAGGCGCCTGCCCGGCGGGTCTGGTCGGGGATGGCGGCCTTCAGGAAGGGGCGTAAGCGCTCCAGCCAGTCCAGAAGGTCTTCCAGCCGTTCCGGCAAAAAATCCTCCAACCGCTCTTTGAAATATGCGGCAGCTACGGGACTGGCGCCGCCGGTGGAGATGCCGGCGGAAAAGCTGCCCTGCTGCACCAGTGCCGGGAACAGGAATGTGCAGAGGGCCGGATCGTCCGCCACATTCACGGGAATATTCTGCTCCCGGCAGAGCGAGGAGACCTGCCGGTTCACTGCCGGGTCATCTGTGGCGGCTATGACCAGCGCAGGCCGCGGTTCCAGATCATCGGGGGCGAAGGGCCGGCGGCATACCTGCACGCCGCTCATAGACCGTATTTCCTCTGCTACCTCCGGCGCCACCACTACGCATTTGGGGCCATAGGGCGCCAGTTTGCGCAGTTTTCGCAGCGCCACACCGCCGCCGCCCACGATCAGCACAGGGCGGCCGCTGAGATCGACAAACATGGGAAAGTGGGGCATCTCAAAACGCCTCCTTCGCAACGCAGTAGTATTGAGGGCCGTGAGGGGTGTCCATCCGGTGCACAGACACGCCGAAGACCTCGTCCAGCGTGCCGTCGGCGTATACCGCTTCAGGAGTATCGCAGCACAGCAGCTTTCCGCCGCTCAGAACGGCGATCCGGTCGGCGCTGCGCAGGGCCATGGGAATATCGTGGAGCACCAGCACCACCGCCTTGCCCTCACGGGCCAGTGTCCGCGCGGTTTGCACAAACTCCAGCTGCCGCCGGATGTCCAAGTATGCGGTGGGCTCATCCATCAGAATGGTTTCCGTTTTCTGCGCCAGCGCCATGGCCAGATAGATGCCCTGCCGCTGGCCGCCGCTCAGCTTGCTGATATTGGTATTCTCATATGGACGGGTTCCGGTGGCGTCCATAGCTTGCCGGGCAATGGCATAATCTGCCTTGCTGTATCGCCGGGGATAGGAGAGGTAAGGAAACCGGCCGTGGAGGACCATGCGCAGTCCGAGAATGGAGGACAGGGGCCGGTTCTGGGTAAGAAAGGCAGCCTTCTGCGCGATCTGCCGGTGGCTGAGCGAGGTCATATCCGCACCGTCATAGAGCACCTGCCCGCCCATGACGGGGATCAGGCCAAGGGCCGCTTTCAGCAGCGTGGATTTGCCGCTGCCGTTGGGGCCCAGCAGCGCCAGAACCTGTCCCGGCCGGAATTCCAGCGTTACGTTTTCTACGACGGGCTTCCCGTTGTACCCGGCGGTAAGGGATCGTAACTGGATCATGTGCGGCCTCCTCTCTGGCGGAAGAGAAGCCACAGAAAGAAGGGAACTCCCGCGAAAGCAAGGACAACGCCTACCGGCAGCTCAAAGGGCGCAAACAGCACCCGGGCCAGAAGGTCGCATATTGTCACAAAGCAGGCGCCGCCCAATGCGGAAGCCACCAGCAGCGGAAAGCTGTCCGCGCCCACCAGACGCCGCATGGCGTGGGGAACAATGAGCCCCACAAAGCCCAGAAGTCCGGAGAAGCTCACCGCCGCGCCGGACAGCGCCGCCGCCAGTACCAACAGCAAAAACCGTACCGACCCCACCGGCAGACCCAGGCTTCTGGCCGTGTCACTGCCTAATGCCAGAACATCAAGCTGCTGGGAGAGGGAACATACCGCCAGCAGGCTTACGGCGATCAGCACAGCCGGCAGGGTGAGCCGCGCCATGGTGACGCCGTGAAAGCCGCCGATCCGGAAGTCGCTGACGCCGCTGAGCGCGTCCGGGACAAAGGTGACCACGGTGTCGATGCCGGCGCTGAACAGGTTGGAGATGGCCACCCCTGCCAGCACCAGCGTGATCCGCGAGGCGCCGGTGCGCTCTGAAAGGCCCAAAACCAGCAAAACGCTCAAAAGGGCCCCGATGAATGCCGCGACGGCGCTGAACCGCTGTGCCGCCGGGGCTGCGGCGCACAGAAGCGCCACGGCAAGCCCGGCGCCGGAGTTGACGCCGATGATACCCGGAGAGGCCAGCGGGTTGTTGAGTACGGTTTGGATCACGGCGCCGGAGACCGCCAGTGCCGCGCCGGAGAGCAGTGCGGCAAGGGTGCGGGGCAGCCGGCTGAACAGCACGATTTTTGCGGCGGTGGAATTGCCGCCCTGTCCCAAAAGGGCGGAGAACACCTCCGCAGGAGAAATTGCCACAGAACCCAGCCACAGGCTCCCTGCGGCGGCAAGTATCGTCAGGAGCAGCAGGGCAGCCCAAAAAAGGCATTTAGGCCGCCGGGTAGAGGATGTCTGCCAGTTGTTCATATGCTTTCCCCCATTGCGCATTGGGCTTGAGATTATAGAGATTCGGATCCATGACATGATAGCGGCCTTCCTGTACCGCTGTCAGAGAGGCCCAGGCGGGATTGTCCAGCAGCGTGGTTTGCAGGATCGCCTGGGCATCGGCTGGGTCTGCGCTTTGGAGTACCACGAAAATATAGTCCGGGTCCGCCTGAAGGATGGCTTCGATGCTCAGCTGCTCCAGAAGACTTCCGTTTCGGTCCGCAATGTTGATGCAGCCCAGGTCTTTGAGCATCTCCCCCAGAACGCTGCCCTCGCTGTTTTTCACCTTGCAGCTGCTGCCGGTGGCCCGGATATAGAGAACGCTGGGGGCGGAACCATCCTGCCGCGCCAGTGCGGCTTCCACCTG
>JAEDJR010000176.1 GCA_016296235.1 Oscillospiraceae bacterium
AGAAGGTTGCCCACGGCATCGCCCTGACCAAGCTCTTCACCACCGAGGAAGAGGTCATGGATGTCATCGAGAAGGCCATCCTCCTGTTCCGGGACGAGGGCATTTCCGGCGAGCGGTTTGCCGACACCGTTGCCCGTCTGGGCTTCGAGTACGTCAACGAGAAGCTGCTGAGCGACTCTATTGATAAGGAAGCTGTCCTGAAAAAGACCGTCAAGGGCGGCGCAACCTGCTGATTACGCAGCGGGCAAAGCAATCAAAAAAGCCCGGCAGGCACAAAAGATATGAAAACTCCCCGGTTTCAGAGGAAACCGGGGAGTCAGGCTGTCGAGAACCCCCAGCTTTGCTTGAGCAAAACGGGGGGTTCTCGACAGCCTGAAAGGCCCGATCACCGTTGTGATCGGGCCTTTGTGCTTTGTATAGCGAAGAATTCAGCTGCAATCAGTCCTTCGGCTCATTGGGATAAGGCTCCAGGAATGCGTGGAAATGACGCATTGGCAAAGTCCGTCCCTTCACGATACGCACGTTGGGGATGGATTCGCGATCCTCGTACAGGGCCTTGACCGCAGCGATGACGTAGTCCATGTGCTCCTGGCTGAACTGGCTGCGGTTCACTGCGAAGCGCACCACGTTGCACACCTCAGCCTGCTGCTCGGGGGTCTTCAGGTCGTACTCCATAGAGTAGTCGCCCAGCTCAGAGGTGCGGATACCGTAACGGCGGATGAGCTCCAGAGAGAAGCCCTGGCCTGCGAAGGTGTCGTGGCCGCGCTTGTTGTCGAAAAACTCGTCCATGTTGATGTACACGCCGTGGCCGCCGGCGGGCAATACCACACCCTTGACACCGGCCTTGTAGAAGCCCTGGGCCAGGTACTCGCACTGCTCCACGCGCTCCTTCAGGTAGTTGAAATTGCAGCTTTCATACAGACCGGCAGCCAGCGCCATAATGTCGCGGCCAGACATGCCTCCGTAGGAGTCGTTGCCGTAGCAGGAGATCTGCTTGACCTTGATCTGTACGCCGATGTCGTTCTTGACTGTGCCGTCTTCGTTGAAGTCGGAGAACTTGCGCCAGAAGCAGCCCTTGTCCCGGAAGGCCAGCATACCGCCCATGTTTGCATGGCCGTCCTTTTTGGCGGACATGGTGAAGCCGTCACAGTAGGAGAACATCTCGGTGGCGATCTCGGCGATGGACTTATGGGCATAGCCCTCTTCATTGACCTTGATGAAGTAGCAGTTCTCCGCCCAGCGGGCCACATCGAACATGAAGGGGATGTCGTATTTGCGGGCAATCTCGGCGGTGGCCTTGATGGACTTCATGGACACGGCCTGGCCGCAGACGGTGTTGTTTGTAATGGTGGTGTAAATGAGGGGCACGTTCTCGGGGCCGACGGTCTCAATCAGCTGCTCCAGCTTGGCCACATCCATGTCGCCCTTGAAGGGATTCTTCTCATATTTGCCGCCTTCGGGAACTTCAAACAGCAGCTCCTTGTTGAACAGGTTGCGGGGAATGGAGCCCATCTGCTTGATGTTGCCTTCCGTCGTGTCGAAGTGGCCGTTGGAGGGGATGACGAAGGACTTGCCGGGGTGGCGCTCGGCCATGACCTTCCGGACAATCTCAAACAGGACGGACTCAGCCGCGCGGCCCTGCTGAATGATGAAGGCGTTGGGGCGCTCCATCTGAGCGGCGCCGCCGTTGAACAGGCCGCCCTCGTACTCGCACAGGTACATCTCATCCATCATTCTGTCGATATCGGTACAGTCGGTACGAACCAGGTCAATGACCTTCTTCCAGTTCTTCTCGCCGCCGCGCTCAAAGATGTCGCGGAAGGTGTCCAGCAGCACATAGTAGCCCTTGTTGCGGCCGTAGGACTCGTCGCCCAGGAACATGCTGGCCCACTGCACATCAGTCATGGCGGTGGTGCCGGAATCGGAGAGCATGTCGACAGTGAGCATACCGGCCGGGAAAGCGAACTCGTTGTAGTGGGTTGCCTTCAGGGCGCGCTCGCGCTGCTCCACCGTCACATCAGGGATGTTGCGCTTGACATAGGAAAAAGAAGTCGGGGTTTTCACATGCAGGGGATACTCTTTCGCCATCATACGTTACCTCCATTTTTGGGAGATACCCCGGTCATCGACGAGTTGCAAGCGTCGACTGGCAGTCGGTATCATAATTTGTTGCGATAATAAAATTTTATCACGACAATAAATCCTTGTCAATTATTTTCTTGCACAATGGCAGAAAAAATGCTATTGTTAAGAAAATGAAAGCAGGTGATCCAACATGACAGACGAGATGCTGCATCAGTTTACAACTGTAGTGTATTTTTTGGGCAATTCCCTTGGGCCGGATTATGAGATTACGCTATACGACCTGGAAGCGGACGCCCACTCTGTGGTTGCCATTGCAAACGGCAGAATCAGCGGACAGACCATCGGCAGCCCCCTGCCCGATGTGGCCCGGGCGCTGCTGAGCCAAAGGCAATATGAGCAGGGAGATTATGTTCTGAATTTCACCAGCCATTTGCAGACGAACGGGAAAACCATCCGTTCCTCAGCAATGTTTATAAAGGACCGCGATGGTAAGCCTGTGGGCTTGCTGGGCATCAACTTCGACGACAGCCGCTTTTTATCGCTGTCCAATCAGCTTCTGGATCTGATTCATCCCCGCAGTTTCATTCAGGAGCAATATGAACCTGATAAAACCGCACCCGCTGCCAACAACACGGTTGATGCAGCGGGTGGCGTGATGCCAAGGGAGCCCATTTTTAACGACGTTTCCAGTATGATTCAGGAGATTTTTACCGAAGCAGCCCACTCGCTGCCGATCCCCATGGATCGGATGAACCAGGAGGAGCGCGTCGCCTTTATCACCCGCCTCAAAGAGCGGGGCATGTTCCGGCTGAAAGGTTCGGTTCAGTATACGGCAGAGCACTTGGCCTGCTCGCAGGCCAGCGTGTATCGGTACTTAAATAAGATCAAATAGCGTTCCGCCCAGCCAGACCTGGTCAAGCTGCAGATCCGGGGTGCAGATCAGGAAATCCGCCCGCAGACCCGGGGCGATCTGGCCCACCTCGTGCTCCACGCCCAGAACCCTGGCGGGATTATAGGTCGCCATGCGGACGGCGTCGGCCAGGGGGATGCCCATGGAGACGGTGCTTTGGAGGATACCGAACAGGTGGTTGGCGGAGCCTGCGATGGTGCCGTCTGCCAGACGGGCGATGGCACCGTCCAGGAACACCTGCTGGCCGCCCAGCCAGTACACGCCGTTTTCGCAGCCGCAGCAGGAGAGACTGTCGCTGATGAGGCACAGACGATCCGCTCCGAAGGCCCGGTAGGCCATGCGCACGGTGCTGGGATGGACGTGGAGGCCGTCGCCGATCAGCTCCGCCGTGACGTTCTCGTTTTCGCAGGCGGCACCGATGACGCCGGGGGCCCGGTGGAGCATGGGCGGCATGGCGTTGAACAGGTGGGTCACATGGGTTGCGCCCGCCTGAAAGGCCGCTTTGGCCGTGTCATAATCGGCGGCGGTGTGGGCCAGGGAGACCCGGCAGCTTTGGCTGACCTCTTTGACAAAGTCCAGGCCGCCCGGTTCCTCCGGGGCCACGTCGGCAATGCGGATCAGGCCCCGGGCCGTTTCCTGGAGCCGATGGAACATCTGAATATCAGGAGCCCGGAGGTAGTCACCGTTCTGGGCTCCTTTTTTGCTCTCTGCGAAG
>JAEDJR010000177.1 GCA_016296235.1 Oscillospiraceae bacterium
TTTGTTTTCTGAAACTTCTACAATTCTCATCAATCACACCTGCAAATTCCGATTTTCAGATCTGTTCGGTTCCATATTATCATAGAACGGAATAGAAGACAAGAACAGCTGCAGCAGCGAAAATGACTGCTGTCAACTGTCCTGGGAACACCGCATTTTCACACGAGGCCAGGCTGACACGCGAAAAGCCCCGGCCAAAAGGCCGGGGCGCAGTCACGATTTCGATGAATTCCTATGTGAATGGCTCATACGGTGAGCTTAAACCGATCAATCAAACTTGCATGCTATCCAAATATTTGAATCTATCACAACGGATCACGCATCCGGTTCGTAGGATGATGCTGGGCTTGAGGCTAGATCAGTACATGGGACTTATTCCTCTCAAAATAGTGCGGTTCGGCGGCCAACTCGTACATTGGAATCAGTCCTTTCTATAGGTAAATTCGGATGTTCCTGTGTTTGTGTCTGTGCTTGTGTCTGTGCTTGTGTCTGTCCTTGTTTCTGTGCTATTGCTTGTGTCTGTGCTTGGATCTTTTTTCTGGCTTCATCATACCTGATTTTTTTATGTTTGTAAATTCGCAGGATGCATGAAATCTGCGTCCAATGTTTTACTACCACATTTTCCGGAACTATGATATAATATTTATGTTGGCGCGCTGCAGATACCGGCGCGCTTTTCTGATATTCGGACAGAGGAGGGACCGCCATGAAGCTGTTGTTCAAGCAGCGGCTGTTTTCCTGGTTTGACAGCTATGATATTTATAATGAGAGAGGCGAAACGGTTTTCACCGTGGAGGGCCGGCTCGGCTGGGGCCACTGCCTGCATATCCATGACGCCGCCGGCCGCCATGTTGGCACGGTCAAGGAGCGGGTTCTGACCTTCCTGCCCCAGTTTGAGCTGTATGAGGGCGACCGGTACATCGGCTGCATCCGGAAGGAGTTTACGTTTTTCCGGCCGGTGTTTACGGTGGATTGCCGGGATTGGCAGGTGGAAGGGGAAATCCTGGAATGGGACTATGAAATCCGCAGCGGTTCCGGCATGCTGGTGGCGGAGGTGTCCAAGGAGCTCCTCAACTGGACGGACACCTATGCGATTGATGTCCGCGATCCTGCCGATGCCCTGCATGCCCTGATGGTGGTTCTGGCCATCGATGCGGAAAAGTGCAGCCGGAACTGATTCAGACCGGATTCGTGGCAAATCGCACAAAAGGGACGGGCTGCGTTTCTAAAAACTTTCCTCCCTTTCCAGTTGCTTTTCTGGACAGTTTCCTGCATAATATAGCTGTAAATAAAGAGATCCTCAGCGAATTTGCTGAGCATGAAGAAAGGCGGAGAACCCCATGGAAACCTTAAAGCAGAGAATCAGAGAGGAAGGAAAGGTTCTGCCCGGCAACATCGTCAAGGTGGACGGCTTCCTGAATCACCGTGTGGACACCAAGCTCATGAAAGAAATCGCGAAGGAGTTCAAGCGTCGCTTTGATCTGAGCGATATTACCGTCGTGCTGACCGCTGAGGCCAGCGGCATCGCTTTGGCTACCGTCTGCGCCGAGGAATTTGGCGTTCCCATGGTCTTCGCAAAGAAGGCCAAGAGCGACAACATCGAAGGCGGCCTGTACCAGAGCGATATTTTTTCCTACACCTATAAGAAAAAGGTGACGCTGCTGGTCTCCAAGGACTGGCTGAAGTCCACGGATAAGGTTCTGATCGTGGACGACTTCATGGCCAACGGCGAAGCCATGCGCGGCCTGTGCGATATCGTCAAGGCGGCCGGCGCCGAGCTGGTTGGCATCGGCATCGCCGTGGAGAAGGGCTTCCAGCACGGCGGCGACCGGCTCCGGGAAGCAGGAATCAATATCCAGTCCCTGGCCATCATTGAGAGTGCCGACGAGAACGGCTTCGTGTTCCGGGAGGACTAAGGCTGCATGGAAAAAATCATTGTTCTGGACTTCGGCGGACAGTATAATCAGCTGATTGCCCGCCGGGTTCGCGAGTGCAACGTCTACTGCGAGGTCAAGCCCTATACCACGCCCCTGGCTGAACTGAAGGCCATGGAGCCCATGGGCTTTATCTTTACCGGCGGCCCCAACAGCGTCTACGCCGAAGGCTCTCCCCAGGTGGATCCTGCCATCTTTGAGCTGGGCCTGCCCATTCTGGGTATCTGCTACGGCTGCCAGCTCATGGCCCATACCCTGGGCGGCCAGGTCACCGCGGCCCAGGAGGATACGGCCCGGGAGTACGGCAAGACCAAAACCTATTTTGACACTGCCTGTAAGCTGTTCAAGGGCCTGCCTGCCGAAGGTATCACCTGGATGAGCCACGGCGACTATATGGCCAAGGTTCCCGCCGGCTTTGCCCTGACGGCTCACACGGATCACTGCCCCAACGGCGCCATTGCCGACGAGACCCGGGGCTTCTACGGCGTCCAGTACCATCCCGAGGTCAACCACACCGAGCACGGCGTGGATATGATCCGCAACTTCCTCTATGAGGTCTGCGGCTGCCATGGTACCTGGAACATGGGCGACTATATGCGCACCACCATCGCCGCAGTCCGGGAAAAGGTCGGCGGCGGCAAGGTTCTGCTGGCACTGTCCGGCGGTGTGGACAGCTCCGTTGCAGCCGCCCTGCTGGCCGAGGCCGTGGGCGACCAGCTGACCTGCGTTTTCGTGGATCACGGTCTCATGCGGAAAAACGAAGGCGACGAGGTGGAAGCGGCCTTTGCCAAATGGAATATCCATTTTGTCCGGGTGGATGCGGAGAAGCGCTTCCTGGACAAGCTGGCCGGCGTCACCGAGCCGGAGCACAAGCGCAAGATCATCGGCGAGGAATTCATCCGCGTTTTTGAGGACGAGGCCAAGAAGATCGGCAAGGTGGACTTCCTGGTGCAGGGCACCATCTATCCAGACGTGATCGAATCCGGCGCCGGCGATGCTGCCGTCATCAAGAGCCACCACAATGTGGGCGGACTGCCGGACTATGTAGATTTCAAGGAAATCATCGAGCCCCTGCGGCTGCTGTTCAAGGACGAGGTCCGTCAGCTGGGCCGCGAGCTGGGTCTGCCGGAGTATCTGGTTATGCGCCAGCCCTTCCCCGGTCCCGGCCTGGCCATCCGCGTCATCGGCGAGGTGACCAAGGAGAAGCTGGATGTCCTCCGGGACGCCGACGCCATCTTCCGGGAGGAGATTGCCAATGCAGGACTGGAGTACTCCATTAACCAGTATTTCGCTGTCCTGACCAATATGCGCTCCGTAGGTGTCATGGGCGACGGCCGGACGTATGATTATACCCTGGCCCTCCGCGGCGTGACTACCACCGATTTCATGACCGCCGACTGGGCCCGGATCCCCTATGAGGTCCTGGACAAAGCCAGCGTCCGGATCGTCAACGAAGTAGGCCATATCAACCGAATCTGCTATGATATCACCTCCAAACCCCCCGCGACCATCGAGTGGGAATAATTTCAGAGGTCGAAAAAAGCCTGTAATATCAAGGGTTTTTGGACTTTTGATTCCATTCGTGGCAACAAAATGGCAACATTTTTTAAAGAATAATTGTAACTGGCTTACAAGTGCCCGGAATCCTTTGAAAGAAGGGCTCCGGGCATTTGTGCATTTTGCAAGAGAACTATGATAGTTTTATTAGTAAACGATATAACTGGAGGTAATGATGGGTAAGTGTGTTATTTGTGGCAAAAAA
>JAEDJR010000178.1 GCA_016296235.1 Oscillospiraceae bacterium
TCAAAGGGGACGTTCTTTTTCAGCTGATACATAAAGCCCTCCCGTTACTCTCAGGCGGTAGCCGTCGTGGGTGCCCCGTCGAAGCGGATTTCAAAGGAGATGGCGCTGTCATCGGTGGAAGCGCCGGAAAACTCCTGGATGTTGCAGATGGTGCAGTCCACGGTGTAGGTGGTCACCTTGGGAGAAACTCCGCTGTTGTCGGTGACCTTCAGCTGGAAGGAGGAATTGCGGTTGGTGTCCAGCTTGTACTTGTTTCCGAAGATGTAGTCCTGTGCCGCGTCACCCTGGACCCGGCGGCCGGTGAAGGTGAAGGTCGGTGCCATGCCGGTGACATGGTTCCGGGCGAAGCCCTTGTCGTTGAGGAAGAAATACTGCTGGACGACCTCGTTCAGCGCCTCGGACACGTTGTCAAGGCCATTTTCTAACTTGGCGTAAGTCCAGGTTTCAGAACTCTTGGAAGTTCCAATACTGGCTTCGAGGTTATAAATAGTCAGCAGATTACCCATCATGCTCACTCCTTATCTCAGATAGAATTTCACCCGCAGGGAGGATCCGTATAACCATTGACTGTTTTGCTCCCGGCTCAGATAGGCGGGGGCGGCCACGGTTGCAATGTCGGTGATCTGCCACTGCGGGGCGCTGGGGTATGTCTTGGTTTTGGTCAGGGCCAAATGGATAGCGTGCAGAGCCTCGGAGACCGTCTGCTGGCTGGTATGCTTGCCGTTGCAAACGATGGTCCGCTGATAGGCCATTCCCTTGTCCAGGAAGGTGGACGCCGGGGCTCCGCTGGCCCAGGTCATGCAGATGCCGTTGTCAGCAGGGAGGGCGCCGGCGGTGATAGTGGCGTAAGGGTCAGTTTCCTGCGCCATGGAAATTGCCGCCGCAAGGATTTCATCAAATGCGTTCATATTAGCCCATCCCCTTTGCAAAAGATTTCTGCGCGATCTTGTCCCAGTCATGCCCGAAATGGTCGTGTGCCTCCTCACACCAGAGGATGGAGGCGTTCGGGTTCTGATCCAGAGACGGCACCCCGGTGTAATATTGCTTTCTGGCGTATGGCGTGTTCCACACCAGCAGCCCGCTGTCAATGTCGCTGGCGGTCTGGCTGGATTCAATCAGCGTTCCCTGGTCCCGCTTGGCAAAATAATTGCAGTCGGAAAGGGCCTGCTCCGCCACAGCGGAAACCATAGCTATTTTCCCAGCCTTGATGCGGGTAGCCACCCGGGAGCGGTCAATGGAGATTTTCACAGCCATGGAACCACCTCATACAAGACCCAGCTCCCAGTGGTGGAGCTGGCCTGTATCATCGTAAAGCGTTTCCACCGTCAAAACGGTGTAAGGCGTGCCCTGGAACACCAGCACCATGGGCTGGCCGTTCTGTTCGCTCTGCTGCTGCATGGCGTCAAAATCCAGCCCCCGTGGCGTGGAGCGGACGGCGTCCACAAAGCAGAGGCTCCGCAGAACCGCCTCGGTGTTGTCCTTGGTTTTCCGCGTTTCATTGCTGGGCTGGATGCAGACGCTCCCAAGGGCCGTCTCCGTCCATGTAGGCGCCTGCCACATATCTACGCCACTGCACACCCGCAGCGTTGCGGACTGCTTGAGGATGCGTGCCGGGATGGGGGAGAGGTGGGCCATTTACCACCACCCCCTTGCCCCGGCAACTGGAACCGCAGGATTCAGCAGTCCTGTCTGTTCCAGATAGGACACAGCCTGGGGCGAGATCATGGATGCACCGCCGGAGCGGGCCGAAGCACCGCCGCCAGTGACAGAGACCTTGCCCACGGTGAAACTGTTTTCCATCAGGCCAGCGCTGGCAGCCTCGATGCCGTAGATGGCATAGTAGTCGATTTGTGCGCAGATGGCCTTCTGGTACTGCTTCTCCAACTGTGCCGGGACAGCCCGGAAGCGGATGAGCGCATTGACTGCGTCCTCCGCCCGGGCTTCCAGCCTGGGGAAGGCGGCCTCCGTGACCGCCGGGTCCCCATGGTAGATATTCGCGTAGAAATCATAGGTCACAGCCGCCACGGTGCCGCCCTCCTTTCATCAGGCCTTGACGATGGTTGCAGAGCCGGAGGCGATGGCGATGCCGCCCTTGGTGTCGTTGACCTGCGCCACGGTGATGGTGGTGTTGCTGTTTGCGGCAATGGGAGTACCGGGCACCAGCTTGGTCCAGCCGACGGGGGCCTGACCATAGGTCACGGACTCAGCAGAGCTGCCCAGCTTGTAGACGAAGGAGGTACCAAACACCTTGGGAGTGTCCACGGTCACGACGGTCTGACCAGATTCAGGACCGGCAACAGAGGTGACAGCCAGAACACCCAGGGCGGGATTGGCGGCCAGGTTCGCCAGGATACCGGCGCGGCGCTGGTTCAGTGCGAACACATCGTAGTAGTACCGCTCATAGTACAGGTACTTGCCCTTGCTCTGGGCGGTGGGAGCGGACATCATGGAGGTGTCGTAGACGATGGGGGCCACGGTGGCAAGGGGGTCATACATCAGCATGTTGACAGCCTTGGCACCGGCGGCGGGGGTCCAGCCCTCGGTGAAGTCAAAAGCGGTCTGCATGATGTCGCCGGGGACCTGCTCGATGCGGACACCGTCCAGAGAACCCACGCGGCGATCCACGTTGCGCTCACCGCTGCCGGAATCCACAAACCGGGTAATGCCAGCGGCTTCCTTCAGCAGCTTGTACACGTCGGGGGTCATCTTGCAGCGGATGCGGTCAACAGGGATGCGGTTGTTGATCATGTACGCCAGATAGCCGTCCCAGGTGGCCAGGATGTTATCGGCGGTCAGGGCGGTGGTGTCCACGGTGCCGAAGCCGCCGGCGAAGCCAGCAAGCTTGGAGGCGGCGTAGGCGTCCATTTCGGGCACCTTCTGGGTCTCCACATAGGTGCGGGTGATGTTTGCCACGGTGACGGCGGGGGCCTCGTTCATGTCCATGGGGTCCACCAGAGTGTCCCACTCACGGTCCATGCTCATGGTCACGGGCTGGAGGTCCTGATTAAAGTTCCGGTTGAAAACGCCGTCGATCCGGTCACGGTTCACAGCACGGGAACCGGAGACCTCCATGCTGGGGATCAGCACGGTCTTGCCATGCACGGGACGGTAGGCACCCGCGTTGGGGCCGTTCCACAGGTCGGCAAAGTAGGACAGATAGGGGTACTGGTTCGCCAGGACGGCGCTGTACTCCTGCGCATAGTTCAGGCCAATCTGTTCAAAAGGCATAATTCATGCTCCTTTCATTTCTTCTGCGCGAATCCCCACAGAGCGCCCAGGTCGGTCTTACCGTCGCCCTTGGGCAGCCCGCCGCCCTGGTCAGGGGAGACGAACTGGGGCTTTCCCGGCTCCTGCTTGGGAGGTTCGCTGGGGTTGAAATACTCTTCGTACTGCTCCTTGATGGCGGGCAGCTGGTCGGCAACGGGCTTTTCGTGGTCCAGCAGACCGTACACCGCCTCGCGGAACTTGGGCTTGACCGTGGAGAAATCCTCGGAACCGATGGCCCGGGTCTTGTTCAGCTCCGCCTGCAAAGCCTTGTAAGCGTCGCTTTCCTCAACATTGACCTGCTGGGCCGCTTCCGTCCGGGCCGTCGCCACCGCCGCGTCAATCTGTGACTGTACATCGGTTTTGGGCACATAGTCCGTCAGGGTGCGGTTGCGCTCCGCCATGATGGCGTCCACCTGGTCCTCGGG
>JAEDJR010000019.1 GCA_016296235.1 Oscillospiraceae bacterium
TGTCGGTACAACCCCCAGTCAGCTTCGCTGACAGCCCCCTATAGAGGGGGCACGATGGGCTGCTCTGCAAATCCCAATTTGCAGGTTTGTCTTGCTCCGTGTTATCACATAACAGAATACAACAACGCCTCCCCAGTCGGGGAGGCGTTTCGCTTGCTTGTTTCACCCCTGGGGCGCGTCCGGTTCCTCCGGCAGGTCCACCACAATGGGACTGTGGTGCAGGGCGGGCAGAATGGTCTCCAGCAAATCCTGCCGGGACAGCAGCAGGGTGGAGGTGCTGATGCAGGGATGGCAGGACACCTGGGGGGCTTCGTAGATGGGCCGGTCCATGACCAGCTGCACCCGGTTATCCCGGTCGTTCATCAGGCCCAGCACCGTCACCGAACCGGGATGGACACCCAGCAGGGCCGTCATATCCTCCGGGCTGGCAAAGCTGAGCCGGGCCACTCCCAGCTGCCTGGACAGATCCTTGGTCTTGAACACCTTGTCCCCCTCCAGCATCAGCAGATAGTACTGGGTCTTCTGCCGGTTGCAGAGAAACAGGTTCTTGCACACCGGCCAGCCCAGCACCTGCTCCACGGCATGGCAGGCCTCGATGGTGTCGGCGTGGCTGTGATCCACCCGGGCATAGACGACGCCCAGGGAATCCAGCAGGTCATAGCAGGCCAGCTCTTCCGGGATCCGGTCGATGGGATCCTTCACGCAGTCCGGCCCCGCCGACCGGACCGGGCGGCCATAATACTTGTGCGGGTCAATGTAAAATGCTTCTTCCATGGGTCTCCCTCTTTCTCATTGCGCCGTTCCCTCCATGGCTTCCTCCTGCTCCCGGTTGATCCGGTGGAGCTCTGCCACAGTCTGTGCCGTCACGGGAACGCGCTTTCCGTACTTGTCAAATTCCGGCAGATCGATCACATACCGCTCATAGCAGTTAATCAAATCCGTTTCACCGTAGCGGACCACCCGGGGGCGGTTGTGGCCGTAATTCATATGGACATGGCCATGAAACAGGTACTGGGGCTTCAGTTTTTCCAGAAGAGGCCAGAAGGCCTCGAAGCCCCGGTGGGGCAGGTCATCGTCGTCGCCGTAGTCCCGGACCGGCGAATGGGTCAGGATAATGTCCACGCCCTTACTGCGCCACAGCTTGAAGCACAGCTTGCGGATTCTGCTGCGCATCTCCTTTTCCGTGTACTGGTTGGGGCCGCCGGAGTACATGCGGCAGCCGCCCAGGCCCAGAATCCGCAGGTCCCCGTAGCGGTAGACCATATCCTCAATGCAGTCGCAGCCCTCGGGCGGGCGCGAAATATAGCCGCCGTCGTGGTTGCCATGGACATACAGCAGCGGCGCATGGCCCATGGTCACCAGGAAGGACAGATAATCGGCCTTCAGGTCTCCGCAGGACAAAATCAGGTCGAATTCCTGCAGCCGGCCCGGCTGATAGTAATCCCAGAAGTACCGGCATTCCTCATCGGCAACCACCAGGATTCTCACAGCAGGACGCCCTCCTTTTCCGGCGGGATCTGGTCGCGGTAGATGCCCAGCACCCGCACCACATCCTGGGCCATGGGCTTCAGGGCGTCGAAGCCGGGGATTTCCCCGTCCACACAGTCGCACAGCCAGTCCATGTGCATGATTTCCTCCGGAGTCATCCAGCGGTCGCCGTCGCTGCGCAGATTGCCCTGCTGGTCCCGCAGGACGGTCCGGAAGGGATCCACGGTGCCGTTGATGATGTCTCTGCGGAGAATCTCTCCCAGGCGGCGGACGCCGTCGGGCAGCTCCGGACTCAGCTGCACGTCCAGAACGCCGGAGTTCATGCCCCACCAATAGCCCACGGCCTTGCCGCTGTCCTTGGCGGAGAGGGCGTCCCAGGCGCCGTTCAGGATGCTCTTGAGCACCTTTTCATAGAATTTTCCCCAGTTCCAGCAGGGGGAGGCAATGGGCATAACGGAGCCGTCCTCCCGGATCCGGTAGGTGCCCCAGTCCCAGGACCACTGCAGATCACCGGGGGAGGGAATCTCCCGGTTGCTGATGGTGCGCACACCGCTGCGGGCAAAGGCGGCATAGGGGTCGCCGGGAACGCAGGACCATTCCAGCCGCACCCGGGCGTTGGGGTTCACCATTCTGGCGCCCAGGGCAAAGGCGTTGATTCCGGCGGCCACGCCGTAAATGGGATAATTGCCCACATAACCCAGGGTATCCTCCCGGCTCATGGCCGCGGCCACCATGCCGGTGATGAATTTTCCCTCATGCATCCGGCTGTAGTAGGTTCGCACGCCGGTGTAGGGCATGGACAAAGAGCAGTTGAGCACCTTCAGCTCGGGATGCCGGGCGGCAATCTTCCGGCAGTTGCCGATCAGGGGCGGCGCCGTGGCAAACAGCACCTGGGCGCCCTCGGCCACGGCCTTTTCCATGGCCCACTGTCCGGCCTCGTCGGCCGTGACGCCGTAGTAGGTGCGAACCGTCACCGTATCCTTCATGGCCTCGGCCACATACTGGGCGCCCAGCTCATGGGACCTAGTAAAGGCGCTGGATTTGGGATCGGCGTGGAAGAAGAACGCCACGTTCAGATGGGAGGGCAGTCCCCCCAGCAGGGTGGCCAGCAGGCCCTTTTCCTCCGCAGGCGGCTCCGTGTTGATTTCGATGGGCGTATCCTCGGCCAGGAGCTTCACATCCGGCCACACCCGGGCCAGACTCTTCGTCAGCTCCGAAGCCGTCATGTCCCGCAGCTCCCGGAAGGAATAGACCCGCAGCCACACCAGCAGGGCGTCCGCCGCCGTGACTTCCAGCTCCTCTCCCCCCTGCTTGCGGAAAAAGTCCCGGAACCGGGTAAAACGGGACAGGAACGCCTGGCGTTCCTCCTGGGTCCAGACGTGATCGGCGTCATAGCCCAGGGCCGCCTGGAGCTTGCTGTAGCTGGCCGGCTGGGTGAATTCCACCTGGTACAAGCCCGCCAGCTGATAAAACCGCATAAATTCATAATAGGCCCGGACCTTCAGATCCTCGGAATACACGGGGATAATCCGGGTGACATAGCCGGGAATGGTGGTGGCCTCATAGCTTTTGAGCACGCTGACCCGCTTGTTGCCCTCCTGGACGTAGAACCGGCCCAGATATTCGAAGCAGCGGATGGGATCCCGGATGCCCTCACCCAGATGGGCCTTGCACAGCTGGATCCACTTGCCGGCAAACTCCGATTCCGGCGGCATCAGCGGCATAAAATTGGCCGCAAAGGTGGACTTGCGTCCCACGGTCTTGGTTCCCACAATCCGCTCCGCCGGGATCTCCACCAGACCCAGCTCAAAGCGGCCGGCGTTCATGCTCTCGTCGAGGATCTCGTCCAGCACCTGGGGATAGGGATATTTGCCGTGGAGAACGGCGTTGCGGTAGCACTTCTGGCCCGCTTTCAGAGATTTCTGATATTGCTCCAACGCTTCCTGTTGACTCATCGGCATGTCCTCCTCACAATCGTCCTACTGTCATTATATGCAAAACGGTCTTTCGGTGCAATGGCACAGAATCGGTAAGTTTTTTCCATCCCATCCGTAAAATCTTGGCGCTTTTGCCCAGAAAAAGCACCTGCTGCAAAATTCGCAACAGGCACAAAAGATGACCGCACCAAGGCTCCCCTGCGTAAGGGGAGCTGTCACGCGAAGCGTGACTGAGGGGTCGTTGCCGGCAACGAATGCCTGCACACAACCCCTCCGGCCCTTCGGGCCACCTCCCCTTGCACAGGGGAGGCTTTCGGTGCAGCCTGTGTTTGTGCGAAATTGCAATTTTGCAGCAGGCGATTTTCGGTTTGCCCCACTATGCGGTCCGGCTCTCCCCGGCGATCACACGCTCCATGCAGTACTGCATAATCGCCTTGCGGGTGATGATTCCGATGAACAGGTTGCGGTCATCCACCACGGGTACAAAATTCTGCTCCACCGCCTTGGACATCAGGTCTTCCATATTCGTGTTGACGTAGACCGGGGTGTTGTCCCTGCGGTGGGAGATCTCCATGATCCCATGGTTTTCCATATCCCGCAGATCCGTCATGCACAGATTCTTGATGGCCCAGAGCAGGTCGCCCTCCGTCAGGGTTCCGCAGTAGCTGCCGTCTCTGTCCACGATGGGCAGCGCCGCATAGCCTGCCGCTTCCATCCGTTCCAGAGCCTGCCGCACGGTGTCGTCCGCCCGCAGATAGGCACAGGCGGCTTTTGGGGTCAGAAAGAATAAAATATTCATGGCGCATCCTTCCTTCTTGGCACCATTATATCATAAACGCCGGGAGAAAACAGTAACTATTTTGTGAATAATTCATAATTATTTTATTGGAGCCGTTTCACCGCCTCCAGCATCGCCTCTTTCAGCGCATCCACATCCTCCGGGGTGTTGTCCCGGCCGAAGGAAATCCGGATGGCGCCGTCGATGACCCGGGGATCCAGGCCCATGGCCTCCAGAACGTGACTCCGGTGTCCCCTGGCGCAGGCGGAACCGGCGGATACATAGATTCCCCGCTCCTGCAGGCAGTTGATAAGGCCCTGACTCCGCAGGCCCGGCACGGAAACCGTGACGATATGGGGCGCATCCCCCCGGCCCAGGAACACCAGTCCCGGCACATCCGCCAGCGCCTCCCGGCACCGGTCCCGCAGGGCCGCCAGCCGGGCAGGCTCCGTTTTGAGATCCAGGGCCGCGCAGGCCGCGCCGAAGCCCACGATGGCGGGCATGGCCTCGGTGCCGGACCGCAGGCCGCTCTCCTGACCGCCGCCGGAGATCAGGGGCGGCAGGGTCAGGCCCTTTTTGATGTACAGGGCGCCCACGCCCTTGGGGCCGTGCACCTTGTGGCCGGAGACGGAAATCAGATCGGCGCCCAGGGTCTTGGCCCGGAAGGGCAGCTTGCCCAGGCCCTGCACCGCGTCGATGTGAAAGAGAGCCTGGGGGCTTTTCCGCCGGGTGGCCCGGATCATCGGTTCCACCGGCATGACCGCGCCGGTCTCGTTGTTGACCATCATCACCGAAACCAAAATGGTGTCCGGCCGCAGGGCGGCCTCCAGGGTCTCCACCGGCACATAGCCCGTTTCGTCGGGCCGCAGATAGGTCACCTCAAAGCCCTGGGCCTCCAGCTGCTCCATGGGGTGCAGCACCGCGTGGTGCTCCACCGCCGTGGTGATGATATGGCGTCCCCGCTTTCCCAGCCGACGGGCCGTGGAGAAAATGGCCCAGTTGTCAGCCTCGGTGCCGCCGGAGGTGAAAAACACCCGCTCCGGCTCCGCGCCCATGAGGGCAGCCACCTGCCGACGGGCCTCCTTCAGCCGCCGCTCCGCCTGCACCCCCAGGCTGTGGACGGAGGAGGGATTTCCCCAGTCCTCCGTCAGCATCTCCGTCATGGCCGCCACAGCCTCTGCGCAGGGCTTGGTGGTGGCAGAATTGTCAAGATAAATCATAGAATCACAGCCGCTCCCATCACAAGCGCCTCCCGTTTGAAACCTCTGATTCTATGAAAAAGCCTGTAGGGCGCGGCGACCCGGCGCGCCGTTTGGCAGTTGGGAAAGGAATGCAGCTGCCTGCAAACGGCACGCCCAGTGGTCGTGCCCTACAAAAATGCGCGGCAATCCGTATTCCTCATGCACGACGGCCGCGCAGCGACACGAGCGGAAGCAATCAGCAGTTTCCGAAAGGAAGCCTTTTCGTTTTCTCCAATTCTAGCACACCAACGCCGGGAAGTAAACGCTTCCCACCTGCCAAAATTTGTGGTATCATGGAGGCAAGAGGTGATTTCCATGGATAAAAAAGCGCTTCGGGCGGAAATCAAGGCCAGGAAGCGAGCCATGACCGAGGCCCAGATCGATGAAACCAGCCGGCTTCTGGCCCGGCAGCTCTTCGACCATCCCGCCTATCGGAACGCAAAGAGTATTTTTGGCTATCTGTCCTACAACCAGGAGGTCCGCACCCTGCCCATTCTGGAGCAGGCCCAAAAGGACGGCAAGCGAGTGGCCGTGCCCAAGGTGCTGGACGACCGGATGATTTTCATCTGGCTGGACGACCTGAGCCGCGTGTCCCTGGGCTACTGCGGCATCCCCGAGCCACTGGACGACGGCCCCGAGGCCCTGGACGAGACGGCCCTGGTGCTTATGCCCGGCCTGGCCTTCGACCCCACGGGGCGGCGCTGCGGCTACGGCGGCGGCTTCTATGATCGCTATCTGGAGGCCCACCCCCGGCACCCGACCCTGGCCCTGTGCTACGGCTTCCAGCTCTTCGACCATTTGGACACCGACCCCCACGACATTCCCGTGGACTATGTCCTGTCCCAGGAGGTGGCGGAATGAAATACATCCTGTACCTGCTGCTGATCGCCGTAGTTTTCGGCCTGGTGGCCCTGGTGGATTTTCTGCTGAAGAAAATTTTCCCCAAGGCCCGTCCCAATCCCGGCTGTCAGGCCGTCCGCCTGCCCCGCTACAGCTCCATCCTGGGCCTGCTCATGACCCTGCTGGGCATCATCGCGCTGTTGTACATTCCCCGGCAGGAGCAGCTGGCCCTGTGGCTGGGCTGCTGGGTGGTGCTGGCCATCGGCGTGTATCTGCTGGTGAACTTTTTCTGGTTCGGCATTTTCTATGACGGCGAGGGCTTCACCTACCGTCCTTTTCTGAAAAAAGGCCGCTATTACCGCTATGAGGAGATCACCGGCCAGCGGGCCTTCCTGGCCAGAAGCGGCTGGAACACCAGTCTCTACGCCCGGGGTGACGAAATCCAGCTCTACGCCGCCCTGCAGGGGGTGTCGGAGTTCCTGAACAAGGCTTTTTTCGCCTGGTGCCGCCAAAAAGGCATCGACCCGGACACCGTGGAAAACGATCCCCATATGCTGGTATTCTTCCCGGAGCCGGAGGAACCGTAGCAAGATGCCACGGTGCATGAAAACCGGATGTAGGGGCGGCTATCAGCCGCCCGGGAATTTAGGTGCCCGTAGGGCGGGGGCTTGCCCCCGCCGGCAATGCCGGTGCCCGCACCCCATTTGCACAGGAAGGATTTCAAAATAAGCCGCAAAAACAAGCCCCCGCCGGTTGACCAGACCGGCGGGGGCTTGTTTGAAAAATAAAAGGAGAGGAGAAAATGAAAAAGTCGCTTGCTTTATGGTCTTATCTTATCATGGGGTTTTTAAATATCTTAGTGGGAGGTTATGAAATATTTGTTAAATCTCCGCGAAATTTCTGCTACCACTCCTGGCTGAAGCCCCGCAGGAACGGGTCCTCCGGGGAAACTGCCACGGAGCCGCCCCGGGTGACGCCCCGCACCGGCGCTGCGGCCCGCATGGCGCGGGTCTCCCGCCGCAGTCCCTCCGCATCCTGCCGCTGGCGGCGTGCATAGTCGTCGTAGGCCTCGGTCAGGGGCTTGTTCTCCCTGACGCAGGCCATGGCCACCTCCTCCGGCAGCAGCTCCTGCCGCAGCTCCGGATGGGCCTCATACAGCGCCGCTGCCTCTCCGGCAAAATCCCGCTGCTCCTCCACCGCTTCCTTGATCTGTTCTTCCATCTGTGATTCCTCCGTTTTCATCAAATCAATGCCTTGGCGGCCTTCAACGCAAACTCCTGCTGCCACTGGCTGACGCTCTGCTGGAATTTCTGCGTGTCCAGCTGGTATTCCGCCGCCCACTGCTCCAGCTCCAGCAGCTTCAGCAGGTACACCTGGGCGATCTCCAGCAGGCTGTCGGCCTTTTCAAATTCGCCGTCGGCCCGCAGCTGCGCCATCTGCCGGGCCGTATCCGCCGCCAGCTGTGCCTGGGCGCTATTGACTGCCTGCCGGTTGGCAGCAGCCGTGGCCTGAATCTGATTGTACTGTTCCCGGCCGATGCCGCCCCGGTCTCCCCTGGCCTCGGCATAGAGAGCGGCGTTGTCCAGGGCGTTGCGCTCCTCCCGGGTAATCTGCTCCCGCTGGGTTTGATAGAGGGCGTCAGCCTCCGCCTGGGCCTGCAGCAGCTGCTGCACCGCCCGGTCCACCGCGGCGTCCCGGGCCTGGACAGTCTGGGCTTCCGCCGCCTGCCGCCATTGATCCAGCAAATCCCCGCCTCCGGCGTCATTGGAGCTGCCGGTGCCGTGGACAGTCCCGCCGCCGGACGCTCCCGTTCCGCGGCCGGGATGGGATTGGACCAGGCTGCCCGGCTGAATCACGCCGTTTTCATCCACATAGGAGGCAAACTGCCGGGTGTAGTCGGTCATGGAGTTGTTGTTTTTCAGGGCCGGCAGCTGCGGGGCAATGCTCCCGTCCGGCCCGGTGGGCGCCCGGTAGGAATCGTCCCCGAACCCGTCTCCGATCACATCGGTATACACCGTCGGATCGACGTTTGCGGTGCCGTTGAGCAGTTGTCCGTAGGGCCCGTTGACAAACTGGGCATATTTCCCGGTGTAGCCGTTGCTCTCGTCCACCCAGTTGCGCACCACCCGCTGATCCACGAAGTTGCGGTAGCGGGCCGTGTCGCTGCGGAAGGCCTCCATCTGCTCGTCGGTCATGCCGTAGGCATTCCTGTACCAGTCGGGATCGTTGTACTGGCCCACGTTGTAGCCGTAGCCCAGGTCGGCGTTGGTGGTCTCCCAGCGGCCCAGCGCCTCATTGTAGGTGCTGCGGGCGCCGCCCACGGCGTCCTCCAGGATTTTCGCCAGCTGCAGGTTCTGTCCATGGAGATAGGCCTTTCCCGCGTCATCGGCGGCCGCCCAGGCGTCGGAGTTGGCCTGCATCTGCTGGCGGATGTAGTTGGCCATGCTCCGCAGGTTCATGTCCGTGGAGAAGCCGTTGATCCAGCCGTTGCGGTCGCTGTAGTTGGTGTAGCGGTACTGATCCACCCATTTCTGCACATCCTCCGCCGATTGCCCCGCCTGGACGCCCGCTCCAAGTCTGGTATACCCGCTGCCGTCGCTGCCGCCGGCATAGCCTGCCTGGGCCCGGATGGCCTCGGCCTGCTGGTTGGCCCGGGTCATGGCCTCCCGGTCTCCGGCGGCGTTGGCCTCGCCCCAGGCCTGCTTCAGGGCCAGAATCTGTTTTTGCTGCTCTGCGGACAGATACATCTGATCCGCGCTGCTCAGTTTGTCTGACATCTCTGCTCCTCCTTTGTATGATCTCCCAGGCAGCCGGCCCGGTCCAGCACCACCAGAATCCGGACCATATCCCGGCTCAGGTTCAGATTTCCGGATTCATCCCCCAAAAGGGCGTTTTGGGCAACCAGCTTCTGCACCGTGGGCCTGGCCCATTCCGGCAAATCCTCCGGTCTTTCGTACACAATCAACCCTCCTTTGAATTCCTCCCACGCGGCGGCTCCGGCTCCCACAAAGGGCGCGGGGCAGACCTTGTGGGTCACATCCCAGTGCCGCACCACCTGCTCCGCCGGGATGCCGTATTCCTCCATGAGCTGCCGCAGCAGCCATTGGGCGTTTTCCAGGGCGCCCGGGTCAAAGAAATAGCCGCCCGGCCCGCCCTTGGTGCAGATCTCCACGCCGATGGAGTTCCCGTTCCGGCACGCCGGGTGGTAGTAGACGCTTCCGCCGCAGTGGTAGGCCACATATTCCTCCGGCACCGACCGGACAATCTGATGCTCGTCCACAAAATAGTGGGCTGAGGTCTTGCCGGTGTCCGCCCCGGAAAAATAGCGTCCGTTGTTCTCCGCCGTGTCCCCCGGTACGGCGGTGTAGTGTACCACCAGATACCGGGGCGGCATTGCCCGCAGGCCCCCGTAGTTCTCCCGTTTGCATGGAATCTCTGTGATATTCATTCAGAACCTCCCATCGTACCATTCGCCGCCCGCCTGCAGGCACATCCCTATTCCCCCTGCACCTCCGGCAGACCGGCCACGCTGGTCAGCAGGGACAGAATGCCAGCCAGCAGCGACGCGCTGCCCACCATGAGCCAGTTGACCTCTCCCATGACTGCGCTGGTGCCGATGGTGGCCACCGCCGTCTGGGCCACGGTCTTGACGGCACGGATGCCCGCCGCCTTCGCCCACGCCTTCCAATTTTTCATAAAGCCCACCTCCTGTTCCATTTTATTCCCGTTCCAGGTCCTGGATGCGGTGGTTCGCAACCCGAATCTGCTCCCGGGCCACCTCCATTTCCGTCTCCAGCCGGTAGGTCCGCTCCAGCACCTGATTGTGCTTGTCCACCTTCTTTTCCAGCTCGCTGAGCCGGTAGTCCAGCAGCGCCCTGGTTTTCTGCGCCTGGGCGTGGTTGTTGACCATGCACACAATCAGGGTCACGGCCCCGGAAATCACAGCCGCAAGAATCGTCCCCATGTCTCAGCCTCCGGTATATCCATATTTCGCCAGAATTTCCATGATCTCATCCGTCATGACCTTCCGGATCTGGCCGTACGGCAGCTGCATGATCCGCGAGACGATCCGGTCGAGATCATCGGACTTCTCTTTTTTCTCCGCGATTCTCTCTTTCAGCGCGTTCAGCTTCCTTCTGTTCATGCGTTCAAGGCCTCCATCAGCTCCGCAAGAGCTTCACCGTCTGTGATTTTCCCCATTTTCACTGTCACCGTTCCGTCCCGGTTGTCCGTGATGGGCCCTGGGACGGAATACGCCGAATTGTCATATTCCTCCGGTTCCGGCGTCACGGCATTGCCGTTTTCGTCCAGGCAGTCCTCCGCCTGATACACAATCGACCAGGCCGCGTCCTCCGTAAACAGCGCCAGGGCCTCCTGATAGGTCAGCGCGCAGGTAATGGCCTTGCTCTCCCGGCCGTCCCAGTCCCGATCCATGGTTCTTCCGAACACGGACGCCTCCAGCTGCCGGTCCCCGATTTTCACATACGTCATAAACACACCCCATTTCCTTAATCCGTGATTTCCGCGTAGTAAAACATCTTGTTGCTTGCAACACCAAGCGCGAATTTGATCTGAATTGCGGCGGAGTCCGTCGTGAAGGAGTAGGTTCCGGAGCCTGATTTCACCTTAGCTCCATTTCGATTCACATAGCAGTTGCTTCTTGTCAAAACGCCGGACGCGCTGACATAGACCGCAATCTCCAGACTTCCGCCGGTCTGGTAGGAATACTCTCCTGCTTCTGTGATATTCACGCCGTTGATGGTCGCATAGGCATAGGTGGCGCTTGTATTTCCGGAGATCACGACCGTCTGCGTATTTCCCTGCGCAGGCGCGATTTCGATCTCATAGACAGACCCGCCGTTCATGCAAAGGCCCTTCCCGATGTCAAATACGGTTCCGCCCGCCATGGCTTTTCCGGCGGAAATCTCATAGGCCGTTCCGCCATTCATCACTTTGCTGGCCACAGAATCACCTCACGCATAGACCCAGACAATCTCACCGTTGACGGTCGGATCCTCCTGGGAAGACACCAGCTTGGAGTTCCGAAGCAGCATGGTTCCGGCGGCCTCATAGCTGCCGCCTGCCTTGACCGTCCCGGTGAAGGTGCCGCCGGATTTCGGCATGGCGGCGTTTGCTTTGTCATAGGCGGTTTTCACGGCGTTGGCCGTGGCCGCCTGGGTGGTGCTGGTGCTGGTGACGGTGTTGTTGAGGGTGGGCGTCGCGCCGGTGTCGCCCTTGTCTCCCTTGTCGCCTTTGTCGCCCTTTTCGCCCTTCAGGGCCGCCAGCTGCTCCGCCGTGAAGTCGGCGTAGGTGAAGGCCGCGCCCTGGGGGCCTGCCGGACCACGCAGGCTTTCCAGCTGCTCCCCGGTCAGGCTCTCAAAGTCTACGGTTCCGTCGGCGCCCTTGGGTCCGGCAGGGCCCGGCTCTCCCTTGGGGCCTGCCGGACCGTTGAACGCCCCGGCCTCCCACTGGCCCCGGAGATTCTCCGCCAGCATCCTGGTTTCCTTCGCCGCCTGCCGGGCCTCATCCACCGTGGCGACCATCTGTTCAAACGCGGAGGGCTGGTACTGCTCCGGCTTTCCCCCGGCCATGGGCCAGGCTCCCAGAAGCCGAACCGGCCGGGTCATTCGGATGGTGCGCAGAATTGCCACCTGATCGCCGGCTTTCCGGTAGCCATGGCAGGCCACATACAGGTCTCCCCGGCCGCTGACCTGGGCCGGCAGGGGGCTCTGGCCCGTGTAGATCAGCTGGGCCGTCTGGTCTCCGTTCTGGAACACCACCACCTTGGTCAGCCCGTCCCACTCCGGGTCAAACTCCACCGTAAAGGTATAGTAGCCCGCCGTATCCCCCACCAGAGGCTCCAGGCCTTTCCGAGCAATGCGCTTGTTTTTCACAAAAAACTCCAGATTCATGGCGTTCCCCTCTCTCAATAGACGGCTGCCCAGCCATATTCCACACCGCTGCGGTTGCAGAGATCCGGTTTCGCCAGAGGCGAATTGGTTTTTTTGATGGAAAACTCCAGCGTGTTTCCGGACAGGGAGACACAGACGGGATGCCGGCAATAGAAGCCATCGGCGTCATAGTAGCCGCCGAGCTCCGTAGCTGTGGCGCCGTTGGCCAGCACCACCGGGTTGTCCAGATGGTTGGCCTCGAAGATCGTATTGTCGGTAATGGGGCCGCTTTTGGAGAATACATACAGCAGCTTCGGCGTCACCGGCAGCGTAATGCTTCCTGCATTGCCGGTGCCGGTGTAGGAGCCGGTGGTGATCCGCAGAATTCCGGCGTCTGCCGGCCCTTTCCAGGCGGGCGCGCCGTCATATTTCAGAAACGCGCCGTCTCCAGCCGGCGGATTCAGCACCGTCAGCACGCCACCGGCCCCAGCGTAAAGCAGCTGGCCCGCCGTATAGGACGAAAATCCCGTGCCGCCCCGGCCGGCCGGCAGCACCTCCTCCGATACCGGCTCCCACACGCCGGCTGCCGTCTGAATCAGCACCCGGGCCGGCAGCCGCAGGGTGGAGAAGGGCGTCCGGGCCTCCAGCAGGCCGGGCCAGTCGCTGAGAGAATGGCAGTCCGGCAGACCGGCCTCCACGGCCCCGGCGTTGACCACCGTCAGGTCCGACAGCGTGAAGCCGGCGCCCGTTTCGGCATAGGGCCATTTCCCCCGCACCAGCAGCTCCAGACCGCCGCTGCCGTCCAGCGACGTTTCGAATACACCGCCGCCGGCCATGAGATCGTGGCTCTGGCCGTTGAGCCACAGGGCCAGGCTGCTGAGATGGCTGTCCGGCTGGGAGGCCTTCAGGCGCACAAACACCTGCTGCCCCGCCGAACCCAAGCCGGTCAGGGTCTGGCCCGCCGTAATCTCCGCCTGGGAGCCGTCGGCCGTCAGCACCCAACCGCCGCTCTGTGCCTGGGCCGTGCAGCCCGACAGCGTCCAGCTGTCCAGAGCCTTGTTTTCCACCGTAAAGGCGGGCCGCAGCCACAGCTGTCCCACGGGGAAATCCGCCTGGGGATTCTGGGCCGAACCCGGCGTGTCCATGGAAACCCAGACCCGGCCGCCGTAGATTCGCTCCAGCAGAGCCGCCGCCAGCTTCTGTTTGGTGATGGAGCCGTCCACCAGCGTGCCGGCAGCCGCCTGCTGCACGGCAGCGTAGGTCTCGAGAATCGCCGCCTGCACGGTCCGGGCCGTCAGACCGTCCTGGGGCCGGAAGGGCAGCAGGGCCGCCGCCTCTTCCCCATTGAGATCCGCTACCAGCCGGTTGAGGCCCTCCCGGGTCTCGTCGTGGAGCAGCTGTAGATCCGCCCGCACCTGGGCTTCGTCCGGCTCATAGGTTGGAAAATCCGCCGGATTCTCCCAGGATTTCGTAAATTTCAAAGGCGTAAAGCCCATATTTTCCTCCTCCTTTTATCATGAAGCACCGCACCCCCAAGCCTCCCCTGCGTAAGGGGAGGTGGCCCGCAGGGCCGGAGGGGTCGTTTGCTGCCAGCAAAATTTGCATTTATCATTCTGCATTCTCATCCCCATAGGCCCGCTCCGCACTGTAGCCCATGAGCTGTGCGAAGGCGGCCCGATCCTCCTGGATCCGCCGCAGCTCCTGCTCCTGGGGTGCGGGGAGCTGCGGCCGGGCCGTCCGGGATTGCCGTCCCAGCCAGAATCCCAGGGCCAGCAGCGCCGCTGCCATCAGAACCTCCAGCATCTCATCTCCCCCTTTCCATGAGACTGGCCGTCATCTCCGCGGAGACGATGGACATATCGCATCCCGGCTCCCGGTTTTCCAGCCGCAGGGCAAAGTACCGCACATGGCGGCAGTTGGGCTTTCGCACGGCCACATGGGCAAACCGCCGCACCCCCAGGAACCGGAAGGCCAGATTTCTGGGCGTCAGCCGCCAGCTGCGGCACTCCATGGGTGTCAGGTCGGTGCGCTGCTCCAGATCCGTGGCATAGGAGAGGGTAATGACCGTGTCGGTGTCGGACCGGGTGGCCAGCACCACCCGTCGGACGTGCTTCAGCCGCTGATCGGTGCCAAAGGTCTGGGCCGGGAACTGATAGATCTTCTCAATGGCCCCGCCGTAGTCCCGGAAATTCCGGGAGAACTGGCTGATGCGCCCCTGGCTGTCCAGGTGGTAGATCCGGCGGCTGCCGGTGAAGGGCAGCCCCTCGTCGGCCCCATCGGGCAGACTGTCCCCCCGGAAAAAGTCCACGGCGGCAATGCTTGTGAAATAGAACCAGCTGGGCCGGTCGGGGGACGACAGGCCGTGATCCCACACGAAGGCCTCTCCCCCGGCGCAGACCCAGTATCGTTCTCCGTCCTCCAGGGCGCAGACCGGCTGGCTGTGCCGCACGGCCTCCAGCAGGCCCGGCTGACGGTCTCCGCCGTTGACCCGGCGGCTGATGCAGCGCACCTGGTTTTCCAGGGCCGCCGTGGTGTCCTCCAGGCGGCAGACCCCGGCGTAGCTGCTGCACCACACCAGGTTGTTCTCCACCAGCCGGATGGTCCAGGGCAGGTCGCAGCCCAGAACGGCGTTGACCGGCGTGTAGTCCAGGGTCAGGTGGGCCCGGTCTCCGATGGTGGCGGTGCCCAGCAGGCACCGGCCCACGGCGTGCTCCTTGAACACCACCAGATACCCCGCCTGCTGGCCGAAGCCCGTCACCGGCTCCAGGTTGTCCCCGGCCAGATTGTAGCTGTCCATGGGGAAGTAGCCCGGATCCATGGCGATGTGGCTGCCGTTCCAGAAATAGGCGTTGGGCTGGGCCTCAGACCCGGCTAAAATCAGCACAGCCCCGCCGGTTCCGCCGTAGACGCAGCCAAAGCGGCAGTCCATGACGCTCTGTCTGGCGTCGGGGTTGGCCTTGCTGTAGGTAATCCGCACCGTATTCAGCTCCGGCGGATCCTGCACCGGCGGCGCCGCCGTAAAGGTCACGGTGCCTGCTTCCAAATCCGCCGCCCAGGCAGAGGTTTCGGCCCCGTCCACCTCCACGCGGTCGATGGAATCCACCCCCTGCACCGGCAGATGGTACACCCGCACTCCCACGGTGAATACCACGCTGACCGCCGCGCCGTCTTCCGGCGCCGTGTTCAGGGTCACGGTCAGCTTGTCGTCGGAGAGGGTGTATTCCGCGGGATCCAGCAGGGTGGTTCCCACATACACCTGCTCCACGGAGGCCACCGGCTCCCCGTCCTGGGTCTCGTAGTGAAACTGGGCGGCGGTGCCGTTGGCCGTGAAGCTGACGCCCCGGCTCTCCCGGGCGGCGTGATACCACACGGTCTTTTGGGGGCTGAGCCGGTTTTCCGGCTGATACAGATCTCCGCTGCCGTCGGGCTCACAGTTGATGACGGTCACGGGCACATAGGCCTCCACATCCGCCGCCGTCAGCCGCTGTCCGTCCCAGGTAATTTTCTTGAACGCCCCCGTGGTCTTGTAGAGCAATGCGTCCTGATACCGCAGAAACGTTCCCCGCACCTGGGGCAGGCCGCCGCAGAGCTTTTCCAGGGTCATGTCCATCCCCGGCACCCCGGCATAGAGGCCGTCGCCGATGTGGGCCACAGCCCTGCCCCAGTAGAGCCGGTCATGGCAGCACAACCCCGTGCCCAGGGCCGCCGTGGTCAGAAACTCCTGCCCGTCCCGGCAGCCCAGCACCCCATCCCGCCACCAGAGATTCCGCATCTCCGGACTCTCGTCAGCGTTCATCCGATACTCCAGCTCCCGGAGGTTCAATCCCCCGGACAGGTTCCGGAACGCCACGGTTTTCTCCGCAGGCGGCGAAGGCAGCTGCCCCGATGAAATCAAAAACTTGTTTGCCATATCTCCCTCCCGCCCCGAAAACGATTTTGCATGTTACAATTCATTCCCCCATTGCCCCATAGGCGTCCTGGGTCACGCCGCCCTGCATCACGATTCCCTCCTGGAGCCGTGCAAGCTTCCGTTCAAACTCATTGTACAGGGTGCCGTAGAGGAAATTGTTGTCCTCCATGGCCAGATGGGCGGCCACATAGTAGGCCAGAGCCGTCTGAGCCTCCGGCGGGCAGTCCAGGAACTCGTCCTCCCCCGGGGTGCCTTCCGGCGCCATGGGATAGCGGAAATACTCCAGCCAGAACCGCCCGGCCCACTGCCGGTCGATCCAGATCTGCCGTCCGCCCACCACCCGGAAGTTCTGGAAGGGCTGAACCTGTCCCTGTCCATCCATCCGCAGCAGTCCCCCTGCCACCTGGTAGCAGTCGTTGGGCAGATCATAGACCAGAATCTGCCCCACCTGCTCCGGCGCAGCCAACTCCACCGCAGCCCGCAGCCGCCGGGTGGAGGTAGCCAGGTAATGCAGGCCGTCCCGCACCAGCGCCGGAATCCGGGCGTCCAGATCCGCCTGGTTGTTGTAGGTCAGGGGAATCTCCTTTCCCGCCACCGAATACTGATTGAGAAGCTGCAGCGCAAACCGCTTCAATTCCCCATAGGTCACTTTCACTCCTCCTCTTTGCAAATCCATGATCCCGCAAGCGCAGCATACGCAAAAGATGACCGCACCAAGGCTCCCCTGCGTAAGGGGAGCTTTGGTGCGTCGGACCAAGCCTTATGCCAGGGCAGCGCTGCCCACGGCCTTGGCCTTGTTGTCGCTGCCGCACTCCGCCACGGTGATGACGGTGTTGGAGCCGATGGTCACCTGGGCGCCGGAGCCGGTCAGAACCGTCCAGCCGGACACATCGCCGTCATAGGCCACGCTCTGGGCCGCAGTACCCAGCTTATAGCGCCAGGAGCAGCCCTCCTCAGGCACACCGGGGTTCACAAGAATGGAGGCCTTGCCGTCGCCGGTCAGGGCGGCGGTAACGTTGAGGTTCCGCAGCACCGCCTGGGAGCCGTGGTAGAAGATGGCGTCAGCCTTCTCCTCCAGGACGAAGCAGTCGTAGACCACGCGGCCCTCCACCAGCCAGCCGCTGATGCCGGGGGGATTGTCGTGGGTCTTGTAGTCCTCCAGCTGTCTGGGGCCCACGGCGGCGCTGGGGTGGGTCAGCAGGAAGGCGCAGCCGGCAGGCAGGCGGGCCGAGGGCACCTTGACGATTTTGCAGCCGTCCACCTCGCCGATGACGCCCTTTTTCAGCAGCTCCTGGGAGCTGTCGCCGCCGCGGATAAAGGCGGGATCCTGCTTGAGCAGGTTGGCGAAGCGGTAGGAGCAGAAGGCCACCCTACCCTTGTCGGGGACATTCTTGTCGCCCAGCTGTTCCATGGCCGCCAGGAACATCTCATAGGCGTTGTCCTTGGTGATGGCCGCGGAGGAGAAGTTGCCCCGCTTGGTGGCCTCGGCGGCCAGCTTGCGGAACACATAGCTGTCGAACTCGGGGACCCACACCTCCTGCAGCTGCCGGGACAGAGCCTTACCGGCGTCCATGACCATCTCCGACTGGGTCTTGTCGCCCTTGTCGATGATAAAGGTGAAGGCCCGGTCGCGGCCCAGGGTCATGGTCTGGACGTTGCGGGTCAGGTCGTCGGGCACGCCGTAGCGGTGCTCGCCGGAGCGGCTGTAGTCGCTCATGGCCACAGTGGGGATGGAGTAGACGTTGACCGTGCGGACGCCGGTGAACGAGTATTCGTTCTTCAGCGCCAGCATGGCCTGGGACTCTTTGGAGAACCGCTCGTCCACTTTTTTGGCATACTTGCTTGCCAGATTTCTGTTGTCGCTCATGTTCGCATCTTCCTTTCAGAAAAATCTATCTTCCACGCCCTTCGGCGCAAAAGCCGCAGGAATCAAAAAAGGGCGGCCAACGGCCACCCTTTTC
>JAEDJR010000020.1 GCA_016296235.1 Oscillospiraceae bacterium
CCTTGATGGTGTGGGGATCCATGTCCATGGTCTCGGAGCCGTAGCACCAGCAGGGGGTGACGGACAGGGTGATGGAAACGCCTTCCTTGCGGAACTTGTCGGCGCAGGCGGCAGCCTCGGGAACACGGCCGATGCTGGTGTCGGCCAGGACGACCTTCACATGCTCGCCGTTGGAGTAGTACAGGTTCTCCTCAAACAGTTTCTTGGCGGCGTTGGCCATGGCCATAACCTGGTCTTCCAGGCTCTCACGCAGCTGCATGGGGCCGCGGCGGCCATCGATGATGGGGCGGATGCCGATGACAGGATAGTCACCGACGTATCTGTTGTTTGCCATATCATGTTCCTCCTGATATTCTGCCGCCAAGGCGGCGCATTGATGAATGGATTCTATGCAAACGCCCAGGGCGTTTCATACTGTGTCAGGGATTGACCAGCCGTGCCTCCAGCCGCAGCTGCCGGGGGGCGTCCTGGCAGCCGTCCAGCCGCTGAAGCAGATAGGCGGCGGCCGTGCGGCCGATTTCCTGCTCCGGCTGCTGCACCACCGGCAGGGCAGGCGTCATGAGGCTGCAAACCTCCACGCAGTCAAAGCCCAGCAGGCCGATCTGATCCGGCAGGCGGATTCCCCGCTCCTGGGCCGCCGTGATGACGCCCAGGGTGATGTCATAATTGGTGCAGATAATCGCTGTGGGCGGGTTGGGCAGCTGCATCAGCAGACCAAAGCCCGTATAGCCCGTGGCAAAGGTCAGTTCTCCGCTGTGAACCAGGGAGTCGTCATAGGGAAGGTCGTGATCCGACATGGCCCGCAGGTACCCCACCAGCCGTTCCTTGGCCGTCAGCACGGATTTGGGCCCGGTGATGATGGCCACCCGCCGGTGTCCTTCGGCCAGGAGCCTGCACACGCCTTGGTAGACAATTTCCGTGTTGTTGACCAGCACGGCGTCGGCCTCCACGCCCTGAATGGCCCGATCCACCTGCACCACGGGAATGGGCCGCTGGGCCGTCAGTTCTCGGAATTCCTCCGCCGACAGATCCTCCGGCACATAGACCAGACCGTCCACACCGGCGCTGAGCAGAAAGCGGAAATAGTCCCGCTCCAGACCGTGGCTGGAGCCATAGCAGCAGATCATGCTGTGGTAGCCATGCTCCCGCAGGATGGTGTCCAGGGCCGTGACCATGGTGCCGAAGAAGGGGGCCGCCATATTGGGCATCAGGATGCCGATGCTCCGGCTCCGCTGGGCCTTGAGGCAGCGGGCAAAGGGATTGGCCCGGTAGTCCAGGGCGGCGATGGCGCTGCGGATGGGCTCCAGATTTTCCGGCCGCACATTGCCGCCGTTGAGATATTTGGAAACAGTGGAAATGGAAACACCGGCCATGCGGGCCACATCTTTGATGGTTGCCATAGCACTCCTTACCCAAATAAAAACGTTTCGCGCTAATCTTCCTGATAGACTTATCATATCCAAATCCAGTTGTGCTGTCAATCCAACGGATAAGAGAAAAATCGCCTGAATTTCTGGCAAAATTGCTGAAAGCCCCCGGCAGGCCGGAGGCTTTCACGCGAAACGTTTTGCGATTGTTTGGGACTCACTCGTTCCGTTTTTTCCGCTTGATCCATGCAATCCCCACCGCAGTCAGCAGCACCACAGCCGCCACCAGGACAGCGATCCGGATCAGAGCGGTCTGCCGGGCATCGCCGGGCTCCTGCTCCATGGGTGATGTGTCCGTGACGGTGTTCTCCATCTGCGGATCCAGCCGCAGGGGCGGCGCCGGGTTGGTGGGATCGTCCAGCCAGATCCAGCCGCAGCGGCCCATGTAGTAGCCCACATAGCCCCACCGGCCGCCCTCCGGATCTGTGTAGACACGGCTGTAACTCAGATGCCCCTCATCATAGTCGGCATTCATCGTCACTTCCCGGTCCAGAGCACCGGAGCCGGGCCAGGTCCAGGCGTAGACGCTCAGGCCGTCCTCGGCCTCCATGGAGCCGCCGGCGCTGAGCGCATCGGCATAGTCCGCCAGGAAATCGTCACTGTTGTACTCCCGCTGGAGCCGCCCCAGGCGGAACCAGCCGTCATAGCCAACACCCCAAGTTTCTCCGTTGATCTCCGTGGAAAAGCCCACATAGACCCGCTCTCCGGCCTGCAGCGTCTCCACCAGGCCGCCGGTCTCCGGGGAACGGTACACGTTGACGGTCATGCCCTCCGGCACCGCGTAGATCCGGTTTACGCCCTCCATTTCCTCCCTATGCGCCTGATAATAATCGTCCTCATAGGGCTCCCACAGAATGTCGGCGGAGACCGTGGCGGTCAGCAGCAGCAGGGTCAGCAGGAAGCAGACAAGTCGTTTCATCATTTCATCCTCCTTACATTGTTTGAATCAGCGCTCCCACGCCGTAGGAAAACAGATTGACAAGAAGTGCGAACAGCCAGGGCCGCCGGATGATTCCCCGGCAGCAGATGCCCTCAACGGCCACCACCGCCGCCTCCAGGGCCAGGGTCAGCCAGAGGGGCGGCCAGCCCAGGAGCTGCACTCCGAAATAATAGAGCATGTTAGCTGCCGGATTGGTCATGAGATTCATTAGGGCCACCACCAGCAGGCCCTCTTTCCGCACCCCCCAGACCAGGGCGAAGATCAATTCCAGGGCCAGGGTCAGGGCCAGGGCGGCCAAAATTGCATGCAGCAGAGACATATCCACCTCCTGGATTCAGCGGGCCAATTTATGAAGTCCCGGCAGCAGCAGCGCTGCCGACAGAACCGCCGCCACAGCCATGCCAACGCCGCCGATGGTTCCCGCGCCCAGCCAGGTGGGCAGGTAACCCAGAAACAGGGCGAAGGTCAAAAGGCCGAAGGAGAAACCCTTGGCCCCCGGCATGGCCCTGGCCAGGGCGAACAGGGTCATGGGCATGGTCATATTGAACAGCAGCAGGGCCAGGACGCCGGGAAGGGCATGGTCCGAAACACAGAACAGCACGGCGCAAAGCCCCAGGGACACGGCGGCAGACCGGAGTAACCCGAAACGGTCCGCCAGGAAGCCGCCCAGGGTCTTGCCCAGAACCACAGCCGAGACCGCAGCAAAGGACCACAGCCCGGTTTTCCAGGAGAATGCCGCCGCCATGCCGCCGTAGGACCGCAGCACCACCACCAGAAACAGCAGCGCCGCCCAGGGCAGCACCCTGCCCTCCGGCAGCGCCAGGGGCGCGTTCTCGGGCAGCCGGCCGGGGCGAATCAGCAGCATTCCGGCGCAGGCCAGAAGCAGAGTGGCCAAAACCGGCCAGACCGGAACATGCCCCTTCCCCAGCACCGTTCCCAGCCAGACGCCCCAGGCCCCGGGAGAGACAAACACCCCCAGGGGCGCCGCCCGGTCTCCGGACAGGTTCAGCACGTCCAGTCCGCCGCCGATGTGAAACAGGCCGTTTCCCAGGCCCAACACCGCCGCACCCAGCAGTCCAAAGGACGGCAGGCAGCAGATTCCCGCCACCAGCAGCGTGCCCAACAGCGCAAACCGGCGGTTATGTCCCAATGCGTCCGCCAGCAGCCCCAGGGGCATCTGCAATGCAAAAGCGCAGAAATTGTAGAGCAGAAAGGCCGTGGGATCGCCGCTGCAGGCTGAAAATGCTGCATAGGCGCAGCCCAAATCCACAGCAAAATGGGCAAAGGCATAGACCAGCGTGACCTGCATGGGCAGCCCCTCCTTTCTATAAATCAGAATTGCCGCAGCCGGTACACGCACTGGCTGCGGCAATTCCCGTCTCTACTCCTATAGACGAAAAAAAGCGCATGCGGTTCAGATCATTTCAGACGGGATTTATGCATACCCCCCTCGTGCCCCCTCTACAGGGGGCTGTCAGCGAAGCTGACTGGGGGTTGTACCGACAAGCAATTTTTCCGAAAAACGGTACAATCGCTGATTTGCAGCAACCCCCAGCCTCCTGTGGAGGGGGCACGAGAAAATATTGGCTCTATCCTGCATATCCGGACAAGATAGAATAAAAGCCACGGCAGTGCAAACTACCGTGGCTGTTGACTGCCTTATGGGCACGGATGCCGGCAGGCGCCGCTTATGCTTCTGCGGGAATCTCCCGGTACATGCCTACGGCGTCGTCCTTGCGGACGGTTTCGGACACCTGCAGGACTTCCACGCAGACGGTCTTCTGGCCGAACTGAATCTGCAGCCGGTCGCCCACCTTCACGTCGTAGGACGCCTTGGCGGGCCGGCCGTTGACCGTAACACGGGCGTTGTCGCAGGCCTCGTTGGCCACGGTGCGGCGCTTAATCAGACGGGAGACCTTGAGAAATTTGTCCAGCCGCATGGCTTATTCCGCGACCTTGTCCTTCAGAGCCTTGCCGGCCTTGAACACGGGCAGCTTGGTGGCGGGAATTTCAATGGCTTCCTTGGTCTTGGGGTTGCGGCCCATGCGGGCTTCCCGGCTCTTGACTTCAAAGCCGCCGAAGCCAACCAGCTGCACCTTGTCGCCGCCGGCCAGAGTTTCGGTGATGACGTCGATGGTGGCGTTGAGGGCCTTCTCAGCGTCCTTCTTGGACAGGCCCGCCTTCAGGGCCACTTCTGCGATCAGTTCTGTTTTGTTCATAATCTTCGTCCTCTTTCTATGTTCTTAATAGTCAGTTTGTCCCAAATTCCGTAATTTATGCTTTGTATCCTGCCACAGAGCCAGCTGCTCTGCGAGGGAATACGTTTCCAGGCTGCGGCCTTGGGCCTCCGCTGCCTGTTCCATCGCGGCAAACCGCGTAATGAACGTTTCACAGGCACTGTGCAGTGCCATTTCGGGATCGGCGCCGGTTCCGGCCGCCACGCAGACGGCGGAGAACAGCACATCGCCCAGCTTCTCTTCGATGTTGGATGAATCCTCCACCGCCTGAGACAGCTCGCTGACCGCTTCCTGCAGCTTTTCCGCTGCCGGCGCTTCCTGGGGCCACTGGAAACCGGCCTTTTCGGCCTTTTTTACCAGCTTCTCCGCACGCCACAGGGCGGGCAGGCTCCGGGCAACGGCGTCCAGGGTGGCAGCACAGGTCTTCTGCCCCTTCTCCAGGGCCTTCATGTCGTCCCAGGTCTGCTCCGTCTTGGGGCCAAAGACGTTGGGGTGGCGGAACACCAGCTTTTTCACCGCACCGTCGCAGATATCGTCCAGATTGAACCGGCCCCGGTCTTCTTCGATGCCGGCGTGAAAAATCACCTGCATCAGCACATCGCCCAGCTCCTCCTGCATCAGAGCCGCGTCATCGGTATCCAGGGCCTCGCAGCACTCGTAGACCTCCTCCAGAAAGTTCCGGCGGATGGACTGGTGGGTCTGCACCCGATCCCAGGGGCAGCCCTCCGGAGAGCGCAGCAGGCGGACGACCTCCACGAAGTCGTCAAAGCCGTAGTGGGATTTCCTTGTAAAATCTATCATATCTTCCACACTTTCGCAATAGGGTTCAGGCCCGCACCCGCAGGATTTTGGCAATTTTTTCTCCGCCGGGCAGGAGCATGCAGTCTTCGTAGGTAATGACCTTCAGGGCGATGACCAGAACCACATAGACGGCGCCGGCCACACAGATGGCGGCCAGACAGCTCAATGAGCTGCCCAGATAGGCGGACAGGAAGCCGTTGGCCATATATGCCACAGCGCCCATGAGCGCTGCGGCCAGCAGGGGCTTGCCCAGGCCTGCCAGAGAGCGCAGGTCGATGGTCTTTTTCCTGTGCATGGCCAGGATATTCATGGCTGCGATCAGCAAATAGCAGATCAGGGTGCCGATGGCGGCGCCCACAATATGCAGGCTGGGGATGCCCACCAGGAAGAAGTTGATAATGACCTTGACCACACCGCCGGCGATCATGTTGATGACCGGGGTAATGACATCGCCGTGGGCCTGCATCATGGCGTTGGTGACCAGAATCACGGAATTGAAGATGACCGTGATGCCCAGCAGCGCCATCAGCAGCCCGGCCAGCGCCAGCTTATCCCCGGAGTAGCCCCGGAGCAGACCCATGATGGGTTCGCCCAGACAGAACAGGCCCACCGCGCAGGGCATGGCGATCAGACCGGTGATCCGCATGGCGGAGCCCTCCACCATCCGCACGCCCCGGTTGTTTTTCATGGCCAGATGGGCGGTAATGGCGGGAATGATGGAGATGGTAATGGGCGTGATAAAGGCACAGGGCAGGTTGAAGATCTTGCGGCAGAAATCGTAGATGCCGCTGAGCTCATTGGCCTTCTCCGCCGTGAAGCCCACGGCGCCCACCAGGCGGTTCATATAGACGACCGTATCCACCAGATTGATGATCTGCAGTCCGGCGGAGCCCAGGGTGATGGGAATGGCAATGACCAGGAGCTGCTTCAGGGTGTCCTTTGTGGAGCTGACCGCGCCGCCCGTGGGCAGGTTCCGGCTGGCCTTCCGATAGCAGACGCCCAGATACAGCGCCGATACCACCAGACCGATGGTGACACCCAGAATCGCGCCGCCGGCGCTGTAGGACAGCTTTCCGGTGGACTGCAGCAGCAGCCAGGCCAGACCCAGACCGATCACCAGCTTGCACAGGGCCTCAAAGACCTGGCTGACGGAGGTGGGCGTCATATTGCTCTGACCCTGGAAGAAGCCGCGGAAGGCCGCGATGATGCAGATCAGCAGCACCGCCGGAGCCAGGCACAGAATGGCAAACTGCGCGTCCGCCGTTTTTGCCACAAACAGGGACAGGGGCCGGGCAAAGAGCATCATACCGCCGGTGCCGAGAATGCCCAGCAGCAGGAACACCCGCAGGGCGGTGGAGAAAATCTTCCGCACCTGGCCGTGCCGCTCCAGGGCCTGCGCCTCGGAGATCATGCGGCTCATGGCCACAGGCAGGCCCGTTGTGGAGATCATCAGCAGAACCTCATAGATCTGATAGGCCTTGTTGAAGTAGCTGAAGCCCTCGTCCCCGATGATATTGGCCAGGGGGATGGAATAGATGGCGCCGATGATCTTGACAATGGCCGTGGCGGCGGCCAGGACTGCCGCGCCCTGTAAGAACGTTTGCTTTTTGAAGGATTTGTTGTTATCTGCCATCAGGCGGGTTCCTCCTTTTTCTCCGCGAACACCGTGGGCATGGCGTAGTCGGCCAGCTCCTTCATCAGGGCGGTCAGGTCGATGGTGGGGAATTTCCCGGCGGCGTAGAGAATATTGCCCCGGACCATGGTCATGCAGACGTCAGCTCCGGAGGCGCCGTAGACCACGCTGGCCATGAGATCGTGGCAGGGAATCAGGTGGGGCTGGGTGAAATCCAGGGCCACCAGGTCGGCGTCCAGGCCCAGCTTAATCATGCCGCATTCCGGACTGCGTCCCTGGGCTCTGGCGCCGCAGTCCGTGGCCATGAGCAGGGCGGCCGGTGCGCCGAGGGTCTCGGGATCGCCGGTCCGGGCCTTGGCCTGCAGGGCGGCTGCCCGCACCTGCCGCAGCAGATCCAGAGAACCGGAGGCCGCTGCGGAATCGGTGCCCAGGGCCACGTTCATGCCGGCTTTGACCATGGCCAGCAGATCGGCCCGGCCGGCGCCCAGCTTGGCGCTGCTGACGGGGCAGCAGACGGCGGTGACGCCCCGGCGGCCCAGGAGCGCCATGTCCTCGGCCTCCAGATGGACGCAGTGGGCCGCCTGGGTGCGGGCCTTGAACAGGTTGTGGCAGTCCAGCAGCTGGGCCGGGGTCAGACCGCTGCGGTCCAGGCAGTCCTCATTCTCCCAGGCAAACTGGCTGAGGTTGAGGTGCAGGCCCAGCCGGTTGTTGACGGCATACTCCGTCAGGGCGTTCCAAAGCTCCGGGCCGGAGGTGTATTCCCCCTGGAGACCGGCCTCGATCAAAATGCGCCCGTTGTCGAAGCCGTGCCAGGTCTCGTGGGCCTGCACAAAGGCCTGACAGTCGGGATAGGTCTCAAAATCAAAGGCATCCCCCAGGAGCATGGTCAGCTCCGGGGCCAGGTTGGCCTTGATGCCGCTGTCCGCGGCCGCCTGTGCCACGGCGTCCACATGGCGGGACAGATCCGACACCGAGGTGACGCCGAACCGCAGGCACTGGGCGATGCCCAGGGAAGCGGCCGCCCGGGCGGCCCGCGGATCCAGCTGCTCCAGCCGGGGATAGAGCCGTTCCCCAAGGCGCACCTGGTGGCCGCAGTCGTCGGCATAGCTCCGCAGCAGCGTCTGCTCCAGCTGGGTGTGGCAGTTGATCAGACCCGGCATCAGAACCATGCCGGTGCCGTCGATGATCTGATGTGGCTTTTCCTCCGGCGGCTTTTTGGAGAGCCAGGAGATTTTCCCGTCGGTGACGCCCACAAAGGCGTCCGTCAGGGTCTGCATCCGCTCATCCATGGTGATGACGGAAATATTGGAAAATAAGGTGTCCATGGTATGCTTCCTCCAAAGTCTCCCCGCAATCGGCACGCGTTTATGAATGCACCACGGTGAACAAAACGCACTTTTGTAGGGCACGACCACTGGGCGTGCCGTTTGCAGGCAGCGGCTTTCCTTCACCAACTGCCAAACGGCGCGCCGGGGTCGTCGCGCCCTACAGTGTGGTGCATGTGCTTATCAAGGGGAGCCTTGTTGATTTAAGATATCAAAAATTTCGTCCTTCTGCCGCAGAATCGTGTCAATCCGGCTGATATAATCCTGCGGAATCTTCGGATTGTGGAACCGCTCCAGCTGGTTGGGGCCGGTGTTGACCTTGTTCATGCCGCCGCCGCCCAGGGACAAAATGGTGTGCAGCTCCTCCATCATATAGATATTATAGTACCCGGTGTAGCCCGGTTTGCACCAGCCTACGTTTTCAAAGCTGCCGGACATATATTTCTGCCGGTAGAGGTAGTAGGGCTCGTAGCCCGTCTGCCGCAGCTGGGCTTCGGCGTCATCCAGCATCCGGGCCACAGCTTCGCCGGAGGGCAGATCCGGCCGCTGGCGGAACAGGGCCGCCGCCTTTTTGAGGGCCAGGGTGTGAACCGTGATGTTGGTGGGGTTCAGACCGATGACCTGCGCCACGGAGCGGGCGAAGGAATCCGGCGTGTCCCCGGGCAGACCGGCGATGAGATCCATGTTGATTCCCTCGAATCCGGCCCGGACGGCGTCGTCATAGGCCCGGAAAATCTGGGCCACGCTGTGGCTGCGGCCAATGCGCCGCAGGACGTCATCGGACATGGTCTGGGGATTGATGCTCATGCGGTCGGCGCCGCCCTGACGGATGACCCGGAGCTTTTCAAAGTCAAGAGTATCGGGCCGCCCGCCCTCCACGGTGAATTCCAGGCACTGGGACAGGTCAAAGTTCGCCCCAATGGCGTCCATGAGCCGGGCCATCTGCCGGGAATCCAGGGTTGTGGGGGTGCCGCCGCCCATATACAGGCTGCGGATGGTCCAGCCGGACTCCCGCAGCTTCTGGCCGGTGTAGGCGATTTCCTTCAGCAGGGCCTCCAGGTAGGGCTCCAGGTAGCTGCCGAATTTTTCAATGGACTGGCTGACAAAGGAGCAGTAGGCACAGCGGGTGGGGCAGAAGGGAATGCCGATATACACGGAAAGATCCTTGGGCCGCAGCCGGGAAGCCGCCTCCAGGGTGTGCCGGGAGCAGTCCACCGCCAGCCGCCGCCGCTCGGGTGTGACAAAGTACACGTCCCGCAGCATCCGGTCCGCCGACGCCTCGGTGCCGCCGGCCTGCATATGCCAGGTGGTCAGCTTGGTAGGCCGGACGCCGGACAGAGCGCCCCAGGGGGGCGTGACGCCCAGCACCGCCGTGGCTGCCAGGAAATAGCTCTGCTGCAAAATCCGCCGCCGCAGGCGCACATCCCCGGCCTGGCTCACCGGCAGCCGCCGGGATGCCCGGGCGGTTTTTCCCTTCCAGGTGACGGTGGCGGTGGCTGTCAGCCAGGTTTTGCCCCGGGACAGGGCGGAAACAGCGCCGTCGGCGGAGCCGAACGGCGCAGTGACGGTTTCGGTTGGCTCCTCCGGAAACAGCTGCATCTGCAGCTGCTCTACGGCGTAAAGCTCCGTGTGCCCTTTCAGGTACAGCTTCATTGCTCCGCAGCCTCTTTCATACAGGGATTCCAGACGCGCTCGGCGTCCAGGTCGGAAGCCTCCCCGTGGCCGGGAAAGACTTTGAAATTGCCGGGCAGGGCAGCCAGACGGGCCAGGGAGGCCAGCATCTGCTCCCAGCTGCCGCCGGGGAAGTCCGTCCGGCCGCAGGAACCGGCAAACAGGGTGTCGCCGGTGAGCAGCACATCACCTGCCTGGAGACAGACGGAGCCGGGGGTGTGCCCCGGGGTGTGCAGCACCCGGAAGGTAATGCCGTCCATGACCAGTTCATCCCCGTCCTCATAGAAGTCGGTCCAGAACAGGCCGCGGCTCAGCTGCGGGTTCAGCTTGGTGTCCGCCGGATGCACATAGACCGGCAGGCCGGGATATTTGTTCAGCAAAACCTTGACGCCGCCCACATGGTCAAAATGGCCGTGGGTCAGCAGGACGAACCGGGGCGTCAGCCCCTGCTCCCGGAGCCACCGGGCGATTTTGCTGCCCGTGTCGCCGGGATCCACCACGGCGCAGGCCTTGGTGTTCTCATCGGCTACGATATAGCAATTGGTCTGCAGCGGACCAAGTTGGAAGACGGTAATCTGCATGGAAAGGGCTCCTTTCAGTCGCGAAGGCTGAATGCTAAATGCATAATGCATAATGCAGAATGATGGCCAGGCAAATTCTGCATTCTGCATTTTGAATTTAGCATTACTTCAAGTCCTTCGTATCCACGATCATGGTCACGGGGCCGTCGTTGACGGAGGCCACCTGCATATAGGCGCCGAAGGTGCCGTGCTGGGGCGGGAAGCCCAGGCGTTCGCACTCGGCCAGGAACTGCTCGTACAGGGGAATGGCCTGCTCCGGACCGGCGGCGGCCAGGAAGTTGGGCCGGCGGCCGTGGCTGCAGTCGCCGTAGAGGGTGAACTGGCTCACCACCAGGACGCTGCCGCCCACGTCGGTCAGGCTCTGATTCATTTTATCGTTTTCATCGCGGAAAATGCGCAGACCCAGCACTTTTTCCGCCAGCTTGCGGCACAGGGCCGGTGTGTCGTCCTGGGTGATGCCCAGGAGGATCAGAAAGCCCCGCCCGATTTTGCCGGTGACTTCTCCGTCGATGGAGACGCTGGCCTCCCGGACTCTGGTTACAACTGCTCTCATCAGGTTTTCCCTCTTCTCACCTGTTCCACGCCGGAAACAGAACGGATTTTGCCGCAGACGGCGTTGAGCTCCTCCACGTTGTGGACGCTGAAGGTCAGACTGGCCACCGCGCGGCCCTCTCCCACGGTGCGGCAGTTGATCTCCCGCATTTTGATCTTCTGGGCGGTCATGACCGTGGCGATATCCAGCAGCAGGCCGTCCCGGTCGCGGCAATCCACCTCCAGAGAGGTGTCAAAGGGCTCGTCGGGGGAGGATACGGCCCAGGAGGCCTTGACCCAGCGCTCCGGCTGCTTGGAGATGATATTCAGACTGGCGTTGGGGCAATCGCACCGGTGGATGGACACGCCGTAGCCCTTGGTGACGAAGCCCACGATCAGGTCGCCGGGCACCGGCGTGCAGCAGCGGGCGAACTTCACCAGGCACGAGCCGATGTCCTCCACAATGACGCCGGAATTGACGGTGGTGTTGGATTTCTTGCCGGCGCTCTGCAGGGGCTTGGGGGTGGCGGCCTCCTTGGGAGCGGCCTTGGTGGCCTTGAGCAGCTCGTCCCGGATGCGGTTGACGCACTTGACCGCCGTCATGCCACCGTAGCCGATGGCGGCGTACATATCGTCCAGGGTGTCGAAGCTGACCTTCCGCAGAATGGTGGGGAGCAGCTCCTCGTTCTGCAGCACCGAGGGATCGATGTTGATCCGGCGCAGCTCACCTTCGAAGCTGGCCTTGCCGTGGAGGATGTTCTCCTCCCGCTTTTCCTTTTTGAACCACTGCTTGATCTTGTTGCGGGCCTGGTTGCTCTGGCAGATTTTCAGCCAGTCGCGGCTGGGCCCCTTGGCGGATTTGGAGGTCAGAACCTCCACAATGTCGCCATTTTTCAGCTGCATATCAAAGCTGGCGATGCGGTTGTTGACCTTGGCGCCCACCATGGCGTTGCCCACGCCGGAGTGGATGGCATAGGCGAAGTCGATGGGGGTGGACTTGGCGGGCAGGGAGATGACCTTGCCCCGGGGGGTAAAGACGAACACCTCGTCGTCGAACATGTCCACCCGCAGAGAGTGGATATAGTCCTCGGCCTCCGTGTCCTGCTGGCTCTCCAGCAGGCGGCGGACCCACTCGAATTCCTTTTCCTGGCCTGCGCCTGCGCCGCCCTGCTTGTATTTCCAATGGGCAGCCACGCCGTATTCCGCCGTCTCGTGCATTTCCCAGGTGCGGATCTGCACCTCAAAGGGGATGCCCTGGTCGCCGATGACCGTGGTGTGCAGAGACTGGTACATATTGGGCTTGGGGGTGGAGATATAGTCCTTGAACCGGCCGGGCACCAGGTTGAACAGGTCGTGGATATGGCCCAGGACGTTGTAGCAGTCGGCGATGCTGTCCACGATGACCCGGAAGGCGTAGAGGTCGTACAGCTCGTCCACGGATTTGTTCTGATCCTTCAGCTTGCGGTAGATGGAGTAGACGTGCTTGATGCGGCCGTAGATCTTGCCGTGGATGCCCACGCTCTCCAGCCGCTGGGTGATTCTATCCTGGATGGCCCGCATGAACTGGTCGTCCTGATCCTTGTGGGCGGCCAGATAATCCACGATCTCCTGGTAGCCCTGGGGATCCAGATATTGCAGGGAGATGTCCTCCAGCTCCCACTTGAGCTTCTGCATACCAAGACGGTGGGCCAGGGGCGCGTAGATCTCCATGGTCTCCGTGGATTTGGAGATCTGCTTGGCCGGCGTCTGGTACTCCAGAGTGCGCATATTGTGCAGCCGGTCGGCGATTTTAATCAGGATCACCCGGATGTCCTTGCTCATGGCCATGAACATCTTGCGCAGGTTCTCCATCTGCTGCTCCTCGGTGGTGGAGAAGTTGACCCGGGTCAGCTTGGTGACGCCCTCCACCAGCTCGGCCACCGTGGGGCCGAAGAGCTTGACGATTTCGTCATAGCTGGCGTCGGTGTCCTCCAGGCAGTCATGGAGCAGGGACGCCAGGATGGCGTCGGTATCGAGGCCGATTTCCACCACGATTTCCGCCACGGCCAGGGGATGGATGATATAGGGCTCGCCGCTCTTGCGCAGCTGCTTTTTGTGCTTGGCGTCGGCAAAGCGGTAGGCCTTGTCCACCAGGGCGATATCCGTGGAGGGCGCGTGGCGGGCGATGGTTCGTAACAGGGATTGATATCTGGCTTCTGCGGTTTCCATTCAGACACCGTCTTTCTGCTGTTTCAGCTTGATGATAATGGGGCTCCGGTCCAGATCCACCTTTTCGGCGGGCTTGGACAGGGCGATGCGGATGCGGCCGTGGCTGGACTCATAGGTCAGCAGTCCACGCTCCCGGAAGACGTCCAGGCAGATCCGCAGCTTGCCGGGACTGCAGGGCAGGCCTGCGGCGCGGGCGATTTTCCGGCTGAGGCAGCCGAAATCCTCCTGCAGGCGGCGGTTCTGGGTATGGGCCGTCAGATAGCGCCAGACCGCGGCGAACTCGCCCCGGGCGGGCAGCAGCAGGGCAGCCTCCCAGGCGTCCAGGGCCTCACCGTCCATAAACCGCTCGTAGAGCTGCCGGCCTGCGCCGTAGCGCTCCCGGCTCTCCCGGTCGGGGCGGATGTCCACCAGGTTCAGCTGGACGGAGCGGACGCCCCGGAATTCGTTGATCTGCGGCGTAAAGGCCGCCTCCACCTGGTCGCCCTGGCTGATGCCGGAACGCAGGGCCGTGGTGGAAAAGAAAATGGCGCCGAAGCTGCACCCGTTCCGGCCCAGCCGCAGCCGCAGGTGCTTGCCGCCGCCGACCTCCGTCAGCTGCTCCACCTGCAGGCCGTCCATATAGAATACGGGCTTGGGGCAGCCGGCGCCGCAGGGCTCCAGCTGATCCAGGGCCGTAATATTCTCCTCGGTCAGAAGCTCCGGTTCCACGGCGCAGTCGATCTCCAGGGCTGCCCGCTGCTGGCCGCTGGCTACAAACTGGTCGGCCATCCGCTGGATCTGCAGCCGGAACCTGTCGATGGCGCTGCGGGCGATGGTGAAGCCTGCCGCCAGCTCGTGGCCGCCGTAGCTCTCCAGCAAATCGGAGTGGGCCTCCAGGGAGGCGAAGAGGTTGAACCCGCCGTAGGAGCGGGAGGAGGCCTTGCCCCGTTCGCCGTCCAGGCAGATCAGATAGGTGGGACAGCCGTATTCCTCGGCCAGGCGGGAGGCGACAATGCCCACCACGCCCTGGTGCCAGCGCTCACCGGCCAGCACAATGGCGTTGGGCCTGCGGACGCCCTCCAGCATGCCCACAGCCTCCCGGTAGATCTCGGCTTCCACCTCCTGGCGCTGCCGGTTCAGCTGGCACAGGCTTCGGGCCAGATCCCGGGCGCGGTTGGGGTCCCGGGTCAGAAACAGCTCCGTAGCCAGCTCCACCCGGCCCATGCGCCCGGCGGCGTTGATCCGGGGCGCCAGGGTATAGCCGATGGTGGAGGCCGTCACCTGATGGCGGTCGCAGCCGCACTCATCCATGAGCGCAGCGATCCCCGGCCGGGGATCCCGGGTCAGGGCCTGCAGGCCCCGCACCACAAAGGTGCGGTTCTCCCCGCACAGGGGCATGACGTCGGCCACGGTGCCCAGGCACAGCAGGTCGCTGAACCGCTCCAGAATGACCTCCTGGCTGCCTGCGATGGCCGATGCCAGCTTGAAGGCCACGCCGACGCCGGCCAGGTTCTGGTGGGGATAGGTGTGATCCCGGCGGTGGGGATCCACCACCGCCACGGCGCAGGGCAGCTCGTCCTTGCACTCGTGGTGGTCGGTGATGATGAGGTCGATTCCCTGATCCCGGCAGAAAAGGGCTTCCCGGTTGGCGGTGATGCCGCAGTCCACGGTGACAATCAGGGAGACGCCCTGGGATTTCAGAGCGGAGATTGCCTGTTCGTTGAGGCCGTAGCCCTCCTCAATGCGGCCGGGGATATAGTAGGTGACGCGGCCGCCCTGGCTGCGGAGAAATTCCGTCAGCAGGCAGGTGGCGGTGATGCCGTCCACGTCATAGTCGCCGAAAACGGCGATCCGTTCCCCCCGCTGCAGGGCCAGGCGCAGCCGGTCAGCGGCCGCCTGCATATCCCGCATGGCCAGCGGGTCGGTCAAAGGCTCCGTGGCGGAGAGAAACTGCCGGGCAAGCTCCGGCGCGGCATAGCCCCGGCTGCAAAGCACCCGGGCCGTCAGGGGCGAGTATCCTGCCTGCTGCAGGGTTTCCATGGCATGCCGGTCATATTGCGATATTTTCCAAGTTCCGTACTTCACTGCACATTCCATCCATTTTAAATCAGTTCAGATTATTATAGCATTGATTTGACGTCTCGACAATGCTAAAATAATGAAAAATAAGGATTTCTGGAGGTGATCCCATGAAGGGTCTGAAGCATCTGCCTGTGCCGGGCTTGTCCAACTGCCGGGATCTGGGCGGATTTGCTGCGGAAAATGGGATAACGCGCTACGGCGTGTTTCTGCGCAGTGAGGCGCCCTGCGGCATTCCCCAGGCCGGAATCGACTGGTTGCGGGACTACGGCGTCACGGAAACCTTCGATCTGCGCAGCGAAGAGGAGATTCGCTGGCGGCCCAGCGGTCTGGCCCAGGCGCTGCCCTACCGGATTCTATCCCTCAGCGGCGGCGCGGAAACCTTTGAAAAGAAAAACTTGCCCCAGGGAGAATTCTCCTGGGACAAGGTCTATATCAAGCGGGCCAGGGAGCACGGGGACTGGATCCGGGAGACCGTCACCGCCTGCGCGGAGGCGGAGGGCTGCGTGCTGTTCCACTGCACCACGGGCAAGGACCGCACCGGCATTCTGACCTGCTGCCTGCTGGGAGCCGTGGGCGTCAGCCGGGAGGACATCGCCGCCGACTACTGTCTGAGCCAGGTGTATTTGCAGGACATGTTTGCCGCCATGCGCAGCGGCAGCCTGTCCATCCGCCGGGAGCCCAGCAATTTTGAGGAATATGTGTTCCAGACGCCCTTCACGGCCATGGCGAAGTTCTATGATTTCTTTACGGAGGAATACGGCGGCGTCCGCAAATATCTGCTGCACGCCGGCGTCACGGAAGAAACCTTGGCCCGGCTGGAAACGAAGCTTGTGGAGCGCGTCTGATCCCGGAATTTGATGATAATCTTTTGCGGCAGAAGCCCTTGTTTTTGATTGGCACCCTTGTGCCGGTTGTCAGGCAGCTGTTTGGAGCTCATTCATGAATCATCATGGATTTGGACAGCTCCAGCATCTTCATGGACAGGAGAATATACAGCAGCGAATCCCGCTGATCCAGGTCCAGGCCGAACAGCGTCTGCAGGCGCTCCATGCGGTAGAGGAAGGTGCTGCGGTGAATTTGCAGCTCCCGGGCCGTCTGGACGGCGTTGAATTTATTCTGAATGTAGGATTCCAGCGTCACATAGAACTCCGTCTGATGCTCCTGATCGTACTGCTTCAGCCGCAAAACCTGCTGGGAGCAAATCAGGTGCAGGGGCAGCTCCCGGTTGGACTGTTCCAGAATATAGTCCAGCACCACATCGTTGAAATACCGCACCCACAAAAACGCCTGGGGCCGGGAGGCAAAATCCAGGGCAATGAGGGACTGCTTGTGATAGTTCCGCAGCTCCTGGAACCCGGTGAATACGTTGCTCACACCGGTGCGCAGATCGTTGTCCCGGAAGAAATAGACGCATTTTTCCAGCAGCTCCCGGATATCCGATCCGGCCAGCGTCAGATTCAGCAGCACGGCAATGGTGCCCAGATGGGCAAAGACGCAGGCCTCCGGCAGCAGGGATTCCAGTTGGTTGCACAGCAGATCCTCCGTGTGGCTCAGGTAATCCGGCGATCCGGTCTGGGTGGACAGGCAGCAGTATTGGTGGCCGGGCTGCCAGCCCAGGGCGGAAAAGCCCTGTTCCAGGACGGTCAGGTCGGCGCTCTCATTCTCCACGCCGGTGCGGAACAGCTCCACCAGGCGCTCCTTCCGGCCGGAGGGGTCGGCATAGCGGCCCGCAATCACGGTGCTGCGCAGCACCTGGGCCACATATCCCGCGCAAATCTGCAAGGGGAAGCAATCGCTGCCGGTCAGGGGCCGCAGCAGCGGAACCGCCGACAGGCAATAGGCCGCACCGGCCTCCGGGAACAGGTTGATCCCCAGCGCCTGACTTTTGGAAAGCGGCACGCTGAAGAAAAATGGCATCTCGGCGGTGCGCATCTGCTCATATTGCGGATCCCGCTTCAGGCTGTTGACATACTCATAGGGCAGATGGGTGCCCCGCAGGTCCGCCAGCGCCGGGTTGGAGAACACTTCACTGCTGCAGGCCACAATGGCGTAGTTGGCTTTCCGCAGCACCATGGGATTGCCGAGAATGGCTTCCACCTCGTCCAGCAGCTCCCGCAGATCTCCGGTGTCGGCAGCCGCCGAGAGAGAGCTCTCCCAGGACTCACAGCGGTCAAAGATCTCCTGCACCTGGTTCAGCAGGGCGGCAGGCTCCGAAGACGTCAGAAGCGCCGTTGAGAGCGGCAGCTTGTCCTCCGGCACAGTGTCCGGGGAGGCAATATACAATCTGCCAGGTTCCGGCGATGTGCCCGGCAGCAAAAATTTCGGTCTGGCAACGGGCAAATTACCGTTTTGCGGTGGAAAAACCGTCATATCCTCGGTCTTTTGCAGCGCGTCTGCCAGATAATCAAAGGGAATCCGCATAGAAATACCTCCTCATTTTCATACATATTGTAGTATGAAATGAGGAGGTTGTCAAGAGACTGTGCATCCCATTGCACATGGGATTCTATCGGCCAAAGATGGAAAACGGTACGAATTCGCCGGAAGTTCTATGAAAACGCGGCATTTTCCTGCACACCTCATCAGTCGGCCTTGAGGCCGACAGCTTCCCCTCAAGGGGAA
>JAEDJR010000179.1 GCA_016296235.1 Oscillospiraceae bacterium
CTGTCTTATGAACACCGCTGAAATCCCCGGCGTTTTCATCGGGAATCGGCAGCTTGTTTGTCATTGCTTTATCTTTATTCCATCATGAACAGCATTTTCGCCACCTGGGCGCGGGTGACCATGCCCTGGGGCTGGAGTTTGCCGCCGATGCCGTTGATGACGCCCTGCTCCACCATGGCCGTCAGGGCCGGTCTGGCCCAGTCGGAGACCTTGGAGTTATCCGGGAAGTCCTCCAGCGCGTCGGAATCCGAGGACACATCCGCCGTCCGGGCCAGAATGGTCATGGCCGCCTCCCGGGTGATGCTGGCCCCCGGTTCGGCATAGACCTTGCCGTTTTTGGCGCTGCCCGTGAAGTATTCCAGAGCGTAGGCCGCCTTCACCGCGTCCATGGCCCAGTCCGCAATCTGCGTTTCGTCGGCGAAGGGCAGTTCCACATCGGCATAGGCCGCCGCATCCACCCCCAGCCAGCGAATCAGGGCCACCAGGAACTCCTGACGGGTCATGGAGTCGTCCGGCCGGTAGACCACGTCCCCGGCGTCCGTCTGCGCGCCCTTCAGAATGCCCTGGAAGTACAGCTGAGAGATATAAAAGCGTGCCCAGTGGTGTTCCAGATCCACCATGGGATTCTCCCGCAGCTCCAGGGGGATCTCCGTCCGCAGGTCGCCGCAGGAGACGGTCAGGGTTCCCCTGCCCTCCTGCAGGCCGGCGGTCAGGGTTCCATCCTGTGTCACCGTCCCCAGGCTGTCGGGCACCGACCAGCCGAAGGAGCGATCCTGGGCCGCCAGCTCCATGCCCAGATACTGGGCCTGGGCCGTCAGGGACACATCGGTGCCCGTCTCCACCAGCAGGCTTTCCACGGGCTTGTCCCAGTCCTCCCACAGAACCGTCATGGCCGTGGGGGTCTCTACCACCTGTATGGCGGCCGAGCCGGACAGACCGCCGGCGCTGGCCGTGACCATGGCCGTCCCCGGCTGCCCCGCCGTGAACACGCCCTGTCTGACGGTTCCGCCGGAGACCGACCAGCTGACCGTCCCGGGCAGAGCCGCCGGCATATAGCTGCCGTCTGCCGCTTTTACCGTCAGCTCCACCTGCCCGCCGGGCAGCACCGCCCGGTCATAGGGGTAGACAAACAGCCGTTGGGCCGCTCCGGAGGCCGTGGTGGGCCGCACAAAGAACAGAAAGTTGGCGCAGGGCCGCTGCTGGCCGTCGGAGGGATTGTTGACTGTGGTGAAGCCGCTGTCTCCGGGCTGGGTGACGCCCACACAGGTGGAGCCGCCGCCGTCCAGATTCACCGCTGTGACACAGCCCAGCTCCACCATCCGCTGGGCCAGCTCCGCCAGGGTCATGCCGGCAGAGTGCTTACCCCGATCCACGGTGTACACAACCACATCGCCGTTTCCCTTGAGACCCAGGGCCGTCCGGGGCGCCTGACGTTCTGCGCTGTCCAGCCGGAAGCCGCTCAACGCTCTGCCGCCCTCCACCAGCAGCTCTCCGCCGCCCACGGCGTATTCCACCTGCTCCCATGTTTTGTCAATGGAGGTTCGCAGGGTCACGGTATCGCCGATTTCCATGCTCCGGATCGCCTGCTGATAGGGTGCATAGTCCCCCTCCTCCGCTATGGAGAGCACAAAGCCGCCCTGGGGAATGGCGCAGGATTTGGTGTCCTCCACGATTTTGGACACTCTGGCCTTCACCTCGCCGTTGAGGACCAGGGACGGTTCCTCCGCCTGCAGCACCACATGATAGCCGGCCACGGCGCCCTTGGTTCTGGTATCATAGTCCCGGGAATACAGGACAATGCCGTTGTTCTGCACCAGAAGCTGGTTATAATGGAGCAGGATCGTGTTCTCGCCCCAGCTTCCCTCCACCTTCAGCTCCGGCTGGCCGATTTTCACGCTTCCGCCGGCTTCGATGCCCACCGTGACGCCGCCGCCGCTGCTGCGCAGGACGCCGTCCGTGACAACCATACCGATGGGAATGCCGTTGGACATATCAAAAAAAGCCGCGTTGACGGCCGCCACCGCCGTATAGCCTTTGCCCGCCACATATTTCTCTATGTAGTCCATGGTGCTGCGGCCGTAGAGGCTGTCGCCGTAGACCACCATGGGGCGGACGTCGCCGCCTGGGCTGTAGGTGAGCACATGCTCCTTGCTGGCTTCGCCGCCGTCCACAAAGGCGGAGGTCAGGGCCATGCTGTCCGCCAGCGGCAGCTTCGACTGCTGCAGCACCTGGGCCGCGCCGGCCGTGGACGCCAGCATGACAGCCGTCAGGGCCGCTGCCCCAAACCGTAAAAAACGATGTTTCATCGCGATGTTCCTTTCTCTTTGAAATCACCTCATGTTAACATAATTCCGTATTGTTGTAAAGACAGAATCTCCCGGCGGAAAAGTTCACAATTTAGCCTTTTTTTGCCTGGCCCTTTGTGGTAGAATAAAGGGTACGAAATATTTCCGGAAAGGATTTCAATAAAATGGGATTGTTCGACAAACTCTTCGGCACCCGCTCTGAGCGGGAAATCAAGAAGTTCTCCGGCCAGGTGGACCGCATTCTGGCTCTGGAGGAGACCTACAAGCAGCTGACCGACGAGCAGCTGCAGGCCAAAACGGCGGAATTCAAGGCCCGCCTGGCCCAGGGTGAGACTCTGGACGACCTGCTGGTGGACGCTTTCGCCGCCGTCCGGGAGGCCGCCGACCGGGTTCTGGGCATGCGTCCCTACCGGGTGCAGCTCATCGGCGGCATCGTCCTGCACCAGGGCCGCATCGCCGAAATGAAGACCGGCGAAGGAAAAACCCTGGTGGCAATTCTGCCGGCCTACCTCAACGCGTTGTCCGGCAAGGGCGTCCACATCGTCACGGTCAACGACTACCTGGCCAAGCGCGACAGCGAGTGGATGGGCAAGGTCTACCGGTTCATGGGCCTGAAGGTGGGCCTGATTATCCACGGCCTGACTCCCGCCCAGCGCCGGGAGGCCTATGCCGCCGACATCACCTACTGCACCAACAACGAGCTGGGCTTCGACTACCTGCGGGACAACATGGCCATCTACAAGCAGGAGATGGTGCAGCGGGGCCACAACTTCGTCATCGTGGACGAGGTGGACTCCATCCTCATCGACGAGGCCCGGACGCCGCTGATTATCTCCGGCCAGGGCGAAGCCTCCACCAAGCTCTACGAAATGGCGGATTTCTTCGTCTCCCGGCTGAAAAAGCAGGTCTTTGCCACCACCGACGAGAAGGAAAATCAGGATCAGTACGACTGCGACTACATCGTGGACGAAAAATCCCGGACCGCCTCCCTGACGGCCAAGGGCATCGCCAAGGCAGAGGAATTCTTCCAGATTGAGAACCTCTCCGACCCCGACAACGCCACCCTGGCCCACCACATCAACCAGGCCATGAAGGCCCGGGGCATCATGAAAAAAGACATCGACTATGTGGTCAAGGACGGCCAGGTCATCATCGTCGATGAGTTCACCGGCCGCCTGATGTACGGCCGCCGGTACAACGAGGGCCTGCACCAGGCCATCGAGGCCAAGG
>JAEDJR010000180.1 GCA_016296235.1 Oscillospiraceae bacterium
GCGTTGATGGCCTTGCCGGTACCGGCGGACTGCACCTCCACGGTGTAGCCGTAGGCGGCCTCGAACACAGGCAGCAGGTAGCCCAGCAGGCCGGAGTCGTTGACGGAGGTGGTGGTGGACAGGCGGATGGTCTTGGTGTCCTCGGTGGCGGCAGCGATTTCGCCGGTGTAAACGGGGGCGTCGTCTCTGACATAGAACAGGTGCTCGCCATATTCCGCAACGCCGAAGCCGCCTGCCAGATCCAGGGCCTCCTGGCTCAGGAGCCAGTGGATCAGGGCGTCGGCGCCGGCGGTATTGACCGCCACATCGGAAACGGCGTTGCCGTCGGCATCGGTGAAGGGGGCCTCCGGATTCACCGCGATAACGGTGTAGGTATTGAGCATTTTGTCGTCAGCTTCCTTGAGGATGCAGGTATCCACAACCAGGGCAGGCTCGGCGGGAGCTTCCGGGGCAGGTTCTTCGGGTGTCTCCTGAGGTTCGGCAGGCGTCTCAGGCGCGGGCTCGGCGGGCGTCTCCTGGGTTTCGGCAGGGGCGGCTTCCGGGGCGGGATCTGCGGTTTCAGCAGGCTTCTGGGCTGCGCCGCAGGCGGTCAGGCCCAGCAGCAGCACAGCAACCAGCAGAAGGGATAGCATCTTTTTCATTCTATATTCCTCCCAGTAAAAAATAACAACGGGCCAACTTCAAAGACGAACTGGCTCAAGCGCCACAGAATGCCGTCCCTTTCCGAAATAAGGCTGCGTTGCTGATAAAAGTATAACACAGAATCCTTGCAATGGCAATTATTTTGTCGTATTTCGTACATTTTCGTCTTATTCCGTTTGATTATCTGGACTCAACCGACGCTGTCATTGCGAGCCGGTGCGGCGCGGCGATTGCCAATCGGCACGCATTTATGAACGTGCTTTTGTAGGGCACGACCACTGGGCGTGCCGCTTGCAGGCAGCTGCATTCCTTTCCCAACTGCCAAACGGCGCGCCGGGTCGTCGCGCCCTACAGGCTTCTGCTCCATTCAGGCTGGGGCGGTTCCTTCCGAAGCGCCGCCCTGGCGGAACGGCCCGCGTCTGATCCTTCACGGATCACGGCTTCCACCATGGGGTGCACCGTATTGCAGTTCCCGCAAATATGGAGCCAGTCCGGCGTCCCAAGATCATGGAGCAGCTCCCGCTCCGGAACAAGGCCTGCGGCGATCAGAAGGGTTCTGCAGGGAAGCCGGAGCCCATGCTCCGTGACGCATCCGGTGATCCGGGGATATCCCAGCACCTCCGATATGGTATCGCCGCAGATCAGGCCGATGGGATACTCCCGCAGGCACCGCTGATTGATCGCCATGCCGCCGCACCGGGGCTTCTGTTCCACCAGGGTCACGGACAGGCCCAGTTCTGACAGCTGCCTTGCCATAATCAGCCCCAGATCGCCGCTTCCCAAGATCACCGCCGGGCCTTCGGGAACAAATCCGTGCAGGTTCATCATTTCCTGCAGCTGTCCTGCGGTATAAACGCCCTTCGGGCGGGTTCCCGCGATGGGCAGCGCGCCCATGGGGATTTCCCGGCAGCCTGCGGCAAGGATCAGCCGGGAAAAGCCCACCTCCCGCAGGCCAACGTCCCTTCCGGAAAGCACCGCCGTTTTCTCTTTGGAAACGGACAGCACCGTTGTCCCCAGTGCCAGAGAAACCTCGTCCGGAAAATCCCGGATCAGATCTGCGGCATATTCGATGCCGCTTTTGTTTTTGCCAAAGCCACGGTGGGTACACTGGAGCAGCACACCGCCCAGCGCTCCTCTCCGGTCCGCCAGCAGCACGCTGGCGCCCTTTGCCGCTTTTGCCGCGGAAATCCCGGCAGCGCCGCCGCCGACGATCAGGATATCAACCTGTTCCATGACCGTATTCCCCCAGCAGCTTCTCGATTTCAAAGGTACAGCGGCTGCCCTGGCACCGGCCCATCCCGGAGCCGACACGGCGTTTGACAGCCTCAGCGGACGCCGCGCCCCGTCTGATGGCTTCCAGAATCTCCGATTTTGTGACCTTCCCGCACCGGCAGAGGATCTCATGATCCCTGGCCGTGATAGCCTTCCGCCCCGGGTCAAAGGCCGGATTTTCTGTTGCCCCCAGATACCTTGCGGCTCGTTCCGCGAGAGCCTGCCCCAGTTCATCGGCGCAGGTCAGGCCGGGGGTCTTGATGCCGATGAGGCTGTAAAATCCCGGCGCGGGATGCTCGATGCAGAAATCGTGGAGGCTCTCCCCGGTTTCCCGATATGGATTGGGCCGGACGGCGCCGAAGGAGCGGATGGTTTTCGTCAGATCCACCTCCGGCAGCAGCGCTTTCGCCGCTGCCCGCAGCTCCCGCAGCCCATCCGCCGTGGTGGCGAAGGGAATGCCCAGGGGTTTGCGGACGCCGCTGAGCAGGAGGTTGCCCTCCACGCAGGGGATGGCGGTGATCCCCTTGCCGCAGCTGCCCGCCTGGTGGAAAATCACCCGGGACGGCTTCGCCACCAGATCGTCCAGCACCAGATACTCCGCCCCATCCCGGTGCAGCCTGACGGAGGGCGGAAACAGCATTTCCTGTACCCGATCCGCAAACAGCCCGGCGCAGTTGAACACCATTCTGCACCGGAAGGTGTCCGGTCCGGTTTCCACCGCAAAGCCGTCATCCTCCAGCCGAATGCCCAGCACCTCGGTATGCAGCAGCGCTTCGGCGCCGTTGTGAACCGCGTTTTCATAGGCGGCAATGCCCAGCTGCCACGGATTGACCGTGCCGGTGGTGGGCGCATACAGCGCAGCCGCCACACCGTGCGCCAGCATGGGCTCCATGGCCTCCGCTTCCGCGCCGGACAGCAGCCGGAGCCCCGGGACGCCGTTTTGACGCCCGTTCTGCAGCTTCTGCTCCAGACGGGAAACGGACGCTTCCTCGTAGGTCACCAGCAGGGAGCCGCACCGGGAGAAGGGCACCTCCAGCTCCCGGCAAAGCCTGTCCATATTGGCGTTGCCCCGGACGGTCATGTCCGCTTTCCGGCTTCCCGGCTTGTTGTCATAGCCGGCGTACACAATGGCGGAATTGGCCCGGGTGATGCCGGTGCAGACGTCCGCCTCTTTTTCGATGAGAAGGGTCGAAATATTCCACCGCCGCAGATTCCGTGCGGTCATGCAGCCCAGAATTCCGCCCCCGATGACGATGGCGTCCCAGCGCTTCATCTCAGTCCAGCGGGATGCACTCGCCGGGGTGATCAATGGTATAGCCGCCCATGGCAAGAATGGTATCCCGGAACGCGTCGCTTTTCAGGGTGGAAATCAACTGCTGCACCATGGGGGTCTCCCAGGCGTGATCGAGGATAATCAGATCGTATTCCTCGATGCAGATGGGAATGAAGTCCAGATCATAGAGCTTGGCCGCGGAATAGATGCCCATACCGGCATCGGCGCTGCCGCTGACAATCTGGGCGGCCACGGAGGTGTGGGTCAGCTCCTCCCGGTCGTAGCCGTAAATGGCAGCGGTGTCCAGGTTCTCCTGCCTGCACAGGTAGTCCGTGAGAATCCGGGT
>JAEDJR010000181.1 GCA_016296235.1 Oscillospiraceae bacterium
GCGGTGGGTATGCTGCTGGCCCGCAACATCCTCCGGGATACGGACCCGGAGCTGTTCCGGCGGCGGATCGAGCCCCACGATTCCTATTTCATCGGGGCGGACGTGTTCTATACCTACGCCGTGCAGAACGGCACCTGGGAGCTGCGCACCCGGATGCTGGAGCCGGAGGACTACCTGCGCATAGCCCCGGAATTCAAGCAGCGGCTGTTGGACGGCCATTTCATGCCGGAGATCAAGAGTCAGTTTCTGTCCATGCTGGAGTATTTTGGCCAGTCGCCCATCATCGTCCGCTCCAGCTCCCTGCTGGAGGATGGCTTCGGCAACGCCTTTGCCGGCAAGTATGAAAGCGTATTCTGCCCCAACCAGGGCAGCATCGAGCAACGGTACCGGGAGTTTGAAGCGGCGGTAAAGACCGTGTATGCCAGCACCCTGAGCCAGGAGGCCTATCAGTACCGCATTGAGCGGAACCTGATGGATCGGGATGAGCAGATGGCGCTGCTGGTGATGCGTGTCTGCGGCGACTGCCACGGCGGCTATTATTATCCCCATGTGGCGGGGGTGGGGCACTCCCGGAACCTGTACGAAAACGGCGCCCCAACAGCGGAGAACAAGGGAATGCTGCGCCTGGTCTTCGGCATGGGCACCCGGGCCGTGGATCGGGAGGCGGAGGACTATGCCCGGCTCATCGACCTGAACAAACCCCTGGCGCCGCCCATGGTGGCCTATGGCGATGAATATAAATTCTCCCAGCACAAGGTGGACCTGATCGACCTGAAAAACAATTGCTTCACCACCGTGCGGCTGGAGGAACTGAACAAAGCGGATATGAAGACCGATACCGGCCTGTTTCTGGAGCCGGATATGGCCACCGCCGCCCGCTTCCGGGAGCTGGGTCTCTATGGCGAGCCGGTGCCGGAGCTGCTCAGCTTCCGCAAGCTGCTGCGGAACACGGATTTTGCCCCGGTGATGACCCGGATCATGGCCCTGCTGGCGGAAAAGTACGACTACCCGGTGGATGTGGAGTATGCCTGCAGCTTTGGCCGGGACGGGGACTACCGGGTGAACCTGCTGCAATGCCGGCCTTTGCAGACCCACGGCCTGGGGCAGGCGGGGGTGATGCCCAAGGTGCGGGAGCACCTGCTGCGGATCCGGGGCAACTTCATGGGCGGCAACGCCTGCATTCCCGTGCGCTACGCGGTGTTTGTGAAGGTGGAGCCCTACCTGGAGCTGCCGGAACAGATGAAGTATGCCGTGGCCCGTGCCGTAGGGGATATGAACCGAAGGCTGAAGGGCGGGAATGCTGTCCTGCTGGGGCCGGGCCGCTGGGGCACCACCACCCCCAGCCTGGGCGTTCCTGTGAGCTTCGCGGAGATCTCCCACTATGCCTGCATCTGCGAGCTGGCCTATCAGTCCCATGGCCTGCGGCCGGAGCTGAGCTATGGCAGCCATTTCTTCCAGGACCTGGTGGAGAGCGGCATCTTCTATGCCGCGGTCTACCAGGGGGAGGCGGGCTGCCTCTTCCGGGAGGAAGCCTTTGACGCCTTCCCGGACCGCTTCCGGGAGCTGGGCGGGCCTGAGTCCCTGGCGGATGTGGTAAAGGTCTATGACTTCGGGGAGAACCGGGCCATCCTCTATGCCGAGGTCGCCAGCCAGGATTGCTTCCTGGGCCTGATGGATAGTTGACATAACGTCGATTTCGCCACTCCCATAGGCTCCCCTTCCCAAGGAGGCGGGCCTGGGAAACCCGCTCCCCCTTGGCTCCCCTTCCTAAGGGGAGCTGTCACGCCCGCGGCCTCGTTTCCCCCGCCCCCTTGGCTCCCTCTGACGAGGGAGCTGTCAGCGAAGCTGACTGAGGGAGAGATTTTTGACCGTCAGATCAGTTAGACTCATATATTCTCTCCCTCCGTCAAAAATCAGAGATTTTTGCCACCTCCCTCATCAGAGGGAGGCATGAAATGTTCTTCCCAGCTGCACTCTGCAGACCTGCGATGCACGCCCCCCAGCAGCCAAACAATAGAACAGTCCTGCAAAACCCATCAAACAGGGAAAGCAGACGGCTGACTGCCAACCGGCGGCCTGCCGTCCGCTTTCCCTTTCAACATGGAATTGCTTCTATTATATATAAAATTCTTGATTATTTGAAAACCCTGTATTATGATATAGCCGAAATTACGCCGGCGGAGTGGTAAAAATGGGTATAGAAGCCATCAGTTCCAGAAAAAATCAACATATCGTCCGTTTGCGCTCCCTGGCTGCGGATGGTGCTTTCCGCCGGGAGCAGGGGGAATACCTCTGCGACGGCATCAAGCTGCTGCGGGAGGCCCTGGCTCAGGGGGCCGATTTGCGCTCTGTGCTGTGGAAGGAACAGGCGGAGGCCCTGCCAGGGCTGGAGGGCGTGAAGCAGTATGTGGCCCCAGCGGATCTTTTCGACTATGCTTCCCCCATGAAGAACAGCCCCGGCCCGGTGTTCACCGTGGCCATCCCCCGGGAAGAAACAGACGGGCCCCTGGAAAACGCCATCGTGCTGGAAAATGTCCAGGACCCCGGCAACGTGGGCACCGTCCTGCGCACGGCCAAGGCCCTGGGCGTTCAGGCCGTGGTGCTGGTGGGCGCCTGCGCCGATGTGTACAGCCCCAAGGCCTCCCGGGCCACCATGGGCGCCATCTTCCGCCAGCGGGTGCTCCATGCGGACATCCCGGCGCTGAAGGCCCTGGCGGCGAAAAACGGCCTGCCCCTCTACGCTGCCGCTTTGTCGGAGCAGGCGGCGGATATCCGCTCCCTGTCTCTCAAAAACGCCATGGTCTGCGTGGGCAGCGAGGGCCGGGGCCTGAGCCGGGAACTGATGGATGCCTGTGACGGGCAGCTGATCATCCCCATGACTCCCGGCAGTGAGTCCCTCAACGCCGCCGTGGCGGCTTCCCTCATCCTGTGGGAGATGACCCGCGATAAGATAAAAAAATGAAGCAGGTGGAACATTGGCAGCGATAAAATACTGGCTGTGGCTTGCCTCCCAAAGCAATGTAAGCCCCAGGGCCAGGGCGGCGTTGATCGCCCACTACGGCGGCGCGGAGGAGGCCTTCTTTGCACCCTCCGGCGCTTTCGCGCGCCTTCCCGGCCTGTCGGAGCGGGACGCGGCCCTTCTGGAAGCCCGGGACCTGCGCCGGGTGGACGCCATCCTTTCCGCCTGCCATGCCCTGGGCCTGGAGGTGGTCACCATGCAGGACGCGGCTTATCCTGCCCGGCTGAAGGCCATCTTTGCCCCGCCGGTGGCCCTGTTCGTGCAGGGCAGCATCAAGGGCCTGGATGAGGAGGCCGCCGTTTCCGTCATCGGCACCCGCAGCGCCACGCCCTACGGCCTGAAAATGGGCCGCCGTCTGGCCTATGAGATCGCTTCTTCCGGCGGCGTTGTGGTGTCTACCCTGTCCCCGGGCATCGATGAAGCCGCGGCCAGGGGCGCCCTGCTGGGCGGCGGCAAATGC
>JAEDJR010000182.1 GCA_016296235.1 Oscillospiraceae bacterium
CACAGGGGAGGCTTGGGTGCAGCCGGTGTTTCAAAGGATGCAGCGCGCCCCTCGTACCCCCTACACAGGGGGCTGTCAGCGAAGCTGACTGGGGGTTGTATCGACAAGCAGTTTTACCGAACGAACGAAACAATTGCTGATTTGCAGCAACCCCCAGCCTCCGCTGCGCTCCGGCAGCCCCCTGTAGAGGGGGCACGAGGGGGTGTGGCGCAGTTTCAAATCATCCGCGAAGCGGATACCTCAATTGTCAATTCAAAGACAAATCCCAATTTTCTGATTTGCTGAGAAAACACGATAAGCGTTTTTAATTCTTAATTCTGTATTTCCAGTACCCCCGGGGCGATGGTCCTGGGGGTACTGATTCGGTCAAACTGGACAATCACGCCGCCCTCCCCGGGAGCCAGAACTGTTCCTTCCCCGAACACCGGGTGCCGCACCCTGGTTTTGGGCGCAAAGGCGTCCCGGTGCGCAGGTTCCGGCGACTCGGTCTTTTCTATCCGGCGCCGGGCCTCCTCCAGCAGGGCCGGTTCCAGAGGTTCCGCATAGTCCACATTCTCTTCTCCGGCGTTGAGCAGAAACCGGGACGGACAGCGGCTGACGCCGTCATAGCCCTGGCCGGCGCTGTCCGACAGGTACAGCCGGTCCTCGGCCCGGGTAAAGGCCACATAGCACAGCCGCCGCTCCTCCTCCAGCTTTTCCCGGGTGTTGGCCCGCTTGGTGGGGAAAATGCCCTCACTGAGACCGCAGAGGAATACCGCCGGGAACTCCAGGCCCTTGGCCGCGTGAACGGTCATAAGCTTCACGGCAGCAGCCTTTTCCACAGTGTCCATGTTGGTGAACAGGGCCGCGTGGGCCAGATAGCCCTCCAGGGTCACCAGCTCTCCGGCCTTGGCCTCGTAGTCATAAATGGCCTGCTTCAGCTCCGCCAGGTTATCCAGACGGTCCTCCTCGCCGGACAGCCGCAGCATGGCCTCGTAGCCGCTCTCCGTCAGGATTTCCGTCAGCAAATCCGTCAGGTCCATGGTCTGATAGATGGCCCGGTATTTTTCAATCATCCTGGCGTACTCCACAGCCCGGCTTTTTCGGAACAGCTCCGTCTCCAGATTCTCCAGCAGGGCCTCGTAGAGAGACATTCCCCGCAGAGCGGCATAGTCCTTGAGATACGCGATGCGGGTGCGTCCCACACCCCTGCGCGGCTCGTTGACCGTCCGCAAAAACGCAATGTCGTCCCCCGAGGCCACCATCCGCAGGTAGCAAAGGACATCCTTGATCTCCTTGCGTTTATAAAACTCCACGCCGGAATAGAGCACATAGGGGATCTTCTCCCGGATCAGCGCCTCTTCAATGGCCCGGGAGACGTGGTGGGCCCGGTAGAGCACGGCGATCCGGTTGGGCGCCAGGCCCCCGGCGGTCAGGCGCTTGATTTCGGCAGCCATCCAGCCCGCCTCCGCCTGCTGGGTCTTGGCGTGGTAATAAAAGGGCTTTTTCTGGCTGGGACGCACAGGCTCCAGCTTCTTTTCCATGCGCTGGCGGTTGTGGGCAATGAGCGCGTTGGCCGCCGCCAGAATCTCCGGGGTGGAGCGGTAGTTCACGTCCAGAATGATGGTACTTGCGCCGGGGTGCTTGCTCTCAAACTCCAGGATGAAATTCACATCCGCCCCGCGCCAGGTGTAGATGGTCTGATCCGGGTCGCCCACCACAAAGAGGTTTTTGTGGTGGGCGGAGAGAATCTCCGCCAGCTCGTAGAGATCCTTGTCGATGTCCTGGAACTCGTCCACCATGATGTACTCCAGCCGCTTCTGCCACTTCTCCCGCACCGCCCGGTCCTCCTTGAGGATGTAGAGGGCAAAATAGATGATATCGTCGAAGTCCAGGCCGTAGCACTTGCGCTGCTCGTAGAAATACCGGTAGAGCACCTGATCCTTCAGGGTGGAGGCCGTGGTTTCCAGGCTCCGCAGCCGCTCCAGATCCATGTCGATGAGGGTTTTCACATAGCCCCGGCCGCCCTTGCGCCAGCCGATGTAGTCGATGGCCTCCTTGATGGTCATCTCCCGGGAGGTGATGTGCAGATCCTCAAAGACCGTTTTCAGGATGGCCGCCTTGTCCTCCTCGTCCAGGACCACGAAGGTGGAGGGATACTGGGCCACATGGCAGTCCTCCTTCAGCAGGTTCACGCAAAACCCGTGGAAGGTGGTGATATACGCCAGATCCCGGTCCGGCAGAGTTCGCCGGATGCGTTTTTTCATCTCTGCCGCCGCCTTGTTGGTAAACGTCACGCACAAAATACTGGCCGGCGAAATGCCCAGGCCCTCCACCAGATACAAAAACCGCCGGGTCAGGGTCTTGGTTTTACCGGATCCGGCGCCTGCCACCACCCGGACATAGCCCTCGGTGGCCTCCACCGCCGCCCTCTGAGCCGGATTCAGTCCCTCCAAAATCTGCTGCAGCATCAGCTGTCACTCCTTTCGGAGCCAGTATAGCAAAACATCTGTCCCATAATCGGGACAGATGTGCGTGTGTGGAACTCAATTTACAGAATGGTGCCGCCGCCCAGGACAACGTCTCCATCATAGAGCACCGCAGCCTGACCCGGGGTAATGGAGTAGAGCACATAGCTCTGATCCTTGGACGCATCCAGGGCCTTTTTCAGTTGATAGTTCCCGGTCTCCCGGTCCAGAACAATCCGCGCGTAGTGCCCGGTGACCACATAGTCAAAATCCAGCTCCCTGGCCCGCCGCAGCAGCAGATCGAATTTCAGATGCCGGTTGCAGGCAATGCAGGGATTTGGCGTCCTTCCGGCAGCATAGGCGCTGACAAAGGGCTCCAGGACACAAGCGCGGAACTGTTGGGCGAAATTGAACACATAGTAGGGCATGTGAAGCTTGCCCGCCACCTGGCGGGCGTCCTCCACATCCTCCAGGGAACAGCACGGATGCTCTCCGGACAATCCGAGTTCCTCGTTCTGCAGCAGCTTCATGGTCACGCCAATGCACGTCCAGCCGCGCTCCCGGATCAGGCAGGCCGCCACGCTGGAATCCACGCCTCCGCTCATGGCAATCAACGCTCTGTGCATATCCGGTCCCCTCTTTCCGTTTGCTTGCACCAGTATATCATCATAAACCTACCATGTCAATAGGATTATATTTCAGCGTACGCTGCAGAAATTTCCGCAAAATGTCTTGACAATGGGCAAATTCAGATTATAATAATTAAGGTTTCTGAATACAGCCATGCACCTTTAGCTCAGTTGGTAGAGCAACTGACTCTTAATCAGTGGGTCCCCGGTTCGAGTCCGTGAAGGTGCACCAAAACTGGACACCGATTTTGATACAATTCGTATTGAAGTGGGTGTCCAGTTTTTTGTTTTTGTTGCAGAATTATTCAAATGAATACTGGCTCGACAAACTGGGATTTGTGCATGCACTCTTGTGCCCCCTCTCCAGGGGGCTGTCAGCGAAGCTGACTGGGGGTTGTA
>JAEDJR010000183.1 GCA_016296235.1 Oscillospiraceae bacterium
CCAAAAATCGACAAGCGACGTAAGGAGCTTGTCGATTTTTACTTATTACCTCTTCCTCATTCACGCTTCACTTTTCCTTCGGGTCGGTTTTGGAAAATAACAGGTAATCGTGAACAGCGAAAAAGAAGGAGTGATTCACCATGAAAAAAGAAACGGATGTTCTTTCCGAGCTTCTGCCGGTGGTTCTTGCAATCGAGCCGTGTCCGCTGCGCGAGGACGAATGGCCCGGGGAAATGCAGCCCTACGAGCTGCCCCCGATCCCCGGCGTCACGGTCCGGCAGGACTTCGCGCCGCGTCATGACGGGGGAAGCGTGCGCGTGCTCGTGATTGCACCGGAGCAGCCGGAGGGCGTTCTGCCGGGACTTCTTTGGATCCACGGCGGCGGGTTTTTCTGCGGCCTGCCCGAAGACAACGCTCTTCTGTGTGCGGAGATTACGCGTGCGGCGGGCTGCGTGGTCATTGCGCCAGATTACCGCCTTGCACCGCGCCATCCATACCCGGCTGGGCTGGAGGATTGCTACGACACGCTTTTGTGGACGGCGGAAAACGCCGGGACGCTGGGAATCGATGGTGGCCGCATCGCTGTGGCCGGTCAGAGCGCGGGCGGCGGCCTGACGGCGGCGCTGACGCTTCTGAACCGCGACCGCAAGGGGCCGAAGCTCGTGTTTCAGATGCCGCTTTGCCCGATGCTGGACGACCGCAACGAGACGGCCTCCTGCCGCGAGATCTCGGGAAAGACGTTCCCGCGCTGCTGGAACAGCGATATGAACGCCGTCGCGTGGCGCTGGTATCTGCGCGAGGTTCAGGGCGAGCCGCCCATCTACGCTTCCCCCGCGCGCGCGGACGATCTGACGGGGCTTCCGCCCGCGTACCTTCTCGTGGGGGACTTCGATCCCTTCCGCGATGAGACAATCGCCTATGCCGCGAAGCTTTCACAGGCGGAGGTGCCGGTGGAGCTGCATCTGTACCCGCGCTGCTTCCACGGATTTGAGACGGCGTCCGATGAGATCGACGTGTCGCGCCGGGCGAAGGAGGAGTTTCTCTGCGCGCTGCGCCGGGCATTGGCGGGCTGAGCGGAAAACGGTTTTTGGAGGATGCGGCTTTTGGGCGCGCACCTTTCTGATGTCGGTGATCCATCTGTGCAGAAAAGCGAGTGTTATCGATCCTGTTTGAAGAGCCAAAGCGAAAATCCTGTCGAATTCCGGCAGGATTTTCGCTTTGTATGATTCGGTATGGTTGTGTCAGGCGCTGCCGTTACGCCGGTGCGACCTTTTCCAGGTTCTCCAGCACCGGCAGGGTGCGGCCGCAGGGACAGGGGGCATCGGACAGGGAGGCCATATAGTTCAGAATGACCCGCAGGTGGGGCATGGTCTCGTCCAGCAGGTTGGTGACCGTCAGCAGACCACGGTGACCGGGGGGAACCGGTGCCCAGGTTCTGGGATCCAGCAGCTCCACATAGCAGTGCTCCGCCGTCACATGGAGATGTCCCTCCGGGCACATATAGGCCATGACGCCCTCGGTTCTGGAGCCCAGATTCTGGGCGGCCGGGCAGCCGAAGACCTGGCTCAGCTTCCGCAGCAGGCTCTCCGTGGCCACGCCCTGGCTGACGGTGACCACCTTCAGCGGGGTCCGGAGACGGACGCCGGAGGCCAGCATCCGCTCGGCCATGATCGCCAGGGCCGAGGCGCTGCCGGTCAGGTATTCGGGCCGGAATTCGTCGATCTGCTCCGCCGTGGGCTGGACGCTGCGTTCCGTCATGGCGCACACGGAGATGGACAGGCGGTTTTTCATATAGGGCTCCTGCTGCAGGAAGTAGGGCTCCCGGGGCTGGTCCCAGAGCAGGACGCTGGGGCTGCCGAAGGTGACGCCGTACCAGCTGAGACCGCGCCAGCGGGCGGCCTCATAGCGCTCAATCTGCTCCTGGGTCAGGTAGATGGACGCGGCGGCCTGGTCGCCGCAGGCGCATTCCCGCCGGTGCAGGGCGGACAGATCCGTCCCTCTTACCAGATGCTCCCGGGCCTCCCCCAGAAAGTCCGCCAGCAGGATCGGCTCCACGGCCTGGAGGCAGTCCATGGGCTCCCGCCGCATTTCCAGCTCCGTGAAGGGCATGGCGGCGTAGGCCGGCACCTGGCTGCGGCACAGGGCCAGCAGCTCCGACAATCGCTGCCGCAGAGCAGCCGCCCGCTGGTCCGGCGCCATGGACTCCGTGGCCATCAGCGCCCGGGTATAGGCCGTGACCCGGTTGCGCTGCAGCAGGGACATGGCGGGATAGAGGGCATATTCAATATAAAGCTTCTTCAAATCCATCGTCTCAGACCTTTTCTCTCTGTATGGTATCATCATACTGAAAAAACGGCAAAAACGCAAGAGGGAAGGTGCATGGAGAAAATGACGGAATGCACAGTCTTTGATGGAAAACAGCGGGATTTTAAGAGCAATTTATACAACTTCTGAACACCGCCGGGCCGGATTCTTATGGTACAATGAATTCACCAAAAGAAGAAAAAGGAGGGACCCCCATGAACAAAAAACGCAAGCTTTCCCTGCCGGCCTGGATTTTCATCGGCATGTTTGCCGGTATCCTGGCGGGCCTGTGCTTCCTGGGCAATCCGGACTTCACCAAGGAATGGATCAAGCCCATCGGCACCATCTACATCAACCTGCTGAAATTCCTGGTCGTACCCGTGGTGCTGTTCTCCATTGCCGACGGCGTCATCTCCCTGAAGGATCTCAAGCGCGTGGGCAGCGTCGGCCTCAAGACCTTTGTGTACTACATGTGTACCACGGCCCTGGCCGTCGTCATCGGTCTGGCCCTGGCCACGGCCTTCAAGGGGCTCTTCCCGCCTCTGGACAGCGTCAAGCTGGGCGAGCTGGCCTATGAGGCCAAGGAATCCCCCAGCGTCATGCAGGTCATCGTCAACATCTTCCCCGACAACCTCTTCAAGCCCATGGTCAACGCCGACATGCTGCCGGTGATCGTCATTGCCATCCTCCTGGGCGCCGGCGTCCTGGCCGCCGGGGACAAAGGACGGAAAATCGGGGACGCCATCAACTGCATGAACGAAGTGGTCATGAAGATCATGATGATGATCATCAAAATCACCCCCCTGGGCGTGTTCTGCCTCATGACCAACGTGGTGGCTGAAAACGGCCCCAAGATCGTGGGCACCCTGGCTCTGGTCATCGCCGTGGCCTACCTGGGCTATCTGCTCCATGTGGTGCTGGTCTACGGCGCCAGCGTGAAGTTTATGAGCGGCATGAGCCCCCTGCGGTTCGCCAAGGGCATCGCCCCCGCCTTCATCTGCGCCTTCACCACCACCAGCTCCAACGCCACCCTGCCCCTGAACATCGAGTGTTGCAACAAAATGGGCGCGGAGCCGGAAATCAGCTCCTTCGTCCTGCCCCTGGGCGCCACCATCAATATGGACGGCACCGCCATCTACCAG
>JAEDJR010000184.1 GCA_016296235.1 Oscillospiraceae bacterium
CCTCCTATGAGACGCTGCTGTATTCCCCGGAGCTGAAGTTCTACTCCAACCGGGTCAAGATGGATCAGGACTTCAACACCAATGTCAAGGGACTCCACTGCCTGGGCGATTCCTCCGGCTGGACCCGCGGCTTGATGATGGCCTCCGTCATGGGCGTGCTCATGGGCCGCAAGCTGGCGGAAGAGGGATAATCCGAAATAAAAAACGCATGTCACAGCGCGTGACATGCGTTTTTTGCTAGTTTTCCAGGCTCCAGGAAGGGAGATGCTTTTGCAGCAATATGGAACTGTGAATGAGCACCACGGCCAGGCCTGTGACGCTGAAGGCGGAAAACATGACCCAGCTGAGGCATTGGGAGATGATGGACAATCCCAGACAGACCGGAGCCATCTGTCCGTAATCCCGCCGCAGCAGCAAAAATACCAGGGCCAGAAACGAAAACAGAATTGCCAGAATGGGGAACCAGTTCCCGCAGAGCATGGGCGTCGGACTGAGATAGGAATATTGCCGGATCCGGAGCGGGTCCTGGAAGCGGAGCGTGACGCCGCAGGGCAGCGCCATCAGCAGCAGGGATGTTGAAATTCCGATTGCGGAAAAATACTTGCAGCGCATAATAGGCCTCCTTCTGTGTCTCTGACAATATGGACGCAAAACAGAAGGAAAAGGTTTCACGATTCGGAAAAAACGGGAGACTTTCTTTTTCAAACGGTTTGTGTTACACTGATGACAGAAAGCGAGGCGGTTTGACATGAAACGATGCCCGGAATGCGGATTTCGTACAATCGAGGAGGAGCGCGTCTGCCCTTTGTGCGGTGTGCGCATGAAAACGGAAACAGGCAAGCAGGCGCCGCTGCACAGTCATAGGGAGCCGGGCGAAGGCTGCATGCTGCCCCGCACAGAGCAGCCCCGGAAGCCGGCCCCGAATCGACCGGCAACGCATACGCATCCCGAAGCGGGAGAGCGCTGCGCCCTGCCCAATCGGGAAAAACCGCCGGTCAGAGAAAAAAAGACCGTGAAGCAGGCTCAGCCTGCCGGCAGCCGATGGATCGGCGCAGTGGCCATTTTGATTCTGTATTTTGTCATAAAGAGCTGCGGCGCATAAGCGCCGCAGAATGCAAAACGGTAGGGCGGGGGTTTGCCCCCACCGCTTAAACGCTCGGCCTTATCCGATCAGCCACTGGGTCCAGTAGCCGTCCACATAACCGATCCCCATGGAGGAATACTTGGAAGAGAGGATATTATCCCGGTGGCCCTGGGATGCCATCCAGGCGTCAACCACGGCCTTGGCGCTGGTGTAACCCTTGGCAATGTTCTCACCGGCAGAGCGGTAGGAGATTCCCAGGGACTTCATCATGGCGAAGGGAGACCCGTATGTAGGGGAAGTGTGGCTGAAATAGCCGTTGTTCTTCATATCCAGGGACTTGATTCTGGCCTTGACGCTGAGACCGGCGTCGATGGTCAGGGGAGCCAGACCGTAGGCTGCCCGCTGCTGGTTAATCAGCCGGCAGGCTTCGGCCTCCAGGGCGGACATGGTGTCCTGCCCGGGCACCGTGTCCGGAACGGGCTTCTGTGTTCCGATTCCGGGACACTGCCAGGCGTAGCGGCAGGGGCGCGTCTCCGGGACGGGCTGTGCGGCGGAGGCCGTTATGACGGTGCAGGCCAGAATACCTGCTGCGGCCAGGGAAGTGAAAATTTTTCTTTTCATAGCAATTACCTCCTTGCACGCCCATTAAACCCCAGTTTTACCGGAGAATCAACCGGAAAAGCTTTCCATCTGCAGGAGAAAAAACGCCCAAACCCTTGCGGGCGGTGGACTTTCCGTGGTAGAATAGAGATAGACAAGAAATGTTTTCCAGCGAGGTGTCATATGCAGCGACATGGGTTTATTCGTGATATTCTGGATGTCAAAGTCCTGATTCTCTACGTTATGGCTCTGGTGGAGAAGCCGGTATCGGCGCAGACGATCTATGAGCTGTGCTATCAGGACGACTGTCTGAGCTACTTTGACGTGCAGGAGGCGATCCCCCAGATGGTGGAAAGCGGCCATCTTGCAAAGCGGGAGGACGGCCTTTTCGTGATTACGGATAAGGGCCGGGAGACGGAGGAAATCACAGAGGATGCCATTGCGTTTCCGGTGAAGCAGCGGGCCAAAACGGCCGTGGAGAATCTGAACCGGAAGACCCAGCGGGAGCAGTTCCTGCGGACGGAAATCCGAAAAGAGGACAGCGGCGACTATACGGTCCGGCTGGGCCTGGACGACCTGCAGGGGCCGTTGATGAACCTGGAGCTCACCACGCCTACGCTGCACCAGGCCAGAAAACTGGAGGCCGCCTACCGGCGCAACGCAGAATCGGTGTATCAGTCGGTGATGATTGGCCTTCTGGAGGAAGCCGAGGAGAAGGACACAGAAAATTAACATTCCGAAATCGGAACCTTTTAGCCGGAGAAACCCCTGAAAAACATCGAAAAAGCAATAGATTACCCAGTCAAAACCGCCGAAGCCCTGTGGCTTTGTCGGTTTTGACTATTTTGCACCTGGACTTTTTCGGGAAATATGGTATAATGTACACACGGAGAAGGAAACTGATCCGTTCGCAAAAGAAAGGAGCGATCTCTATGAATTTTCACTATGCCGAAAAGAAAGTCAGTCTGCCTGATAACGTCCACGCCTATGCAGAAAAGAAAGTAACAAAGCTGCAGAGATATTTCCGGGATGAAGCAGACGCACTTGTCACTTTCAGTGTTGAGAAGAACCGCAATAAGGTTGAGATTACGGTTCATGCCTCCAACACTTATTTCCGTGCAAGTGAGAGCACCTCCGATATGTTCGCCTCCATCGATGCCTGTGTCAGCACCATTGAGCGCCAGATCCGCAAGAATAAGACCCGCCTGGCCAAACGCATCCGGCAGGATGCCCTGGTTCGTGAACCCGAAGCAGTTTCCTCCTTTGTGCCGGATGAGCCGGAGGAACCCTTCCAGATTGTGCGGACCAAGCGCTTCAACATGAAGCTGATGACCAGAGAGGAAGCCATTCTGCAGATGAACCTGCTGGAGCACAGCTTCTTTGCCTTCCGGGATGAGGAGGCCGATGGAGCCTTTGCTGTCGTGTATAAGAGAAATGACGGCGGCTACGGCTTGATTGAGGACGCCGAATAATCAAACAGATCCATACAAGGGCGGCAAATGCCGCCCTTGATTTGCTTCCTGGGGGTTAGATTCCGCAGCAAATACAATCGCTTGGATTGCAACAAAACAGACCAAATTTGACCCGGGATCATTTGTGCAGTTTTTCCTCAGATTTCTTGTTGACAAATGGAATTCTCTGTTGTATTATAACGGAGCGTTCCGCAAGGGAGCTTAAACATAGCAAAGCAAATTGATTGAAAAAACTTGAAAAAAGTTCTTGACAAATCAAATGTGCTGCGATATAATGAA